>JAZLLU010000011.1:0-106927 GCA_045598285.1 Lachnospiraceae bacterium | reverse complement strand
TTAAAACAGCTATAAGTGATCCACTTAAAACAATGATTCCAATTATTAAGAATAAAGAATTGTTATCTCCCGTTTTAGGATTAGTCTTTGGAACAAAAGTTGTTGTTAGTTTGATTGGCCCGTCTGCATATGCTAATTCTTCAACACTTATCTCACCTGTTCCTTGTTTCTTTAATTCATATCCTTCTGGAACTTCGTTCTTAAGTTTTAAATCTGAAAGTACATTTATTTCCCTTGTACTCTTAACAGCTAAAGTAACTGTAATATTATTATTGTCATTATCTACTTCAACGTTTTGTTCTACTTCATAACCTAACGAACCTTTTGCAAAGCTTACAAAAGCAAACGGTATTGTAAGACAAATCACCGTCATAAAAGCTATAAATAAACGAAGCACTTTCTTTTTCATTGTATTCACCTCTAATTATGATTTAGTACATTATGGTTTATTATACCACTATATATTGTGTATTTAAACATTTTTAATTCTTTTATTACATAATCTAGATGTAAGTGAAACTTCTACAATGTCCAACTATTTTCTCTGGCCACATTCCCCCACTAACTATTGAAGGAAAAATGCAAATAATATATAATGATATGAAATTTTTGAAAGAAGGAAACTCTTATGAAACGCACTGAAATTGTTAAACTTTTTAAGGATGCACCTGAAAACGGTAGTCAAGTTACTATTGCTGGATGGGTTAAAACATCACGTGAATCTAAAAACGTAGGCTTTTTAGAGATCAATGATGGTAGTTGCTTTGCAAATTTACAGATAATAATTGATGCAGCAGCTTTTAATAATTTTAAGGAGTTAGCAAACCTTTCGGTTGGAACTAGCGTAATAGTTAACGGCGAAATTGTTTTGACCCCAGATGCAAAACAGCCTTTAGAAGTACATGCAAAGGAAGTAAAAATCGAAGGCATATGCGAAAGTGACTACCCTCTTCAAAAGAAACGTCACACACTAGAATTTTTAAGAACAATACCGCATCTTCGTTCTCGTTCAAATACTTTTAGTGCTGTATTTAGAGTTCGCAGCGAAGCTGCATACGCTCTTCATAAATTCTTTAATGAAAATAACTTTGTGTATGTGCATACACCTTTAATCACAGGTAGTGATTGCGAAGGTGCTGGTGAAATGTTTAGAGTTACAACTCTTGACCCACTTAACCCTCCTTTGACAGAAGATGGAAAAGTTGATTTTAGCCAGGACTTCTTTGGCCAAGAAACAAACCTTACTGTTTCAGGTCAGTTAGAAGCTGAAAGTTTTGCTCTTGCCTTCGGAAAAGTTTATACTTTCGGTCCAACTTTCCGTGCAGAAAATTCTAATACGCAACGCCATGCAGCAGAGTTTTGGATGCTTGAACCTGAGATGGCTTTTGCCGATTTAGAAGATGATATGGAATGTGCCGAAGCTATGATTAAATATGTAGTTAAGCATCTTTTAGATACATGTCCCGAAGAACTTAACTTCTTCAATAATTTTTATGATAAAGAACTTTTGTCAAAACTAAGCAACTTAGTAGATTCTGAATTTGCTCGTGTAAGTTACACCGAAGCAGTTGAAATATTAAAACAGCATAATGACGAATTTGAATTTCCTGTTGAATGGGGAATTGATTTGCAAACGGAACATGAAAGATTCCTTACAGAAAAGATTTATAAAAAACCTACTTTCGTTTATGACTATCCAAAAGATATCAAAGCTTTCTATATGCGCATGAACGAAGATGGAAAAACTGTTGCTGCAGCAGATATGCTAGTACCTGGTGTAGGCGAGCTTATAGGCGGAAGCCAAAGAGAAGAAAGAAAAGACTTACTAGAAGCTAGAATTAAAGAACTTGGTCTTAACCTCGATGATTATAAAAACTATTTAGACCTTCGTCGCTATGGCTCAGTTAAGCACTCTGGCTTTGGTCTAGGTTTTGAAAGACTTATTATGTATGTAACAGGAATCAGCAACATAAGAGACGTTGAACTCTACCCTCGTTGTGCTGGCAAACTTATATAAAGTCAACGAAGATAATTTTATTAAAAATAATTTCAATTAAAAACTCCTGCCAACGGGCAGGAGATTTTTCATATATAGAAGGTGCTGGGTTGTCGCTAGAAGCGTTCCTATGCACCAGAAAGCACTAATATTTTAAAAGATAATGTTTCATTTCCCAATCACTTACTTGATGCGAATATTCATTCCATTCTAATTTCTTAGCACTAATATATCTTTCTGCTATATGACTTCCTAAAACATCAAGTATTACTTTGTCTTTCTCAATCTTGCCAATAGCTTCAAACATATTTAGTGGAAGAGTTTTAATTCCTGAACGAGTGATTTCTCTCTTACTCATTTCAAAAATGTTTTTGTCTACTGGAGATGGAGGGGTCATTTTATTTTCAATACCGTCTAGGCCAGCCTCTAGGCATGCCGCCAAAGCAAGGTACGGATTGGCAGAAGGATCAGGATTTCTAAGCTCTATCCTCGTCGACTGTCCCCTGCTTGAAGGCACCCTAATTAGAGGAGATCGGTTTTGCAAAGACCATGCAATATACATAGGCGCTTCAAAATCTGGTACAAATCTTTTATAAGAATTTATGATTGGATTTGTAATAAGCGCCATAGCATCAATATGTTTCATAATTCCAGCCATGAAAGAATACGCTGTTTTTGAAAGACCTTTAGAATTTTTTTCATCAACAAAAGCATTCTTTCCGTTTTTCATTAATGACATATTAAGATGCATTCCATTTCCTGCCTCACCATATAATGGTTTAGGAAGAAAGCTTGCATATAATTTATGTTTTGCTGCCATTTTTTTAACAGCATATTTGAAAGTAATTATGTTATCGGCTGCTTTTAAAGCCTCATCATATTTAAAATCAATTTCATGTTGAGAAGGGCCACATTCATGATGAGAAGCCTCAATCTCAAATCCCATTTTTTCAAGTGCAAGTACAATATCTTTTCTAGCATCCTCACCAACATCGTTAGCACCAACTTCAAAATATTCTCCCTGATCATAAACAGTATCAATTATTGGTCTGTTTTTTTCATCAGTTTCAAATAAATAAAACTCGCACTCTGGGCCAACATAAAAAGTAAATCCTTTATCTTTAGCTTTTTTTATTGCCTTTTTTAATATATATCTAGGGTCGCCTTCAAAAGGCTCGTCGCCCCTATAAACGTCACAAATAATTCTTGCAACTTTGCCATTTTCTTGATCCCATGGATGAATAAGAAAAGTTTTGATGTCTGGAACAAGACGCATATCGCTTTCTTCTATTCTTACAAAACCATCAACAGAAGAACCATCAAACATAATCTTGTCGTCCAGTGCTTTGTCAAGCTGGGAAGGAGTAATGGAAACACTTTTTAGAACACCAAAGATGTCAGCAAATTGCAGACGAATAAACTTGATGTCTTCATCTTTAATTATTTTTTTAATTTCAGACTTAGTGTACTCCATTACCTTCTTCTCGCTCGCTTATAAAATAGACTATATACGGGGAATACCCTCTAAGGTGCCCGACCTTTCCCTACTTTTCATCGTTGTTGGCATTTTAAAATAAAAAATATATACGGGTCAGACACCACAGGCACAAATTAATTGTCACGGTTGATATAGAGGTTCGGTAGGCGCCATGAGCAACCACCCTCATGGCGCTTTTCTCTTCTGTGACCTATAGATCCAATTTCAGATCTCCCTCTTTAATCCAGTTAACCTTCCTCAGTAGTAACGATACTAACCAAGAAACAATAGCCGGAACTAATAGACTAACTACAATTAGGCCAATCCAATCAAACGCTGTGATTGAAAGTCTTAATCCATTTGCGATTTCTTCAGTCCATCCAGTGATTACACCGATTTGTCCAACGAATCCGCACGTGCCCATTCCAGAGCTAACAGCTGCACCATTCATTTCTAAATGGAATAAGCATGTTGCAATTGGGCCGTTAACAATTGAAGCTACAATTGCCGGAATCCATATTTTAGGATTCTTAACTATATTTCCCATCTGGAGCATACTTGTTCCTATTCCTTGAGCAACAAGGCCACCCCATTTATTTTCTCTAAAACTTATAACAGCAAATCCAATCATGTTTGCACAACATCCTGCTAACGCCGCTCCTCCAGCTAGTCCAGTAAGTCCTAGTGCTGCACATATAGCCGCGGAACTGATAGGAAGCGTAAGTGCAATTCCGACAACAACCGAAATTATCATTCCCATCAAGAACGGATGAAGTTCTGTTGCCCACATAATTAAATTACCAACGTACGAGGCTGCTGTTCCTAATAAAGGTGCGACAAAGACCGAAAGCAACCCTCCAACTAAAACCGTCACAAGTGGTGTTACCAAAATATCTACTGGTGTTAGTTTTGAAACTAGTTTTCCAAACTCTGCTGCAATAATTGCAATAACAAAAACTGCTAAAGGTCCTCCAGCTCCACCACATTCCGATGCAGCATATCCGACTGCAATAAGCGAGAACAAAACAAGTGGTGGGCAATTCAGTGATCTTCCAATTGCAACTGCCATAGCAGGTCCCATCATCGCTGTCGCAAAAACACCTATGATAACAATCAGTTCTACATTAGTTAGTTCACCGATTGTTTTAATAATTGTTCCAATCAGCAAAGATGCAAATAACCCTTGAGCCATTGCGCTAAGCGCATCAATAAAATAGCGTTTTGCAGAAAAAACAATATCTTGTTTTCTTAAATACTCTTTAAAAGTCATTTTGCCTCTTTTGTCATAACGACATATATTTTGTGTCGATATGTGAAGATTTTATGCCTATTTTTTATAATTGTCAACTAAAATGTGTAAAATTTTTGAAATTTTTTTGACATTTTTACATTTTGTTGATAATTTATTATAATTTTTGTGAGTTATCCACATTTAATAGCAGTTTTTAGGCAGTTTTTTCATTTTTTTGCCAAGTTGTCTACATTTTCTTGTCGTTCTGTGCAGTATTATTCCAAAACTGTGGATATTTGTCAAGAACTTTTTGTCATTTCGTCAAAAAAAATTTTGCAAAAAATGAGCAGCTGCAAAAAACATGCTCTGCTCTTAATTTTTATAAAACTATTTTTATTGTCTTATTTAATGTATAATTATTGATATATTTGTAGGAATTTAGTTTATTAAGAAAGGAAGTTTTATCGTGATAGAAAATTTGTTATTTTGTTTATTATTTTTTATTTCTATATTTTTTGCTGTGCTTTTCATTGTTAGAAAAGGCAAAAAAACCGATCCTATATCTCTTATACTAAAAGGAATTGCAAGCGCATGCTTTATTATGCTTTCATGTTCCGCCTATAATTTCGGTGTAGGATATTTCTTTTCAACATTAATAATCGTTGGCCAGGTATTTGGTATTTTAGGTGATTTATTCCTTGATATGAAATATTTATACCGTAATGACGAAAAGCCTTATACCTTTGCTGGCTTTATAGTATTTTTAGTTGGTCATCTTTTCTTTACAGCATTTATGATAATTACTTTTGGCTCGAACCTTATGATAGTTCTTATTTCATTAGGCGTTGCTATACTTTTGGCACTAATTATTTACTTTGCATCCGAAAAAATCGCTGGACTTGTTTATGGAGAATATAAGTTGATTTCATCAATTTATATGTTCGTACTTGCATTCACAATGATGTTTGCAATACTACAAATTTTCTTGAACGATTCTGGTTTCTTCTTAACAACAAAGATTTTCTTAGCTGTAGGACTTGTACTCTTTATGTTAAGCGATCTTATTTTGGCTATGATTTACTTTACACCTGAAGATAAGATGAACACGCCTGTGTTCATTAGAATAAATTTGGGACTTTACTACGCAGCACAAATTTGTATCTCACTCAGCATTGCATTTTTATTAACATAATTTAAAGGTGTGATTTATGAAAGCTTACGTTGACGGAAGTTATAATGTTGCAACCGAAATGTTCGGCTATGGCGTTGTACTCTTTTATACTTTAGATGGTGAAGAAAAAGTTCTTGAACTTAGCAAGGGTTTTTCCAATCCTGAGCTTGCACAAATGCGTAATGTCGCAGGAGAAATAATGGGCGCTGGCGAAGCGATGAAAAGAGCTAAAGAAATGGGTATAAAAGAACTTACGATTTATCATGATTACGAAGGAATATCCAAATGGTGCACCGGTGAATGGAAAGCCAAAAAAACTTGGACAAAAAAATATAAAGCCTTCTATGATGAAATTTCCAAAGATGTGCAGATTAAATTTGAAAAAGTTTTAGCACATTCCGGAGATACCTATAACGAGGTGGCAGATAAATTAGCAAAGGAAGCCGTTGGAAACTAATGAAAAAAATATTAGTTTATATGTTAGTAAGCGTACTTATTTTAGGTACGCTTACATCTTGCTCTAAAACAAAAAATGAAAATACAGAATCGATAAGCCAAAACTCTTCTACACTTGTAAACATCGTTGCTCTTAATGGGCCTACTGGAATGGGAATGGCTTACTTAAACAATCAAAGTGATACAGGAAATTCAAAATATAAGTACACTATTTCCTATGCAAATTCACCTGATGAAATAACCGGTCAACTTATCGCTGGAAACATTGATATAGCAGCCGTTCCTATTAATCTTGCAAGTGTCCTTTTTAATAAAACTGAGGGTGAAATCTTAACATGTGCACTCAACACTTTAGGTGTTTTATATATTGTCGAAAAAGGCAATACAATAAAATCTATAAAAGATCTGGAAGGAAAAACTATTATTGCTTCAGGAAAAGGTAGTACACCTGAATATATATTAAACCGTATTTTAGAGTGCAACGACCTTTTAGGAAAAGTAAGTGTTGAATATGTTGCGGAACATGACGAGGCTATCTCATCACTTGCTAGTGGCAGCGCTAATATAATTATGATTCCAGAACCAAAAGTTACTGCTGCCAAAGCAAAAATAGAAGGTGTAACTGTAGCGCTTGACTTAACTAAGCTTTGGTCTGAAACCACAAATACAAAATTAGTCCAAGGAGCAATTGTAGTTCGCAAAACTTTTGCACTTAAACATCCTGAAATAGTTGATGCCTTTTTAGAAGAATATAAAGCATCAGTTAATTTTACAAACGACAGCCCCAAAGAAGCTGCAAAGCTAATTGCGCAGTATGAAATAATTCCTAATGAGCAAATCGCCCTGGCAGCAATTCCTAATTGTCACATCGTATATATTGACGGCAATGAAATGCATGCAGCTATGAACGATATGCTTGTTACGTTACATAAAGCGAACCCTCAAAGCGTTGGCGGAAAGCTTCCAGGAGACGATATTTTTTATAAATGAAACCATTAAAGAAAATCTTAAAAGTTGTAGCCGTACTTATAGCATGGCTCGTTATATGGGAAATTATTTATCTCATAGTAGGAAAAGAATTAATAGTTCCTTCTCCTATTAATGTTTTTATTCGCCTTGCAACGCTAATAAGCACTGCCCCATTTTGGAAGGCAATTGGTGCATCACTTTTAAGAATTATTATCGGTTATCTTTTAGCTTTAATTATTGGCGCTGGATTTGGACTTCTTACATCATTTTCTAAGATTGCAGATGCATTCTTTACACCTGCTGCCAAAGTGATAAGAGCTACTCCCGTCGTTTCATTTATTCTTCTTTTATTTGTTTTCGTAGCAAAAAATAATATACCTGCTGTGACTTCATTTTTAATGGTTACACCTATGGTTTGGGCAAATGTTCACGAGGGAATAAAATCAACTGATTCTTCATTACTTAAAATGGCTCGGACTTTTAAGCTCACTAAAAAAAGTAAATTCTTAAATATATATCTTCCTACAACTTCTCCTTATTTTATGGCTGCTGCCAAAACTGGAATTGGATTTGCATGGAAGTCGGAAATAGCTGCAGAAGTCTTAATCAACCCTAACTTTGGAATTGGTGCAGCGCTTTTTGATTCAAAAGTTTACTTAGAAACAACTGACCTTTTTGCATGGACAATAGTTGTAATTATTTTAAGTTTTATTTTAGAAAAATTACTAGTTAAACTTGTTAGCAAAGCTTATGATCATGTAAAGAATAATTATAAAAACAAATGATTAAATTAGAAAACATTTCAAAATCTTATAACAAAAAAACTATATTCAAGGATTTTTCTTGCGAATTTCCTGAGGCTGGTTTTGTTGCCATAATTGGCCAAAGCGGACGTGGAAAAACTACGCTAGTAAATATGATATTAGGCCTTGAAACGCCTGATAACGGAAATGTGCAAATAGAAGGGAGCGTTTCAGTAGTATTTCAGGAAAATTGCTTAATTGGGCAAAGAAACGTCTTATTTAACACTTTACTAGCCGCAAAAGACAGCTTAGCTGCTGATAAAAAATGCTCCGGTACATGTTTAGAACTTAAAGCTAAAACCATACTAGAAGAACTTGGTCTTAAAGATGAACTCTCTAGCCTTGTTGAAGACCTTTCTGGCGGCATGGCTAGACGTGTTGCTATCGCAAGAAGCCTTTGTCTTGACGCTGATATCTATATAATGGACGAGCCTTTTACAGGCCTAGACGAAGAAACTCGCAGACAAGTTTTAGATGTAATCCAAAAGTATACAAATAAAAATGGCAAACTCCTTATTATGATTACGCACGATAAAGAATCTGCCAATCTTTCAGATTTTCAAGTTGAATTATAAATTAATATTTTGCAAAGAAAAAACAGCCTCAAAAGAGACTGTTTTTTTGTGAGCGTGCGGGGATTCGAACCCCGGACAACTTGATTAAAAGTCAAGTGCTCTACCACCTGAGCTACACGCCCAAAGTAAAATTTTCAAATGCGATTATATCATATAATCTATAACAGGGCTAGCTGGATTCGAACCAGCGAGTGCAGGAGTCAAAGTCCTGTGCCTTACCGCTTGGCGATAGCCCTACAGTATTATGTCCTGAAAGGGTGGGTGATGGGACTCGAACCCACGGCCTCCAGAGCCACAATCTGGCGCGCTAGCCAACTGCGCCACACCCACCATAAATCTCAAATCAGCCCTTTAGCCTCTTTAGATTAACGTGCCTGAAGGGATTCGAACCCCCGACACCCGGCTTAGAAGGCCGGTGCTCTATCCGGCTGAGCTACAGACACTTATACATAAAATATGAGCACAAGGGGTTCCGAATGCTCAATCGCAAGCGGGTGATGGGAATCGAACCCACGTATCCAGCTTGGAAGGCTGGTGTTCTACCATTGAACTACACCCGCAAAGTGTCGGGGTGACAGGATTCGAACCTGCGGCCTCTTGATCCCAAATCAAGCGCTCTAGCCAAACTGAGCCACACCCCGCAATGGATTTTCAAATGCACCTCATTTATAAGGCGCAAGTGATATTATATATTAGCACCATTTTAATGTCAACGAAAAACTAAAGAAAATACTTATAAAATTTGTTTCTTTAGTTCGATTGCGGCTTTGGCTAAGGCCCTACCCCTATGACTAATTTTATTTTTTTCTTCTTCAGAGAGCTGTGCACATGTACAGCCTCGTTCTGGCACATAAAATATTGGATCATATCCAAATCCATTTTCGCCTGCTATGGACTTAGCTATATACCCTTCCATAACACCTTCGAAAATTTTCGTTTCACCATTTGGATAAGCAATCGCAATTGTGCAAATAAATCTTGCACTTCTTTTTTCTATTTCTAGACCATCAAGTCTTCTTAATATCTCTTTGTTTTTATCTATTGACGGAGTATCTTCGCCCATAAATCTAGCGGAATAAATTCCAAGTTCGTTAGGCATCGCATCTATTATAAGTCCAGAATCATCCGCCATAACAATCTCATTTGTCAAACTCTTTATCGCCTGAGCCTTAATTATAGCATTTTCTTCAAAGGTTTGGCCAGTTTCTTTTATATCAATATCAATCCCTGCCTCGGTCATTGAAATAACATCTATTCCACTGCCTTCAAAGATTTGTCTAACTTCACTTACTTTATGTTCATTTTGGGTTGCCATTATTACTTTCATTTATTAACCGTAAACGCCTTTAAGCAGACATTACATTTAGATGTCTTTTGCGTATATTCCCAATCCTTTCCATAAGCACTTATATAACTTCTGTTGCCATCAATATTTATATTAGCATTTGCAATGTCTTCTGTTTTCATCTCAATTGCAATTGGATGAGATGAACCAGGTGTATCAATTTCTACTATAACCGCAAAATCTTTTCCTTTAGAAAGACTATAAGCTTCATCAAATTTAACAGTATAATATCCCGCTTCCTTAAAGTCACCTTCTGCAACAAGAGTATCAAGGCTTATCTTTGGACTTTTTGATTTGCTTGCTTTTGCTTCAACTTCGGTATCTAAATAAATCTTATATTTTGTATTTGGCCCCGTAGCATAAAAACTTACAGCTCTTAAATCTTGGTCACCTTCTGCCTTATAAACATTTGCAAAGTAGGCGTGATTCTTATCAAATCCTATTTGGCCAATCCATCCGCACAAATCATATTGATAGATATTATCATAATTATTAGCACTTTCAATTCTAGTATAAACTTCATTAACAGTTCCAATAACAGCGTCCTCATAAGAAACGTAAAAAATTCCAGAATCGCCAAATTCGCTGCCCCAACTATTTTGACAAATAAATGCTCCGTCCTCGCTTACATCAGGAGTAAAGTTTTTGGCAGGATAATTGTCATCCCATCCGATAATAATTATTTCATGATTTGCTTTTGCTTCTTCAGGATAACAATAACTATAGTTTGACTCGTTATAATATTTATCGTCAATTGTATATTTGTTAAGCAATGCAAAGTAAATTGAACTTTCTACTGCTCCATACTTAAATATCATTTTCTTGATATTTTCATAATCCTTGCTAGCTATAACCTTCATCTCCTGGACATGTTCCACCGCTTTTAAGTCTTTATTTGTTTTGTCATCGCCATAAGGATCATCAACATAATTAACCGGGCCTTTCCATGCAGCAAAGTATCCTGTAGATATTGTATGATCTCCACCGTGATTTTTATCAATTCCAAAATCATTATTATAAACTAAATGATCTTCAGAATACTCTCTTGTTCTTTCAGGAAGCATAGAACTTTCAAGTGCAGATATTGCAGCAAAAGCCCAGCAAGTTCCTTGCTCGCCTTGGTTTCCAGCATAATTAACTCTCCCTTTTTCAGCATAGTTATAATAACTTGGAAGCGAAGGCTCATCTGGATTGTCATTAGTTATTTGTGCCTTAAAAGTTTTATTATCCCAGGTAAAAGTATATCCTATTCCTTTTTCAATAATTTCAATAGGAATATAAACTTTATCGTCAACTACTAACTTATTATTAAGTGAATAAGTCTTTCCATTGACATGCATATAATTAGCATCTGTCTTTACATCTGCTAAATATTTTCCTCTGTCAATATGAAGTTCTTTGCCATCATAAAAGTCAACTGCACAATCGAAGGCTTCTCTAACTGAATCTTGAGACATCATAAGTTCTAAATCGTCGTTCATATAGCAGCCATCAACAACTTGCTTTTCTTGTTCCTCATCATCAACTACGATTGTTATGCCTTTTTCATTTATAAAATGAGCAAGAGCAACTCTCCAATGAGATGTATATTCAATTGTTGCTTCGGATTTAGCTATGTAATCAGAGTTCTTA
The DNA here is from genome assembly GCA_045598285.1 of Lachnospiraceae bacterium. Lineage (GTDB taxonomy): Bacteria > Bacillota > Clostridia > Lachnospirales > Lachnospiraceae > RGIG5612. Next base: position 95,272 of record JAZLLU010000011.1, on the reverse strand, counting down.
TTTAGGACGATAGCTAAAATTACGCCAACGCCCACAACTACTCCTATAAGAATTGCAAAAAAGATTTTCTTCATCTATTTGGTTTCGGTCCTAAATACTGATAAAAATATGTTTTTATCATGCCGTTATATATCTTTCTATTTTTTGTCGCTCTGCCACCAAAATATTTTTCAGCATCTTCATATGATGTAATAAAATAAGCAGACCATGAATCGAGAGCCTTAAACTGTTGTCCAAATGCTCTATATAATTCTGGCAAATCTTTTTTATCTTCTAACCTTTCACCGTAAGGTGGATTAGAAATAATAAATCCATATTTTTTAGGATGGCTTAAGTTTTTTACATCTCTTTGCTGAAAGTGAATAAGTTTTTCAACGCCAGCTTCTTTCGCATTATGTCTAGCTATTTTTATGACATCCGAATCAATATCATATCCTTGAATATCTGTTTCAACATCTAAATTTATAATGTCATTAGCTCTTTCAATTACATTATACCAAATCTTTTTATCAATAAGATGTTCCCAGTTTTGGCACAAAAATTCTCTACTAATTCCAGGGGCAATATTAGCTGCCATAAGAGCTGCTTCTATGCAAAAGGTTCCACTTCCGCAAAATGGATCTACTAAAATTCTATCTGCTTTCCAAGGAGTAAGCTTAATTAGTGCTGCTGCCAAAGTCTCAGAAATAGGAGCTTTGCTCGCAATTGCTCTATAACCACGCTTATGCAAAGACTCACCTGATGTATCAATTGTAATTAGCACATTATCTTTATGTATAAAAACTCTTAATGGAAACTCATTGCCATCTTCTTTAAACCATTCTAAAGAATATTTTAATTTTAGTTTTTCAACTATAGCTTTTTTTACTATGCTTTGAATATCTGATGGACTAAAAAGTTTTGAATTTACTGATGATGCTTTCTTTACCCAAAACCTTCCATCTTTTGGAATATATCTTTCCCAAGGTAAAGCCTTTGTACCTTCAAAAAGTTCATCAAAAGAAGTCGCATTAAATTCGCCTACTTTAAGCAAAACTCTTTCGCATGTTCTAAGAAACATATTCGCAACTGCAAAAGTTTCTTCGTCGCCCTTAAAAGTAATTCTACCGTCTTCAACACGAATTATTTCAATATCTAAATCTTGTAATTCTCTTTTTAATACCGCCTCAAGTCCAAAGTGACAAGGAGCAACAAATTCATACATCATCTATTTTCGCCTTAACAAGCCATAAATAATTCCGCCTACTACTAAAACAATAATTACCGGCCATAAAAATCTTACTATTGCAACACTAAATCTTACCATCAAAACAATAAGTAATATTATGATAAATAACGCAACAATGAACCCTATTATGCATCCAGCACTTCCAATCTGAATCACTTTTGACTTTCTTTTTGGTTCATTTTGCTCTCTTTGATATTCATTATCACTATTTATATTTTCTCTATATTCAGTTTCTTCTTCAGCTCTTTTCATCGCTGATGTGAGTGTTTTTGCAATTAAAACCGGATCGCCTAACTCTTCAATAATTTGCGACTCACTCTTTCCTTTAGAAAGTTCACCCGCAATATAAGCTGAATAATAATCTACTTGAGATTCAACTTCAGAAGGTGCCATAGCACCTGAAAGTTTTAATCTTAAAATTCTTAAAAATTCTTCTTTTGACATTTCTACTCCTGAAAATAAGATGTTCTAGTAGATATTATAATAGAAAAATGGCCCCTCTATCAAGTAGAAGGGCCACCGTGCATTAGAGGATTCGAACCCCCGACCTTCTGGTCCGTAGCCAGACGCTCTATCCAGCTGAGCTAAATGCACATATAACGCACAAAGGCTATTCTACAACTGTAATTACGCCTTTGTCAACCACGCAATTTAATAAGAGGCGCACCTTTATTTTCAATAAAATCCTTAGTAATAACAACTACTCCTATGCTGTCATCTTTAGGAATTTCATACATAATATCCATCATTACTTCTTCTATTATTGACCTTAATCCTCTAGCGCCAACTTTTCTATCTTGAGCTCTCTCTACTAAAGCAAGTAATGCATCATCTTCAAACTCAAGCTTAACTTCATCTAATTCTAACAACTTTTGATACTGTTTAAGAATTGCATTCTTAGGCTCTTTAAGTACCTTAACAAGCATTTCTGCTGTAAGTGTTTGAAGTGTAAAAACAATAGGAAGACGACCTAAAAATTCTGGTATCATACCGAATTTTCTTAAATCTTCTGTCTCAACATGTGACAAAATATCTTGATCGTCATCATATTTATCTTTAAGTTCTGCATTAAATCCGATTGATGAATTTTTGCGAAGACGTTCTTTAATTACATCTTCTAAATCCGGGAATGCCCCACCACAAATAAATAAAATATTCTTTGTATTTATAGTAGTAAGTGGAACCATAGCATTTTTACTACTTGCTCCAACAGGAACCTCAACTTCACTACCTTCTAAAAGTTTAAGAAGTCCTTGTTGTACACTTTCTCCGCTAACATCACGGCCCCTATTGCTGTTTTTCTTTGCAATCTTATCAATTTCGTCAATATAAACAATTCCAACTTCTGCTCTTTCAACATCATTATCTGCTGCCGCCAAAAGTTTAGAAAGTACACTTTCAATATCATCTCCAATATAACCTGCTTCTGTAAGCGAAGTTGCATCAGTTATTGCAAGCGGAACATCTAAAATACGGGCAAGTGTTCTAACAAGGAAAGTTTTTCCTGAACCTGTAGGTCCTATCATAAGCATATTTGATTTCTCGATTTCAATTCCATCATCAACAGCTTCTTTATTAAATTTATCCCCTGCTAAAACTCGTTTGTAATGATTATAAACAGCAACGCTAATAGCTTTTTTAGCCTTTTCTTGGCCAACAACATATTCATCAAGTTTTTCTTTTAATTTATGTGGTGCCAAAATTTTATCTGGATCAACAATAGGACCTGTTCTTTCAGGTTTCTTCTTTACTTGCTGTTTGCGTCCAAATCCTTGTTGAAGGTCAGCTAAATTAATAAAACTAATATTAGGAATTGTCTTTTTAGGAGTTTCTTGTTTTTCTTCCTCAACAACATTTCCATTTTCATCAAGAACTTCTTGTTTAGGAATTTCTCGTCCCTCCTGACTAGGTGTATTTGGCATCATTGAAGGATTTAACAATCCACCAAGTCCAAGACCACCTAAGTCAAAACCTGCATTCCCAAAAGAATCCATTGTTTTTTGAAGGCAATCAATACAAACATACATATTGCCAGGCATCTTAAGCATCTTTCCAGTACGGCTTTCGCTTCTATGACACATGTAACAAACAGTTTCTCTGTCATCGCTGCCTTTGTTGTTTGAATCATTATTTGTTATTTCATCTACTCTTTTTTCGTCGTCCATTTATTTTCCTTAACTAAGTGAAGAAGTCAATTTTACCTTAACTTCCATTTCTGTATAGTTTTTATCACCTTTTCTCATTATATGCAAAACAACTTCGTCATCAGGATTATGTTTTGCAAGTTGCTCTTTAAGCGCATCCATTGTTGAAACAGAAACATTATCTATGCTAATAATAATGTCGCCTTCTTTTAAGCCGGCTTTTTCAGCTCCGCTTCCACTAACTGTAGCAGCAATATATATTCCTTGTGGCATTCCGTATTGAGCTGCAAGAGATTGATCAACATCTTTTCCTTGAATTCCAAGGTGTCCACCTACTGCATTTGCATTAGCAACGCCTATTTCTGAATCTCCGTTTAAAAGGCTTTGAATTAGTTCGCTATTTGACGAAATAGGAATTGCATAGCACATACCTTCAACAGCATTATCAATAAGTTTTGCTTCACTAATACCAATCACTTCTCCTCTAGCATTAAGCATACATCCGCCAGAATTACCATTATTGATAGCTGCATCCGTTTGGATAAGTTTAAGTGTATTGTTTTCTATAGTAAGTTCTCTATTTACTGCGCTTACAATACCAGCTGTTACACTCATTCCATATCCCAAAGCGTTACCAATAACAATACATCCTTCGCCAACATTAACATCTGTTAAGCATAATGTTGCAATCTTTATTGCGCTCATAGTTTCTTCTGAAATATCGCTCAAAGGAACAGAAACTATTGCAATATCCTTTTGTTCAGAAGCTGCTTTGATAGAACCATCAACAGCATTTCCATCTGTAAACGTTACATATAAAGACGAACATCCTTCTACTACATGATAACTTGTAAGAATAAGCAATTCGCTATCATTCATTGAAATGATTGTTCCGCTTCCAAGTCCACTATCTACTTCTTGGCCTTCGTTAATAGGATTTCCATAAATATCATATCCTTCCGAATCATAAATATTTCCATCACCAATTCCAAAGAAGTATTTCCAAATATCATTTATATTTCTAAAGTTATTAGTATAATTATTTACTATTGTTCTAGATGTAATACCAACAACAGAAGGCATAACTTCTTGAACCACACCAGATACATCCGTAAGAACATATCCACTGCTTAAATCGCCAGAAGCATCCTGAGACGATGTATTCGTAGTATTAATAACTGCTTTTTTAGGCTTTGTTTCCTTTTTTTCTTTTGTAATGCCTAAAGCAAGTGCAACAATAATTGCTGCAATAATTAATGCCCCACCAATAATTGTCGGTATAAGCCAAATCTTTTTCTCTTTAGGAAGACCTTTTTTTGTGTCTTCAACAGGTTGTTCGTTTGGTTCAGGATTCCATTTAGGAATATCAGAAGACTCATCCGTTTCATTAATGATTTCTATTTCTAAATTTTGAAGTTGTTCTTCCTCAATTTCCTGTTCCGTTTTTTCAATTATTGGATCGTCGACCTCAAGAATTTCGTTTTGATTTTCTAACGTTTCTTCTTGGCTGTTTATATTGTTGTCTAAATTTTCGTTCATGTTTAGCCTCCTTATGACTATCCGAACAATATTTTGTTTTCTTTATAATAGTAAGTATTTGTGTATCTTCTGTGTATCTTTTAGGCAAATACAAAATTTTACTGACTTTCAATATCCCATGTTATCTTATTTGCAACATCAACTAACTCATTCGTTGGAACATATCCATTAGTTTTGTACATAAAGTCATGCATAAGCGTTACATTTTCTTCTAACGTATCAGCAACAATAGAATCACCAACATCTAAAATTTTTGTGTACTGATAATTTAAATCTGGGAATGCTCTGTTTTCTCCTAATTGCATATCATAAGTTTTTCCTAATATCTTGCAAAGTTTTGCAACAGTAAAAGAAGTTTGAATAAATTTCTTTTCTCCGTTATTAGCCTTAAACAAATCATTTGCTTTAAGCATTAAATTAAGCATACCTTTTTCTTTAGACTGTAAAATAAGTTCAGTCATTGTATATCTTTGCCTTGCTGTTCTAGCATAATCATCGGTATATGTCACATTATCTAAAGGTGAGTCAAACGAACAATCTCTAAGTCTGCAAAAAGCCGTTGCCTGAGCGCCTGTAAGCATTACATCATCTCCGAATGTTTCCAAAGGAGTATATTCTGCTCCTCCATACATAGATTGTTCCACCATATAATTATTAAGGTGCTCCATCTCAATTTCTGTAATTTTTAGTCTAACTCCGCCTAGAATATTTATAATGTTTTCCAAGCCCCAAAAATTTACAACGACATAATCTTCAATAGCAAGGTCGAAATTCTCATTAAGCATATTTATTGCACCTATCGGTCCATTTCTATAATATGCAGAATTAGCTTTAGAAATTACAGCGTTGCCTTCTTTATTTCTTGTAAGCAAGTACGTATCCCTATATATAGAATTCATCTGTATCGTTCCTTGCTCATCGATATTCATAACAATAATAGAATCCGAGAAAGTCCCTTCTGTTAAGTCTTCTTCTCTGGCATCAACGCCAAACAGTGCAAAAGTTGTATATCCTTTAGGCGTGCTTGCGCCTTCATTTATTATTATCTTACTTGGATCAAACTCCTTATCTCTAACATAAGCCTCATAGTTTTTTCCTATAAGCATATTTGCAACTGCTGGTCCAAAAGGAGACTTAAGTACCGCCTTAAAAGTGGCTGACCTCCAACTAGGAATTATTATGATAAGCAAAAGAGCCAAAACAATAGCAGCTAAAACACCAAGAATAATCTTAAAGACTGGTTTTAGTCTTCGCTTTGGCTTTCTTTTTCCCTTTTTAGGCTCAGCGCGTCGCACTCTATTTAATTGCCTATTTTGTTGATTCTTTGGTGCTCGTTTCATAAATTTTCCTATTTCATAAAATGGTTCCATGCAAAAGCATAGGCCTTCATATAAAGTTTCGTTGGCATAATTTTATATGCAATGCGTTGAAGTTTTAATATAAAACGCAATTTAACTTTCGGCGCAGGCAAATTCTTCCAAGGTGATTTATCAAAATAATATTTCCACAAAAATTTCTTTGGATGGACGCTATCCTTTTCCCAAGGTTTTCCTACTTGAAGTTCTATATAATGATAAATAGCAACATCTTTATATGCGTTATCTATTGTTTCTTGATTAAACATTTTCGCTTCATGACATGAAAACATTGTAGTTATTTCTTTATATGAAAAGAGTGTATAAAGCGTTGAAAAATTAAACTTAAGCGGAAGTGCTGCTAAATCTTTTTGTAAAACTTTAATTGCTAAAGATTGGTCTGGTGCAAAACTTAAAACTTCTGGATTGTTTTGCATCCCTTCTATTAATCTTTGACGGCACTTATTTTTTCTCCACGAATCTAACTTAAACGCCATAATTCCTGCGTTATATGTTGTATCTTCATGTGATATTCCAACTCTACTTCTATATTTGTCATGATAAATAGCCGGAACCATAGCAAGTGAGCAATCGCCAAAATCAAAATCTACAATCTCGTCAAGCGCACCTCTTACTATTGTATCCGAATCAACATACAAAATTGTTTTAACTTCACTAGGAAGTTCATCAAGAACAAACAACTTAAAATAAGTTGCATAGTTTCCCCTAAACTTCGGAGCATTTGCATCTTCTAAAATCTTTTGAGAAATTGATGTATCTATATAAGAAACTTTTCTGCCAAATTCATCTATTACCTGCTTAATCTTTTCTTGATTTTCTTTAGAAATTCCATCATCAATAATATAAACATTAATTTCTTTTATATGTTTATTATTATCCAAAAGTGAAAGCAACGAAACTCCTAGATAAGGTGCATAATAATCATTTGATTGATACAAAATATTTAATGGCTCATTAATTTTATATTCATTGCCATAAAATTTTGTTTGAAGCCAATTAGGATTGTTAACACTAGCCGTTTTTAGTGTTTCTTTATTTCTATCATTTAAGAATTTATAATTCATGCTTTGGTGAACTTTTAGATAAGCCCACTTTCTTAAAATCTTAAAAGCAAGTTTTTGAATCTTAAACACAATACTTCTTTGAGGAACAATCAGCTTAAAATCATTCCAAAGGGAATCTTTTAAGATTTTATTAAACTTAAGGTTTAAAGGATGTGTATTTTTTTCTTCCCAAGGTCTTCCTGTCATAGCACCCATAAGGTGATGAATTGCAGGATTATTCATAGCTTCTTTTATTTCTTCAAGACTTGAATATGAAAACTTATTAAGCTTATAAAGTTTATATGAATACTCTGCTCCAAAAATATAAAATCCGCTATTTAAGTTATACCTAATTGGAAGATAAGAAATATGTCCTCTAAAAACTACGTTCATTAAGTCTTGCTCACAAAGCCAATATTTATTTCTTCCCTCATGTATATGATCAATTAATTGTTGCTGACAATTATTTTCAATCCATGCTTTCTGATTAAATAATATTATTCCAGCATTATAGTATTTATCATCTAATGTTAACCCTACCATAGGTTTATAAGTATTTAATGTGCAATCATACGTTGCTGCAACATAATTACCCTTAAAATCAAAATCACAAAGTTCATCTAATGGAGCACTAACTATTGTATCCGCATCAAGTTTAAGTATTCTATCAGTGTTAAGTTTAAGTTCATCCATTATGAACATAGTAAGATAAACCGTATAAACATCTCTAAACGTTCCTACGCCATATCCTTTAATTCTTTCTAAACATGCATTGATATCAATTACCTTTAATTTTCTATTATATTTTTCGCAAAGCTCTTCATATTTATCTAAATTTTCTTTTGAAATATCATTGTTAAGCATATAGATATTAATCTCATCTAGATGCTTATTTGTTTCAAAAAGAGACGTCATAGAAACGCCTGCTATTGCAGCATAATTATCATCTGTTTGATACAAAACATTTAGAATCTTCATTTTTGATTTCCTTTAGTTTCATTGTTTTGTTTTTTAAGTTTCAAAACAATATAAACAATTAAAATAATATCTTGAATTGCAAGCCCAATAATTAATGCAAAGTTAGCACCTTGCATATTAAATTTTGGAACCATCAAAATACACGCTAGTATTGTTCCTATAAGCCCTACTATTCCACTTACATTTGGACCAATTTTATCTCTTAATACAATTCCTAGGTTGCCTAATAAAATTGTTAGTGCTGTCATAATTGACAAAATTACCATAGGAATTAACAAGTACGAATACTTAGTTATATCTTGTCCATAAAGAATAGAAAGTCCCCACTTACCAATAAATATACTTATTAGTATTCCAACAATTAAAAATCCTACAAGCATTAAAATACACTTAACCATAACCTTTACAAGTGCTTTTATTTTTTTATCATTAAGATGTGTTGCAAGAATTGTAGAAAGTGGATTTATCACAAAAGTTGCAACTACTTGCAAAACTGTAACCGGTGCTAAAACAGCCGAATAAATTCCTAATATATCTACTCCTAAGTATCCTCTAACTGCAAGTTTTGGAACTGTAAGTATTAATGTGTGAAGTACAGTATATATAGCAAATGGTACGCACTCTTTAAGTAAAATCCATGAATTTTTATTTTTAAAAGATGGCAAAATGCCTGCAACCTTTTTCGTTTGCGGCAAATCGTAAGCAACTAAAACAACAAATGAAATAACTAGCATAAAGCAAATTGCAATTTTAATATTTTTTGTGAACCATAAAATCCCACAAAAAATAATTAACGCCGCAATATTTCTGACGCATAAAGATTTTCCCGCAATATCAAGTCTCCATTTCTTTTGGAGTTCTCCATAAAGAGCATCAGAATATGAATAAACCAGAATATAAAACATATAAAGAACTATTGATATTTTTTCGGTAGCACTGTATCCAGAAACCAATGTCCATACAACGCCTACTATCACCGTCAAAGCAATAGTTATTATCTTTACAGCATAATAATCTGCCGGAGTGTAAACTCCTTTTACATCAGAAACCTGGTAAGTTTTAACGCCAAAAGCTGCAATAATTAAGAATACATTTCCACATGAAATTGATAGTGAAAGAACTCCTGAATCCGCATAACCTGAAAGTCTTACTACCAAGACCATCATAAGCCATTGGCAGAAGAACATTACAAAGGTTCCTATAGAGTTCCATACAATATTCTTTTTTATTGATACTTGATTTTCCATTATTTAGTTGCTAATGCTTTTTCTAATTTAATATGCTTTCCCGATTTTTTAATCTTAAAGCAAGTATTATTGATTATATCTTTTTCGTCTTTAAAAAGCTTAGAGAAACGCTCTCTAAATTTATCATCAACGTTATATAAATACACATACGTATAGTCGCCATCTATAAGTGCTTTTTCCCACTCTTCTTTAGACATATCTAATGACCATACATCCTTTACAGAATAAGGGCTTCCAAGACTCCATCCCATCTCATAGTCATAAGAAAGTAAAACTGGCGTCGCTAGATAATAAGCGGTTTGATATTCAAGCCCATTTGTATCTTGTGCAATGAAATACACTCTGTCTTTTTTGTAATTCATTTGCTCAAAAGTTTTTTCTGCTATGGTATATGCTTCCCTTTTAGTTTGGGTCTTTTCTATTGTTTTTTCGCATTTAAGCATACTTGAATTAATCTTTCCCCAAGGAGCAAAAAGTGCTACTAAGGCAATCGGGAAAATAACAATAATTAGTCCAATTCCTTCGAATTTTTCAATCATTTCATCTATAATTAAGTAAATATAGAATATTGAACCGCCCAGTAAGAAGGTACATATATATCTATCCATTGAAGCTAGTGACTTTGCTTCTATAGGAATAAACAAGAATATATACATAAAGCAAAGTGCTGCTAAGAAAGCGACATACCCAACGATAAACAATGTACTAAATAAAGTTGTTCTTCCCTTTTCTCTTTTTCCTTTTGCTAAAATTATTGCGATAATCGCTAATCCAGCAAAAATAGCTATCCACCAAATGTATGGCATATTAAGTTTTTCATTTCCTGTGTTAGTTAAAAGCGCTTTAAGATAATGTGAAATTATGCCTTGAGCATCTTTAGTTTTTTCACTTGTAACTTCAACATAATCAAATACTTGTAGCATATGATTCTTCGCTGTAAAAAGTTTCCAAGAAGCATAAGCGCCAGCACTAAGTAATATATAGAATATAAAACCAAATCCGCCGCCTTTTCTTCTCCACATATTAGCAAATTCTTTTCTCTTAAATGCCAAAACATCAATAATGACAAGAAGAAATACTGCTAAAGCGAAAACCTCGCTACTTGGTTTAATTAAGATAAGCACAGCACTTCCTAAACCTAAACTTATATAAGTTGAAGCACTTTGTTCATGTGTAAAGTAATGATATAAAAGATACGCAAATGTTATTGCCAACGCTGCGTCTGTTAAAAGCGTATTGTAAGGAGTGATTGCGAAACTAAATAACCATGGAATAGAAACAATAAGTGGAAGCATACAAATTCCAATAAGAATTCTCTTCCAAGTTACTTTTCTAAATATTGGAAGTAATAAAGCAAAAGTATAAATATTCATAGCGCAAAGCGCATCGCTTTCACTAAATGTACCCTTAAGTGCAGTAAAGAAATAGCAAAAAATACTTATTGCTGGTTGATAACCAGCCCCATGCGTAGTACTTCCTTTTATGTTTGCAAATCCATCAAATATCATAAAGTTTTTAACAGTAAGACCCCAATGAGTAAATTCGTCAAACTTAGAAAGTAGCCTTCCGTTTGTCATATATAAACTGAAAATAACAGCCGCTATGAAAACAAAAAATCCAATTGTGAAAATGCATCCCATTAAATTTTTGAATTGTCTTTTTGCAATCGATGCAATTATTCCTATAAGGAACATAAGAACGGTAAACGCGCCAAATGCATAAACGCCCCACTTCATTTTTCCTGCTAATCCAAATCCATAAATAATTAAAATGGATGTAAAGATAGCAAGAGGAAGTGTAACTTCAATTCTTCTTTTCATAAAAGCTGAATACGCAATTGCCATCAATACTAAACTTAAAACCAAAATAATAAATAGTCGCATAGCTTTTCCTTTACTTATCTACTTAATGAGTAAATACTAAAATTTATTCCTTCAAAGGTCTTTTCATCAACCTTTGTTAATACTCCTTTTTTATAATTAGATTGATAAAAATCAGTCCAATAAGTTATATCAATATCCGAATAAGCAACCAAATATATGTTGTCTTTTTCTACGATATCTCTCTCAAGATCGTTTATTCCAAATTTAGGCCAAATGCTTTCTAAATTAGCCATCCTTGCACACCATCCACCTGGCCACACTAAATTCAAAAAAGTCCCGTCCATAGACTTCTTGTCATACCCAAGAGTATTAAATGTTTGTGTATCATATATGTATAAATTTTCAGGATGTTCTTTACAAAAAGTTTCAAGTTTTTCCCTTACATGTCCCGACTCAATTGAACCGTTAACATATTTTTGAACTTTTTTATAATTTAGACCTATTCCCAAAAGCAAAGCAATTATTATAATTGTTGATACAACACTCTTAGCAATAACTTTCACAAGGTTTTTATCTACCACCGGAAGTTTCTCATTAATCTCACTAACATTATCAATAATAAGCCCAATCATAGTAACTAAATTTGCAACCCATATGCCATAAGTTACTCGTTCAACAGGCTTGTTCATGTATATCATATATCCCCACGGAATAAGTGTTGCTATAAAAGCCAAAACCAAAAACAATAGTGAACGATTTTTCTTAAATATTATTGAAGCTACTAAAAGTAAAACAAATAAAGCAATAACAAAAATACTTATTGGCTGATATTTCTTTGCGAAAATATTTTTAGGAAATTCTTTTAATGTCTTTACTACTCTCTTTCCAAATGGAAGATTTTTATCAACCTTATTTTCTTGATAGTTTGCCACCTTAGTTAGCATATCTTCGCTCGTACCATCAAGAAATTCTAAGTAATATTGTTCGTACATATATTGTCTTGTTTTATCAACTCCTACGCTTTCATACAATTTTTTATTCGCCTCATATTCCGGCAAACCATAAAAATCATAAATCGTAGTTCTTGCATCATTAAATTCTAAAAAATCTTTCCATGCATCAGATTTATATTGTGCGTTATGAAGAACCTCAATTCCTCCAATTCCAATAAATAAAACTATTGGAAAGATTATCCATCTAACAATGTTCTTTTTTGTAAAAATAGGTTTTGCTTTTATAAACTTATATATAAATGCTACTATAGCTAAAGGCATCAGCATAAATACTGTTCTAGACCTAAGAGCATATCCTGTAAATAAAAGCAAAAGCGCTACTATATAATTTAATGCAATGTTTAATTTTGTACTTTCATACTTAATAGTTAAAAAGTAAAAAATTGCTGTGCCTACTAAAACTCCGGCACACATAGAATAGTGAATCATTGTTATTTGCTTTGCGAGGCAAAACCAAAAGCAAAGCATAAATATACAAGATAAAATTATTTTATTGCTTAATTTTTTAAGGTTATTAAAAATTCTAAAGTTAACTAAAAATACGCAAATGACAAAACATGAAATCAATAACGCAAAGTGCCAATTAACCGTTGGAAATATCTTAAATAGTATAGTTAAAATTGCTGCTAATGGATATTTTATATAAACCACATGTGCATCAGGACTTCCTGTTAATTTCCCAATTAAAACAGAGCCAATAAAAGCATCGTCATTTACACCATATGTGTATGAATAAAGAAGACCTGCAACAATAGCAAAGACAGCTGTTAGGGCTGCTGCAATCAAAAGATTTATTGCTACTTTCTTTTTGCTTTCATTGCTACTCATTATCGTCAGTCTTTCTTTTCCTTTTCTTCTAACTTCACGTTTAATTTTTCTTCAAGATAAGCAACTTTTTGAATTAAATCTCTTGTCTTTTTATTATTAATAAATACGGTAACAGTCAGTGAATAAATAATTAGCATAAGGAATAATGCTCCCAAGAAAAAAATCATATTTACAGGGCTATAAATTCCTAATACACTTGAAATCCAATCCATTATTTTAGGAATAGCTGCAAAAATAATTATGAGAACAAAAACAATAAGCCAAGGAAGTGAAATCTTAAAACCTAATTTCCCTTTTTTAATTAAAGCAAATGTTAAAAACATTGCTAAAAGCGCTATTACAATTACTAAAATTCGAAGTTCTAGTGTCATTACTTTCTCCTTCCTATTGACTCAATAATTATTCCTGCCGTAACCTTAATCATATAAAACAAAGACTTAAACGGATTACTTAAAGAAGATTTTCCGCCTTGTCTAGCATGCATAACTACAGGGACTTCTAAAACTTTATATCCCATTTTCAAAATGGTGGTTGTGCTTTCAGGCTCTGGATAATCCCATGGATATAGAGTTGCAAATTGTTTAATAGTTCTTTTATTACAAAGTCTAAATCCCGACGTTGGATCTGTTATCGTTTGCTTTGTGCAAATTTTTATAAGCCATGTGAAATATTTAATTGCATTTCTTCTAAGCCATGTAGACTGAAATCCTTCTTTTTCAATAAATCTTGAGCCTATTACCATATCAGCATCTTCTTCTTGCATCTTTTTTTCCATTGAAGGAAGCGATGCCGCTCCATGTTGTCCATCACCATCTAATTGAACCGCCATATCATATCCTTCATAAAGAGCATATTGATATCCGGTTTGAACTGCTCCGCCAATTCCTAAATTGCTGGCAAGGTCAAGAAAATGAATATTATTTTTTTCGCATATTTCTTTTGTGTTATCTAAAGAAGCATCATTAATTACAACATAATCGTAACCAGGTGCGTTTTCTTTAATATCCTTAATAACTTTTAAGAGACTTTCCGATTCATTATAAGCAGGAATAATAATTAATTTCTTCATGTTTCCTCCCGCTTAAAGCTTTTCGATAATCGATAAAAGTTTATCGACATTCTTATCGCGCTCAAAAAATTCTTGTTGATAATTAGATGCGTTGTTACCCATCTTTATCCTTTCTTCTTTTGAACAATTATAAAGTTTAACTATGTTATCTTTTAGTGCATCAACATCTTCTGGTTCATTTACAAAGCCACACTTAGCATCATTAATTATTTTTTGTGCTTCACCTTGCATAGAAAGAAGAATTGGTCTTCCTGATGCCAGATAGCTCATAACTTTAGCTGGAATAGAAAAGTCTTCTGTTCCTGATGCTTTAAGTGGTGCAAAAAGTGCATCTGCTATGTAAGTGTATTTAGGCATATCCTCAATTGGATGGAATCCTTCAAAAAAGAAATATTTTTCAAGTTCTTCTTTTTTTACCATCTCTTCAAAATCTTTTTTGCTCATTCCATCGCCGACAATAATAAATCTAATATCTTCGATGCCACTTTTTACTACTTCTTTAGCGGCTGTTACAAAGGTTTCTAAATCCTGAGCTGGAGAAATATTTCCAGTAAATACAAGATTAAATCCACCTGAAAATTTCTTAACTAATTCATCGTCTTTAATTGGCGTTTCATATATCTTTTCCGGGCACTGTGGAATAAATTCTATTTCGCTTTCTTGTCGACCTAACTCTTTAGCAAAATAACTTCTCATTTTATCTGAAACTGTTACAAGTTTGTCTGGTTTAGAATAATTTTGCATACAAACTTTGAACATAATATTTCTAATAAGTTTAGATTTTATATCTAAAACTGAATAAAGATTTTGTGGCCAAATATCTAGAATATACATTGTTGTGTTTATATGTTTTCTTTTTCCAAGCTTTAGTCCAGCCCAGCACATAAACACAGGTGAAAGTTGGTAAATAAAAATTCTATCGTAATTATTTTTAGCTAGTTTCATAACCTTAAGCCAACTAAAAATTGGATAAGCCATATAGTTTAAGAAAATTCGGATATTGGAATTATTTCCACGCTTTATTTCCCTTACGCGGTAAATCTTAACGCCTTCATGTTCCTCTTCTTTTATAGAATGCGAATCATATCCTTCAAAAAACTCTCCCTTAGGATAATTAGGTTGACCGCAAAGGACATCTACTTCATGTCCTCTTTCTACAAATCCTCTAACAAGGTCGTTTATTCTAAAATTTTCTGGCCAATAGTGTTGGCCTACTACCAATATCTTCACGTTGTTCTATATTCTTGAATTTTTTATTTCTTTAACCAAACAGTTCTATTAACTATATCTGTGTAACTTTGAATTACCTTTACTACTTTAGTTGAAACATTCATCTGGCAATAATCTGGATTGAGCATAAATTCATCACCGTCATTGCTAATGCTTACAGCTGTTTCAATAGCTTGCTCTATCGTCTCTTTTGTGATTCCGCCAAGAACAACACTGCCCATATCTAATGCTTCTGGTCTTTCTGTTGATGTTCTAATTAAAACACCTGGGAATTTTAAGATAGCACTTTCTTCTGAAAGCGTACCCGAGTCGCTAAGCACGCAAAAAGCATTTTGTTGAAGTTTGTTGTAATCAAAGAATCCAAAAGGTTCAATGCTTCTAAGAAGTGGATTGAACTTAAAGTTTCTCTTTTCAATAAACTTTTTGCTACGTGGGTGAGTTGAATAAATAACAGGCATATTATATTTTTGGGCAACATCGTTAAGTGCTTCCATAAGAGAATAGAAGTTTTCTTCTATATCAATATTTTCTTCACGATGTGCAGATACTAAAATATATTTTCCTTTTTCAAGTCCCAGTTCTTCTAAAACTTTGCTTTCATTAATTTTTTCTTTATAAGTTTCTAATACTTCTCTCATAGGAGAGCCAGTAACAAAGATTGTCTTTCCATCAACACCTTCGCTAAGAAGATATCTTCTTGAATTTTCTGTATAAGGTAAATTTATGTCCGCAATATGATCGACAATTTTTCTGTTTATCATTTCAGGAACATTCCAATCCCAACATCTATTTCCTGCTTCCATATGAAAAACTGGTACTTTAAGCCGCTTTGCACTTAGTGCTGCAAGTGCTGAATTAGTATCGCCTAAAACTAAAAGTGCATCCGGCTTAACTTCGCTAATAACTTGGTAACTCTTGGAAATAATAGCTCCCATTGTTTCTCCTAAGTTAGCACCCGCAACTTCCAAATAATAATCAGGCTCTCTTAAATCCAAGTCCTCAAAGAAAACTTTGTTTAATTTATAGTCGTAATTTTGGCCAGTGTGCACCAATACATGATCAAAATATTTATCACATGCTTTGATTGTTTGTGCTAGACGAATAATTTCTGGTCTGGTTCCAATAACCGTCATAAGTTTTAATTTTTTCATAGTGTCTCCTTATACTTCCTCAAAAAATGTATCTGGATGATTTGGGTCGAACTTTTCGTTCGCCCACATAATAGTTACTAAATCTTTATCACCAATATTTGTAATGTTGTGAGTATATCCTGTCGGAATATCTACAACTTTAATTTCGTTTTCATCAACAACATATTCGATAACTTTGTCTGTTCCTATTTTTCTAAACTTTATGCTAGCCTTTCCACTAACAACGATAAACTTTTCGTTCTTGCTGTGATGCCAATGATTACCTTTTGTTATTCCCGGCTTAGCAATATTAACAGAAACCTGGCCACGTTCTTCACTCTTTAAAAGTTCAGTAAATGAGCCTCTATCATCAACATTCATCTTAACAACATATGCGAAATCATCTTCAGGAAGATAACTAAGGAATGTGCTGTAAAGTTTCTTTTCAAATCCTTCTTTCATATTTGCAATTTCTAAAGAATCTTTACTTCTAGAATCCTTAAATCTTCTTAATGTTTTAGCAACTTCGCCTACGCTCACCTTGTCAACCGGTCCCGCCTTAAAATAAATATTTCCTTTAGGACAAGCTTTTTTAATTTGTCCTTTAGTAGCTTTTGGCGCTAAATCTTTAAGGGCCTCTTTTGTTAGAATTTCAGGCTCTTTCCCATCTGCAATACCAATTAAAATTTCTACTAAATCGTCAATATATAAAAGTGGAACGATTGCATTTTCATCATTAATTTGAATCTCTTGCCCAGAAGCTATATTATTACAAAAAGTTGCTACCATACTGTTATAGTTCGGCCTGCACCACTTTCCATAAATATTAGGAAGTCTAAAAACATAAACTTTATTTTTAGTTTCTTTTTCATAGTTAAAAAGCGCATTCTCTCCAGCAATCTTGCTGTTTCCATACGCATTTCCTAAAGCTGCTTGGATAGAAGAAGTCATAGATATTTTTGCTTTGCTACCAGCTTCTTTAAGAATGTCGCAAAGTGTTTTAGAAAAATCAGCATTACCTTCTTTGAATTCTTTTTCATCTTTAGGTCTATTTACGCCAGCAAGATGAATTACATACTCAGCTTCTTTTGCCCACTCTTTTAAGTTTTCTAATGTGCAATCTGTGTCATATTCAAAAACTTCATGCTTTCTGTTTTTTAATTCTAAGCATACATTTTTTCCTACAAAACCTTTTGCACCAGTAACTAAAACCTTCATGTTTTATCCTTTACTTTCCAAACTCTTTTTTTGCGCACTCAAGTGCCTTACCAACAACTACGTCCATATCGTAATATTTATATTCACCAAGTCTTCCACCAAAAATTACATTGTCTAAAGCATCTGCTTGGGCTTTATACTCTTCGTACATCTTATTATTCTTATCATCATTAACCGGATAATAAGGTTCATCGCCTTTTTTCCACTCAGAACTATATTCTCTAGTAATAATTGTCTTTGGAAGATCGTTTCCGTTTTCATCTTTTCCAAATTCGAACCATTTATGCTCAATAATTCTAGTCCATGGAGTTTCGCTATCAGTATAATTAACTGCAACATTTCCTTGAAAACTAGGAATATCTAAAGTTTCATTTTCAAAGCGAAGACTTCTGTATTGAAGAGTCCCTTTGTTATAGTCAAAGAATTTATCTATTGGACCTGTATAAACTATTTTCTTTGCTTCTTTCATAAGTTCATCTTTGTGTTCAAAGAAATCATAGTTTAATCTAACTTCTATTCCTTCTAAGATGTTCTCTACCATCTTTGTATATCCACCAACAGGAATACCTTGGAAGAGTGCATTAAAATAGTTGTTATCAAAAGTAAACCTGACCGGCAATCTCTTGATAATGAATGCTGGAAGTTCTGTGCATGGTCTGCCCCATTGTTTTTCAGTGTAACCTTTTACTAACTTTTCATATATGTCAGTTCCAACTAGGCTAATAGCTTGCTCTTCTAAGTTAGCCGGTTCTCTTCCATTTAATTCTTTTAGTGCTTCTTTCTTTTGTTCTTCTATTTTTTCTTTAGCTTCCTTCGGTGTAACTACGCCCCACATTTTATTGAATGTATACATATTAAAAGGAAGCGAATAAAGCTCACCTTTATAGTTTGCAACTGGAGAATTTGTAAAGCGATTGAACTCACAAAACTGATTTAAGAAATTCCAAACTTCCCTATCATTTGTATGGAAAATATGCGCACCATAAACATGCACATTAATGCCTTCTTGTTTTTCAGTATAGACGTTTCCACCAACACCTTTTCTTTTGTCAATTACTAGGACGCTCTTGCCTGCCTCTTTAGCTTTTCTAGCAAAAATCGCGCCAAAAAGACCTGCTCCTACAACCAGATAATCGTACATAAAATATCTCCATTTCTCCTATTTTTTCACATAGGTATAGATATTAAAATTATAGCACAAATAAACAAAGAAAATGCAAGAAAAAAAGCTTATTAAGCAACAAAAAAGAGCCACCGCAAAATTGCAGCAGCCCTTAATTTTGAATTAATCTTTATAAAACTACCTATCTTCTCTAAAGTAACTAAGTCCAAGTGATGCAGGTGGCTGATTTTCACGTTTATTACGAAGTGATGTAATAATAAGTACGATTATCGTTATAACATAAGGAATTGCTTTATAAAGTTCTTTAATTGCAAGGTTCGTTCCAGTAGGGATGAACATATGCAAGATATAAAGTCCACCAAAGAGGATTGATGCCCATATAGAATGACCTGGACGCCAAATTGTAAAGATAACAAGCGCAATAGCAAGCCATCCAATATCGCCGAATGCATCGTTAGCCCAAATACCACTTGAGTAATCCATTACGAAGTATAATCCGCCAAGACCTGAAATCATAGCGCCAAGACATGTCGCAAAGTATTTGAACTTCGTAACATTAACGCCCGCTGCATCAGCTGTTGCAGGACTTTCGCCAACTGCTCTTAGCTTAAGACCTGTACGAGTTCTTGAAATAATGAGAGCTGCTGCGATAGCAACTGCTACTGCAAGGTAAGCTAAGAATCCGTATGATAAGAAAATTGTTCCAAACCAACCTAAATCAGAAGCAAAAGGAAGTTTTGTTTGGAAAACTTTACCCGTTGTATTAAGGATAACAGCAGGTACATCTGAGTTAGTAAGTTTTGTAAGTGATCCACCAAAGAAGTTACCAATACCAACACCGAATGTAGTCATTGCAAGACCTGTTACGTTTTGGTTAGCTCTAAGAGATACCGTAAGGAAGCAGTAAATAAGACCCATAAGTAAACTTCCTGCAAGGCAACAAATAAGTGGAATAAATACTAATAAAAACTTAGAAAGGTTCTCAGGCGCTGTGTTCGTTTCATAGAAGAATGAACCAATAACACCGCAAATACCACCAACGTACATAATACCTGGAGTACCAAGGTTTAAGTTACCACTTTTTTCTGTAATAGTTTCACCAACGCATCCAAACATAAGAGGGATGCCTTGTCTTATAGCAGCTGGAAGGAAATCTAATAAAAATTTAAACATTTAAGCTTACCTCCTTCTTTGCAGATTTTCTAAACACAATCTGATAATTAAGGAAGAACTCACATCCGATTATGAAGAATAAAATTATTCCAGTAAGAATTGCTCCGAATGAATCATTAAGTTGGAACATAGAAGAAATTTCCGAAGCACCTCTGTCTAAGAATACTAAAAGGAAACTTGTAAGTATCATAAAGAACGGATTAAATTTAGCAAGCCATGCAACCATAACTGCTGTAAATCCTCTTCCACCTACAAGAGTTGTTGTCATCGTATGGTCCGAACCAGAAACAAGTAAGAATCCAACAAGACCGCATAAAGCACCGGAAAGAAACATTGTTCTAATAATAACCTTAGGAACTTTAATTCCGACATAACGAGCTGTTGGTTCACTCTCACCTACTACTGAAATCTCGTACCCATGTTTCGTATACTTCATATAAATGAACATTAAAACAGTAAGTACGATTACAACTAAAATCATGATTAAGTATTGTTGACCGCCTAAACTTGGAAGCCATCCAGCCTGAGTGTTAGGATTAATAATACCAATCTTGCTAGCACCTTTAGGATTTTCCCATGTAACAACGAAGAATGCCACTATCTGGATAGCAACATAATTCATCATAAGTGTAAACAATGTTTCATTCGTGTTAAATTTAGCCTTAAATACTGCTGGAAGAAGTCCCCATATAGCACCAAAAACAATTGCACTTACCATCATGATAAGAATTAAAAGACCATCAGGAACTTTGCCAGCGAGTAAAATCATAGGAGTCGTTGCACCAAGAGTACCCATCAAAGTTTGGCCGTCTCCACCAAGGTTCCAAAATCGCATCTTGAAAGCCGGAGCAAGTGCAAGCGCAATACCTAACAAAACTGCAAGATCTCTTCCTGTTGTCCAAAGACGTCTTTCAGTTCCAAATGTACCTTCAATCATAGCTCCATAAATATTAAAAGGATTTTCTTTAACTAAAAGCCATGAAACAATACCGCAAAGAGCAAGGGCTAAAACAATAGCAATAACTCTTACGAGCCACGCTCTCCACCATGGAAGTTCTTTGCGTCTAACTATATGAAACAGAGGGACTTTATTAGTTTTACTCGTCAATTTCGCCACCTCCTAATTTTGTCATCATAAGACCTATTTTATTTTTGTCAGCAGTCTTTCCTTCAACTATTCCGTTAACTTTACCACCACAAAGAACAACGATTTTGTCGCAAAGTTCAATTAATACGTCAAGGTCTTCACCAACGTAAATAACTGCAACGCCCGCTTTCTTTTGTCTGTTAAGCAAATCGTAAATAGTATAAGAAGCGTTAATATCTAATCCACGAACGGCGTAAGCAGTAAGAAGTACCTTAGGTGAACTAGCTATTTCTCTACCAACTAAAACCTTTTGAACATTACCACCCGAAAGTTTTCTAACAGGTGTAAAAACGTTCGGTGTATTTACTTCTAATTCTTCGACTACATGTTCCGCAAGATCATGTGGTGTCTTTCTATCAGTAAAAATACCTTTACCATTCCTAAAAGAACGAAGCATCATATTATCAGAAAGGTTCATGTTTCCTACAAGACCCATTCCAAGTCTGTCTTCAGGAACAAAAGAAAGAGCAATTCCCATCTCCTCAATTTTCAAAGGATCCTTTCCAAGAAGTTCTTCTTTACTTCCGTCATCATCAATAAATAAAACACTACCTTTTTCAACTTTTTGAAGACCTGCGATAGCTTCAAGTAATTCTTTTTGGCCACAACCTGAGATACCAGCTATACCTAAGATCTCACCACTATTAGCAGTAAAACTTACGTCGTCAAGTTTTAATACGCCGTCTTTACTTTTAACAGTTAAGTTTTTAATTTCAATCTTAGGAACAGGATTAACAGGTTCAGGCCGATCAATATTAAGTGAAACAGCGTGTCCAACCATAGCGTCAGTAAGCTTTTGTTGGTCAGCTTCACTAGTTACATAATCGCAGATATATTTACCTTTTCTAAGAATCGCTACTCTATCCGAAATTTCTAAAACTTCATGCAATTTATGAGTAATGATAATGATAGATTTTCCGTCAGCCTTCATGTTACGAAGAACAGCAAATAACTTCTCAGATTCTTGAGGCGTAAGAACAGCTGTAGGTTCATCTAAAATTAATATGTCTGCTCCTCTATATAAAACTTTTACTATTTCAACGGTTTGTTTTTGAGAAACGTTCATGTTGTAAATTTTCTCATTAGGATCAACCTCAAAACCGTATTTATCACAAATTTCTTTTATTTTGCCAGCTGCCTCTTTAAGGTCAAATTTCTTTCCATTGTTCAAACCAAGAACAATGTTCTCTGTGGCAGTCATAACATCAATTAATTTAAAATGCTGATGAATCATACCAATACCTAATTCAAAAGCATCGCTAGGCGCCTTAATTGTAGCTTCTTTACCATTAACTAAAATCTCGCCTTTATCCGGATAATAAATACCCGAAATCATATTCATAAGAGTAGTTTTACCACTACCATTTTCTCCCAATAATGCCAAAATTTCCCCTTTATAAACATCAAGGGAAACATCGTCATTAGCAACAACCTTATCGCCGAAAGCTTTCGTTATATGCTTTAACTCTAATACAGGAATTCTCTCTTCCATAATTTTCTCCAACGTATTCATCCTATTTTATAGGGAGGCCTTAAAAGGC
Organism: Lachnospiraceae bacterium; assembly: GCA_045598285.1. Taxonomy (GTDB): domain Bacteria; phylum Bacillota; class Clostridia; order Lachnospirales; family Lachnospiraceae; genus RGIG5612. The sequence goes on along the minus strand of JAZLLU010000011.1, from coordinate 72,422 downwards.
CTCCCGCTATAAATCACTATAATCTACAATTAGAATTGTGTATCAAGTAATGTGATTCCATCAATTTGAAGATCGAAGTAAGGAGCACTTCTAAACTCTGACTCATGGAAGTAACCATCAGAAACAACTTCTGTATCGCCTTGGTAATCGCCCATATCATCAACGTCTGCTATATAACTAATAACGTGTTTATCAGCATCCATTGTTGCATTTGCATTTACGAATGTGTTGTTATCAGGATCAATAACTACGTTAGAAACTGTAAATGTTGAGCAATCAAATACGTGACGTGTGCCAGCAATAAGTTCAGCTTTAACTTTATCAAGAGCTTCAACTGTGCCCTTAGCTGCAGCCGCTTCATTAATTTCTGTTAAAAGAACGCTGTTTTCATCCATCTTTCCTGAGTAGTCTTTATCAATAATTTTGCCTTCTTTTGTACATTGAATAGCATATCTGAAATATGGTTCCCAGTTAATTCTTGAAGAAACGATGAATGTGTTAGGACCATCTTTAATTGTTGAACCATTGTAAGAAACATTAGGAACACCAGCATTTTCACAAGCTATAGGAGCACCGTGTGAGTCAGCATGTTGTGAAATAAGTACGCAACCACCTTTGATAAGGTTTTCAGCACCTGTCTGCTCAAGTGTAGGATCATACCAAGAACCTGTAAATGTTACATCCATAGTAACTGTTGGGCAAACACTCTTTGCACCAAGGTAGAATGATGTATAACCTGACATAACTTCTGCATATGTGAAGGCACCAACATAACCCATCTTAGCCTTGTCAGCAGTAATCTTACCACTTTCAATCATTTCATTAAGTTTCATACCAGCTGCAACACCTGCAAGGTAACGTCCCATATAGATATCAGCAAATGCATTTGAGTAGTTGTCAAGTTTTTCTGTATGAGCTTTTGTTCCAGTTGCATGTGAGAATTTAACCTCAGGGAATTCTTTAGCTGCCTGAATCATATAATCTTCATGTCCAAAGCTATCTGCGAAAATGAAATCGCATCCTCTGTCTGCAAGGTCAACTGCTGCATCGTAGCATTCCTGACCTTCAGGGATATTTGTTCTAATTTCAAATTCTACATCTTCAGCTTCACAAGCTGCCTTAAAAGCATCGATGAAGTTCTTGTCATATGTTGACTGATCATCATGTAAGCAGATAAGACCAACTTTAATGCCAGATTTATTTCCTGACTTCTTACCGCAAGCAGCGAGCATACCAACTGCAAAAACAACAGCCATAAGTACTGCTAAAACTTTTACTAACTTTTTCATCATTCATCCTCCGTATATTTATTCTTCAAATTCTATTGTGCCATCATCGTCCATCTTTGTAATTTTTGCCAAAGATTGAACGTTAACGCCTTTATTTCTTAATTTGTTTCCACCAAATTGGAAAGCTTTTTCAATAACTACACCGCATCCAACGCATGTAGCACCAGCATTAGCTATCATATTAGTAAGACCTACTAAAGCTTCACCAGTTGCTAAGAAGTCATCAACAATCAAAACGCGATCGCCAGCTTTAATGAAATCTTTTTCGATACGAGCAACGTAATCGGTGCCACGAGTATAAGAGTGAATAGATTCCGTATAACAATTAGATGTGTCAATATTTATGCTTACAGTCTTTTTCGCGAAAACACAAGGCACTTTAAACCACTGAGCAGTGGCAAACCCTATAGCTATACCACTGTCCTCTATCGTTACAATTCTTGTTATATCTTCGTCTTTGAATCTTTCGTAGAATTCTTTTGCAACAACATTTGTTACAAAATCAACATCGATTTGTTGGTTCAAGAAAGAACTAACATTTAAAACATCATCCGGGAAAACCTTTCCCTCACTAAGAATTTTTTCTTCAACTGCTTTCATAATATTCATCCCCCTAAAAAGCAAAAATGAGATTAAACCATGGAAACGCCAATAAAAGTTTAATCTCAAAACTATTTTTTTGAGCCGGTAGTCGCACCTTATGGGTGGTACGGTAGAAACTTTTGAGCCCTAGTCCAAAAGGACATTTATTCAAAATTATACTGGCAACAATATTAAATTTTCATAAGAAATATCTTATAATTCGATTATACTAAAAACGTCTTTGAAGTCAATTATGCATATTGTCCTTATTCACCACATTCGACCACAATATATGTGCAAAATGCCCATACGCACCTCTTATATAAAACTTCCATATGTTCTTTCACTGTCTTCTTCTATGGAATCTTTATTCGATCCGTTATTTAGCGTCGGCCTCGAATTCATAGATGATTTCGCGAATTCTTGCTCTCGCCGCCTCGAGATCGAACTTCCAAACCCACTGCCCTGTCTCGTCAATACCGCCCCAAACATCCTTATCATAATCCGGATCAGGGACAATATTCTTAACAACTTCATAATCACTTACTACAACAGAACATAAAGCTACGATATCCGGCATAGAAAGCGAAGTTTCTACGCAATCTAAGAATTTATAGATAAAAGTTAACTTATCTTGAGTCGATAAGTCTTTAAGCATATTGAATAAGCATGAAAGAACCATCTGCTGCCTATTAGCACGATAATAGTCCGTATCAATACTTCTAAGTCTAGTAAAGCTAAGGGCCTGTTTGCCATCAAGCCTATTAATGCCAGCTGATAAAGGTTCAGAAGCAGTGCTTAGCGCCCATGCTTCGGTCTCCGTAAGGTCAATCGTAACACCGCCAACAAAATCCACGATTTCAATTAAACCAGCAAAATCAATAGTTACATAATCCCTAATATTAAGCCCAAAATTAGAGTTAACCGTTTTTAACGCTAGCGGAGCCTTGCCATAAGCGTACGCCGCATTAATCTTTTGAGAAGAAAGGCCCGGAATTGGAACCTTAGAGTCTCTCAAAATAGAAGTGAACTTAATCTTTTTATGAGTTTTGTCCAAAGTGCAAACCATCATGCAGTCACTTCTACCCTGTGTAACTTCCATATCCTTAGTATCAATACCAAGGAAAAGAATATTATTAATCATCTCAGAAGAATATTTGCTGTCCTTATCCCTTTGATCGTCTTCGGTGATACCTAATTCTTCATCCGTTTGGTTCATCTTAACATGTTTCGCCCTGCCAAACAGTATTGCAGCAGCAATAGCGCAAACAAGAATTATTCCAACTAAAACAGCAGCAATAATCGTTATCACCTTCGTCGCTTTCTTCAGCTTAGGCGAAGTCCTCTTTGGATAGTGATAATGACGGTGATGATGGTGATGGCTTTCATGAGGCTTTGATTGAAAGCTATCATACTCATCTTTAATAGGCTTGGCCGTGCCTTTGCCCGTGCCACCCCTATGTTTGCTCTTGCCGTAGAGCCTTTCGCTCTTAGCCGCCGCCTTCTTCATTAATTTTTCTTTGGTTGAATTGTTTAACATGTTTTTCTTAAATTAAATATTTTATAACATTGTATATACAATTCAACAAGTTTGCAAATTATTTACTCAAAATTCAATCATGGAAATGGTTGACTCTGAAAAGTCTATCAAGACAGTAACTCCCTAATGAAATAGTTTCTCTCAAGAGAAGCTTTTTGCTATGATAGTGGAGCTAATGTCTGGATTTTGAAAAAATTTTTGATTTTTAGGAGAGTTTAGCTCCACTTTTCCTCTCAAACCAGGCTTCCCCTCCACTTAAAACTACGAAAACAATGCCCTGTAGTTAGCACGGCGTTCATTTTCGTATGCAGAAAGCATTTCCATCTTTTTCGGCAACCCTAGCTGGTCACGAATAATGCTTGCAAGGTTTTCCATCGCAAAAAAATTCTTGATATTGTCTGGCGTAACACCAATATACTTCCAACCAGAGGCTCTGAAAGCCGTGGCACGATTTGAATCATTATAAAATGCTGCGTCATTATTGTGAGCTAATTTGCTATTGTACTCCACAATTACATGTTTCTTTCTCCACACTAAATCTCCTCGAATTTTTGCATAGCCAATCAGCGCCCTCCCATTTTTTGAAAGCTTAACCGCGCCATTCATTTCCAAACCGCTCAGTCCATATCCGCCTAGTCGAATAGGAAGCCCAAGCATAATTGCGAGCCTCGACTCCATTGGCGAATTTGAATCGCTTAGAACATATTTCGCAGCATGAATAGCTTTTGCGCTACCATACATGTGGTTCGAACTTTTCGCGTATGCAATAATCTGCTCAGCAGTGGTAATAATTGTCCGGCCAGTCTGCCCAAACGTTGCATCCTTATCCGAGTAATATTGCGCGCAAAGATTAAATCCAAGCAAAACGAGTTTTATAAAGTCTAGGTGACGCGCTGCTTGCACGAAAGTTAGTTCGGGACATGCAATGTAAATATTAAAATTTGGCACCTTGAAAAAACTATTAGGTGGGAGCGGTAATTTGTGACAGCGGGTTGTATAGAATTTACCCTCATGAGATCGGTTAACATTTTTAGAAATAAGCGACACCGGAAACAATAGCGAGAGCCGTTCAGCTGCGTCTTGCGCCGCAAGAGAAGTCACCCTATACTCATCTGGTAAATCTGTGAGCATACGATTGTTATATGCGTATCCATAAAAAGTTGGGAACCCACCCTTCCAAAATTCCGCAGATGTCGGATAGATAATCGGTGTGATTATAGACTGAGACATAGATTTGCCTTTCGATAAAATTTTATTTTAAAAAGAAATTTTGGCAGATACTGCCGAAGGTGGGCATTCGCCCGAATGCACGAACGTGCTTTATTAATATACTAGATTATTTGTCATTGGTCAATTTATAAAAATGAAACGCGAAGCTAGCGGTGCCAGCGCTAAGGATGGGCGCGCACCTTGCTTCGCTATTTACGGCAGCTAATCTCATCCGCCAAAACATTTCGTCCGCCTGCTGCCTACTACTATGGAAGTGGAGCGAATGTCTGGATTTTGAAGAAATTTAAAATTTTTAGGGGGTTTTGCCTCCGATTTAGTTCTTTTTCTCAGCTAGTTTTCTTACATGTTCCGCTGATTTTGTATGCCAAGGCGCCAATAGCAACGCCTATTGTATTCATAATAACATCATCAATTTCGCATCTGCCTAATGCTAAAATATATTGAAGCGCTTCTATGATGCAAGAAAAAGCAAGGCCTATTAATATCGCCCAAAGAAAATTATGTTTCCATTTTGCAGGTAAGGTAAAGGGAAGCGCAAGGCCAAGAGGGACAAATAAGAATATGTTCATAAGCATCGAGCGATACAACTCCGGTTGTTCTTTTATGTAATCTGTTTATCACTTTCTTCAATTAGTTTTGTGACTATTGTGTTCATATTTGTTGCATTTTTTGATGTAATAACTGATTGCCCAGTGTTTTCTTCTATCTCTTTGCGCGTGTTACCAGCAATCTGACCACCTCTGCGAGCAATATTTTTGTTTTCTTCAAGTCCTTGTGGTTCTAACGACTTTGAAAGTTCCGTAGTTGTCGCTTCTGCAAGCATATTAAGAACCAATTCTAATGTTGACATATTGTCTCTTAAATTCTCTTTTTTTAACCCTTTAATTTTTTTATATTGTTTTGTAGATAATCCTGACCAAGCTTTTGTTATCTCGTTAGTTAATATTGCATACTCTACACCTTTTTTTATTCCACGATTCTGCCATTCATCCGTCAGTTCCTTTCGTACCTGTATGGATTGAAGCCGTTGATTAATCCACTCTCTTGGATATCCTTTTTTAGAATATACCTCTACAGCCCGTTCCATTGCCAATTCTGGATCGATTGTTTCTTCAATTCTTTCTCTGCCAATTTGTGCTAACCACATCTTAAAAGGTTCTGCCTTTTTCGATGGGATTGACTGTATTATACGAAGAATTTGTTCTGTAGTTGCGACATCCGTAGCATATCGTTTTCCATCCTTTGGAGACTTCATTTTCAGTTGGTTACAATTTGTAACCAACTGATTCCCTTCATCCTTTAGGCGTTTTTTTAATACTTTCCAATAATCTCTTGCTCCTTCATAAGTTGCCTGCTCTGTAAGTACTCCTACAATATCTACTATTGAAAAATACCATTCTTCTTCCAACACATCCCATGCTGTTCGTATTTCATAATTATCATATATTTCAATTTTTTCATCATGAAGCATAAAAAATACCATCCTTAATCTATTTTTTTAATTATAACACATTCCAAATGCATTGTCGAACATATGTTTGTTTTTTTGAAATTTTGCTGTGGCTAATTTAATTTTTCATATTATTTGGGATGATTCTTATACACATTATATAAAATTCGGAGGCGAAGTCCCCTTTCTGACGTTTAAAAATTTTTTTAGGGGACTTTGCCTCCGATTTAGTTCTTTTTCTCCAGATAGCTAAAAACAAAACTATAACACTTTTAATAGCTGTATCATCTCATGATTATCTTTATTTTTAGATTTGACTTGTCTAACTGAGAAACGTTTGAATCCATTTTCGTCTTCATAAAAATGCATTAATTTTTCATTGTCTTCTGCTTCTAAAAACACTACCATTCCTCCTGCCATATATTGCAGTTCTTTTATTGTTTCAATTGCTGCCTGTAATAACTGTTCTCCTGTAATTTTTTTATTTGCATTATTAGCAAAATTTTTTCCTATTTGAGCAATAAGATAAGCGGATAGCGTGTATGTATTTGTGGGTTCATCTAGTTCACTTACTCTTGCAATCTTACGTTTCATTGTATTACTAAAATCATTTGAATTTACACAAATAGGCTTTATTGTAAGTGTAAAGTATCCTACTAACTCAGCATCTTCGTTTGAAAATACTAAATATGTAACTGATTGATTTTTCTTTGTAAAATTAATTGATTGCTCTTTCAAAAATCTTTCAACATCCATATTCTTACAACATGAAAACTCGGAGAGAACTTGTTACAACTGTTCTTCTCCGAGAATTTTATCGTCACTGGACAAATATTCACGAATGTTAAAGACTGTTACGTCATTAAGCATTTGACTTATTCCTTTTTGCCATAAAATTTTTAATATCGTTTGCGTTTTTTAAGCGAGTAATCTTTAAGTCTGGTTCTGAAGTTCTATGGAGAGATTCTTGATATGAATTTTCAATGGCATCGACAAACATCTTTGCTTGTTTTTTACCGGAAACGACAAAATTCTTAGTAATACTTGAAGTAGCCATATCTAACACCCCCTTTATTGTTGTATGTTTTATAAATTAACATACTTCTATTCACATTGTATTAGCAAGCATTTGATTTATCAACTATTTTATAAATCTGTTTTAAGGTCTGTTTTAAAGTGTAAAAACTTTGCCTTGGTTCATATTTTATAGAAATTCGGAGGCAAAAGCCCCTTTCTGACGTTTAAAAATTTTTTTAGGGGACTTTGCCTCCGATTTAGTTCTTTTTCTCAGCTGGTTTCTTACATGTTCCGCTGATTTTGTATGCCAAGGCTCCAATAGCAACGCCTATCGTATTCATAATAACATCATCAATTTCGCATCTGCCTAACGCCAGAATAACAAAAATCATTGCTGCAAGCGCAATGATATTTATTACCTTCCAAGGTTTTTCCTTTATTAAAATACTAAGCCATTTATTGAATCATAAAAGCTTAACACCTTTCCCATTCTTTCTTTTCAAAGTTCCATTTTTTTATTGGTTTTGCTGGACAACCAGCTGCTATTGTGTATGGTGGTATATTATGTGTAACTACACTGCCAGCTCCAATAATAGCATGTTCTCCTATTGATACTCCTGGCAATACGCAAACTTGTTGACCTAGCCAAACGCCATTTCCTATAAAAACTTTCTTTGTTATAAGCGGTTGATTTGAATATCCTTCTTCTACTGTTGGATCCATTCCATGGTTGAGATCCGTAATAAACACATATGGAGCAATCAAAACATTATCCTCTATAACAATATTTTCTGCACATGTAACTTTTAGATTTGATGTTACCTTAACATTATCCCCTATACTAAGCTGTGGCAGATTTTGGTGTACCCCCCCCACTTTACTTTCTAAAACACATATCGATGAACTATGTCCTATCCAAGAATGATTCCCGATGCTAATATATTGATTCCCTTGAATATGGCAATCATTTCCATATCCTAGAGAACCAAAACCACTCAATTCACCAAAAGACTTGAATGATTTTTTTAGTTTTTTCATATTAAGTTTTATTTTTATTTTTGTAATAATTTTCATTTTGCTTGTTTTTTTATACATCCTAGCATATATAAAAAAGCTATTGATATTTTCATACAAAGTTTCAAAAACAATAAGCTTACGCATCTAACTTTATTATAATTCTGTTCATAATATAGTCTAGATTGATATAGAATTTTCTGTGAATTGATAATATCAATGTTCTTTCTAATTGTTTTGCTATGTTCATGTATAAAAGTAATATCGGTTTGACTAATAGAAATATAATTTTTTTCTAATAACTTACGACCTAATATTCTTTCTTCACAAAACAAAAAGACATTATCATCAAATCCTTTTATCTCTTCAAATACTTTTGTTTTTATTAAGAAAAATGAACCTGGAACCGTCTGAGTAACTAAAAGATTATTGCAAGACTTATATACATCATTTTCTTTTACTTTATTTTTAATTAATTTGGGATAAATTGAGGCGAAGCAATCAACTAAATCATCTTTATATGTTGGAATATTATTTGAATTGCAATTTATTGCCTCCCCATCCAATTTTTTCATTGCAGGCGCAACAACGGCAATTTTTTCGTCCAACTCAAAAGTATTAAGAATTTTTGTTATTGTACTTTGCTCAACTTTAATATCCGGATTACATATTGCAATATAATCTGGTGAAAAATGTTTAATTGAATAAAAAGCGCCGAGATTGTTCCCATATGAATAACCACCATTTTTATCTGCTTGTAAAACTGTAATTAATGAATCATTTACATATTTATTAAATAATATATTAAATGATTCATCCGTAGAGCGATTATCAACAATAACAATATTATACTTAAATTCATTATCATTCCATAAACAAATATCATCAACCAACTTTATGGTTGTTTCAGAATCATTATAGTTTAAGATAACAAAAGCAATATTTTTCATATGTTATTATTCATTTATGCTTTTTTGAATTTGTTTTGAAACATATTCCGGAGTATATTCATTATAATTATTATAAATTTCTTCCCAAGGAATAATTTTTCTTTTATTATTTTTACAAAACTCTTCCATTTTATTTTTTGTTATTTCTTGTTTTAATTCTTCGCTGTGCATATTTATTACATTGTCATATTTTTCTAGTGCTTTAATCGTTGGACAGTTTTTAAATTGATAAATATTTAATATTGGCTTACCCGTTGATATATAATCAATTATTTTACTACCCATTTGGTTTTTCACACTATTACCTATATTAATAAGTATGTCTGCTTTTTTGTATTCATTTAATAATTCCTCTTGCGACAAATATCCCAAACATTTTATACCTACTCTTTTAAGTACTTCTTCTGATTCTAAATCATCACATCCACCACAAAATACTACTTCGAAATTATTTGGTAAAATATCTTTTAATTCAATTAACATTTGTGGATTACGAATACCTTTATATAATGTTCCCGCATACAAAAAAGTAATTTTTTCATCTTTCTCTTTTCTTGTGCTTGTATATTTTTGTTTATCAATTTTTGGAAACTGTACTACTGATATCTTTGAAATGATATCATCAAAGTCACTATCGTTTTTATATTCTTCATATAGAAGTTCAGTTGTAAAAACATGCTTACATTTATTAACTATTTCAATAAATTGTTTTTTCTTTTGGATGTTTATTTCATCATTAAGATTATAATATGGATCTAACTGATAAAGAATAACTGGGATTTTTAAGTTTGCATAGTAAACTATTAATGCATCATCAACTGGCGCAATGCAACAAACTATGGCATCCACCTTTTCTTCCGTAACTATTTGAGACAGCCCTTTTGAATATTTATTTAGCCTAACCTTATCTCCTAATATCTTATGAATATAATTTTGAACCCTATTTAATTTTGGTTCAATATCATTATTAAAAAATCTAATCTTACTTCCTTCATACTCAAATACATCATTTTGTTTGTCTTCTTGCTTGTATCCAATATAAATAACTTCGCAGGAGTCCACCCCCCCCGATAGCTGATTTCCTATAGAATACGCTATGGCGGTATTTGCTGATATATATGGGTATTGTCTATAAGCTAGGATTCCTATTTTCATAATTTACGATTTTGAAAATCTTGTTTTTAATATACTCTTTACTACATTTTTTGCATATTTTGCACAGTCTTTTTCTAACAAAGAATTAACAATTATAAAGATTGGTAAAATAACAACTAATAAAGCTATTCCATAAATAACCAAGTATCCATAATTCGATAAATCAAAATTAAATCGCATACATATAAAAGAAATAACAGCTACTAAAGCCACATTTATTAGCCATCTTTTGTAAGTTACCAAACAGGACCTTTTTAATATTTTCCCCGAATAAATAATCATATCATTTGTTCTATATAACAATGCCGCTATTGTTCCTAAAACAACACCATAAACGCCAAAGAAAATTGTCAAAACAATTGAGGCAACAATATTAATAATGCTTTCTAAAATTGCTCTCCATTTTGTATTTTCAAATTCTTGAGCAATGTTAATCAAATTTGCTGATGACGTTCTTCCATTATGCAATAAATAAAATACTACAAAAAGCCATGGTAAATATTTATCCACATATGTAATATCATTTACGCCTGCTGTATATAATTTCAAAAATGGAGTCAATAAAATTCCTGTAATACAAAACGCGGCTGAAGAAATTGCTAAACTATATACCTCAAAGGTATCATACATTTTTAAAAATCGTTTTTTATCAGAATAACTTTGGCCTAAGGAATATACATAACTATATACAATAACTACAACTATTGATTTTACCATTCCAAAAATCATTGCATACATTGAATACACACTGACTTGTTTTAATGATGTTATAATTGTTAACACCAAGACATCTGTATTACTAAATACTAAAGATGATATTTGATGCACAAGAACTGCTTTTTTTTGTGAGATAGCTTCATAATCTGGTTCAACCTTTAAGTCAATCCATTTATATTTTTTCTTTATGTAAACAACTATGATTACCATTTGCAAAAGATTTAAACCAAAATAAAGCAATTGCAAAGCTATAACATCAAAGCCGTTTACTAAAAGAACTATTTTACCAACACTAGTTAATGTTGAAATAATAGTTGTTATATTGGTTGTTACATAACCCTTACCTTCTGCTGAAAGTAAAATATTAAATTTTCCTTGAAAAAAATAACTAATTACACCTGATAAGCCAGATAATATTACAACAATAAATATTGTTAATCGTGGTAGTGATGAATCAATAAAAAGTGTAAATACTACAGATAAAATTACAACTAATACTAGATATATCTTACCTGTTCTTTTATAAAACTTATTTGTCGCAGCCATAATTCTGTTAACAGAATTATGGTCATTTTGTCCAATTGGTTTATAAAGAGCATTTAGTGTCGCTGTTCCAACACCTGCTTCCAAAAGAGACATATATCCTAAAATATTACCAATAGAACTTAATAATCCATTAGCCTCGGAACCAAGGTTAACTAATACAAGCCTTGGAATAATTACTCCAAGGCCTATAGTTACTACCTGCGCTAGTATACCATATGAAAAATTTTTAAGTCCGTATTTTTTATTCAATATTAATCTTTAATTATTTATATATTCCATCAAATATTTACATTTCAGTTTTAATCTTATTACTGGATTTAAAATAATACGGTGTTTGTTATTTTTAATATAATTAACAAATATTTTTTTTATATTCTCTAAATGCAAATAATACAAACATGCATCCAAAAAATCTGCTTGAGCATAATAAAAACAATTTTTACTTATTGTTTTTACCATGTCTATTAATTTTTCTCTTACTGGTATTCCCCCTGCAAGATTATCTGGGTTGTCTCTCATTGCGCTATTCTCACGCTCAAATACATAGTATAAGTTCTCATTTATTACTGCAATTTTACTAATATTTTGACAATACCCCACTAAAAACAAGGCATCCTCTCCCATATGAATATTTTCATTAAAATTAGTTTTTATTAATTCTTTTTTATATAATTTATTCCAGACGCTTTGAGTAATATTCTTTGGCCATACAAACAATTTATCAACAAATTCTTCTGTTGATAATAAATCAATATCATCTTGCTTATCGCAATTATACTCTGCGTTTGGTCTAATACTAAATGATTCTGCTAAGCAGCAGGATAGTTCAACATCATTATTTATCATTGCATTCATGAGTTTTTCAAACATTAATGGGTGAATATAATCATCCGCATCTACAAATCCAATATATTCTCCACTAGCAATTTTTAATCCCTCGTTTCTTGCTGAACTAACCCCCCCATTTTCTTTTTTAATAACAATGACTCTCTCATCAACTTCCTTAAATTTATTTATTTTTTCAAATGAACCATCTGTCGATCCATCATCAACTACAATTATTTCTATATTTGTGTAGGTTTGGTTAATTATTGAATTAATACATCTATCTAAATAATCCACCACATTATAAATTGGTACAATTACACTAATTAATTCATTTTTATTTGATTTTTCACTTATCATCTCATTCATTGAACTTATATTCTGTCCCATCAGTAAATCTTACTAAAAGTGGTTCATGTGTTATTTGCTGCTCTTTTGGTGGAATGATTTTATATTTTTCAGTGTAAAGTTGTAATAGATATTTTTCTGGATTTGATGGTGTATTTACTAATTTATCTCCAAAAGGCATTTTCTTTATTGGATAATAATCCTCTATATTGAAATACGAATTATCAAGTACACGTCCACCGGCTAAATCTACAAAATACTTCCTATCTCCTATATCAAACGATCTCATAACTTTATCTCGATGCAATGACAATTGTTTTACATTTTTTATTTTAAAGATTGGTTCTAATATAATTGCGCTTTTAGATACAACTCTCTTTCCCGTAACTCTGCAGTTAATATGATTATTAATCCATGTCATCCATCTCCATTTAATCCTATGTAATATCCCATTTTTAGATGATGCGTAGTCAAACGGAAAAATATCAACATATATTCCTGCATGTGACTTTACATTTTTTCTTTTTTCTTCTAGAAAAATAGTACTATTTAGCCTTAACTTTGCAAATGGAAGCCAATAATCATCATCCGTCGTTGTATGATGCAAGAAAAACCTTTCATCTAATTCAGTTTCGCAAAGTTTAATAAATCTATCATAATCATCCCTTGGCATTGCAATATCTAAATCATCATCCCAAGGAATATAATCTTTCCATAAAACTGTACCTAATAATGTTCCACCTACAACAAAATAATCAAGACCGTTTTTATTACATATCCGTTCTATTTCGTCATAGATTACCAACATTTCTTTATGTAATTTTGGTAAATAATCTTTGTCAATTATCTCGTCTTTATTTTTTTGCATAAACGAATACCCAAATATTTTAGATTAAAAGTTTCAAACAATACATCTACAACTTCAAAATTTTCAGTACAATTATATGTGTGTATGCCAATTCTTTTTCCTTTTGCTTTATCTAATTTTATTTCATCAGCATTTATTTGTATCACCATTTTTTCTGATGGGAGTTTGTCATTATTTATTGTTAACTCATTTATAATTAATGCTTCGCCATAACTATGTTCACAGTCCTGAGCCGGTCTATAGATTTTATCTTTGTCCTTGAAAATCTTGCCTGCTGGCCTCATTTTTTGTGTTTCATCTTTTACCGAATCAATTATTTTATTTTCTTTTAATAATATTAATTTATATTCATTTGGTTTAACTGAATATGTAATAATACTATTTTCATCTAAAAATGTAGAATCGGTTAAATATTCTTCTTTGTACAATGGCTGAATTTCTTTCCATTCGTTTGGGAAATCCGTTGCTTTATATAATGCGATTTTTTTACCAGCACAGTTTTCAGGCATAATATAGATATCATTATCTTTTGCAAAAATATTCGGATAAGAAAAATGCGTTCCGTTTGAAATTATTATTTTCCAATTACTAAATTTATCATTTTCTAAACAGCAATATCCTATATTCCCATGGCCTTCTTTATAAGAAAATAATTCCGCAAATATATATAGTTTGTTATTATATTCAAAAACGAAGGGATCTGCTGCCCAGCCGTCTTTATATTCTGGCACTTCGTAAAAAGGCATTATTATATTATCCAATATTGTATGGCCGTTTACTCGCTTTCTATAATATATTTTCCAATGTTTTTCTTTAATATTCATTATTCAATATTATACTTATATTTAGTACCTTTTATCTTGCTATATATAGAATGTATAAGATTATATATTGGTGGGGAAAAAATCACTAATTTTGCCATAAACAATAATCTTTTATTTTCTCCCCTGTTTAATAATGGCAACGAATTCTTAAGTTCTTTTTTACTATTATTCTTTAGTTCGATAAATTCACTATCGTTTTTATCAATCTTCAATGCTAATATATTAATTTGTTTTGCAGTTAATCTACAATCTATTATCTTCTCAATATCATTATTTTTGTTTTCTTTTTTTATTATTTGTAAAACTTCCAATACATCATTATGTTTTTTAGCACTTAAAGTGCCTGTTGTCGCAGAACCTTTTCTAAGAACATAATGATAATAACAAACATCTTCAAAAATTGATTGTTTTGCATTAAAAAACAAAAAGTAGTTCATTAATAAATCTTCATTTTCTTCTATGTGAACATATTTTTTCATTTGCCGTAGCACGTTCGGGAACAAAAACTTATGATAAAGTTTGTTTCCTAACGCTGGCTCAACAAATTTTCCGTTCAACAAATCTTCAATCCCTGTTACATTGTCTTGGCAAATGATTTTTTCTGTGTTGTAATAATAATCAACTCTACTAGGGAATACCATTTGATAACCACAATGGGAAATGTCAGCATTATATTTGACGGCATTTTGTAACAACTTTTCATACATTTCCGGCTCTACATAATCATCACCATCAACAAAACCAATCCATTCTCCTGTTGCAATTTTTATGCCTTCTAGTCTTGCTGATGTAACACCACCATTTTCTTTATGTATGACTTTTATTCGACTATCTTTTTCTTTTAATTCATCTATTATTTCAGCTGTTTTGTCCGTAGAGCCATCATCTACTAAAATAATTTCCAAATTTAAATAAGTCTGTTCAAGAACAGACTGCAGAGTTTTTCTAATATAATCTTCTAAGTTGTAGCATGGAATAATAATTGAGATTAATGGAGTATCTGTCATACTACAAATCCTTTACCATTTTTTAATTCTTCTTTTTGTTTTTCTTTCATTTCTTTTGTTATGTTTTTAGAAAGAGTATATTCTTCTCCATATACTGGATGAGTTAACATATTATTTTTTTCTTTTTCTAGGTACTCCTCTAATGAACATAATAATTTAGCAGGAGAACCAACATAAACTGAATTATCCGGTATATCTTTTGTTACTGTACTGTTAACACCAACAATAACATTATTTCCTATTGTTACTCCTGGTAATATTACCGTTTCTGCTCCTATAAATACATTATTACCTATTTTTACATTTCCTATTTTTGTATAACCCAAGAATTTCTTAGTGCTAGCATCATGAGCTAATATATGAACTCTTGGAGCTAATGTAACATTATCTCCTATTTCTATTAACCAAGCATGCGAATCATCAATAAGAACATTATTCATTCTTTCAAAGTTCTTACCAACTTTCATTCCTTGCTTTATTAACTTTTCTGTTGAACTTTCACCACGAAGACGGTAAATAATATCCTTTATTTTCATTTTACTAATACCTTTTTCACTATTTTTTTAAGTTTTTGTTTTGCCGTTAATTTAGGT
The DNA here is from genome assembly GCA_045598285.1 of Lachnospiraceae bacterium. Classification (GTDB taxonomy): domain Bacteria; phylum Bacillota; class Clostridia; order Lachnospirales; family Lachnospiraceae; genus RGIG5612. The sequence continues at coordinate 56,467 of JAZLLU010000011.1, read as the reverse complement.
AGTGTTTTTTTACAATACTCTAAGTATTCTTCTGGCGAATAATCAGAGCAAATAAACTCTATATACTCATTTCGTTCTGGTCCAAAATATTGTTTGTAATATTCTTTTGCCATACTAATATATTCATAGCGTTCTATTTCTTTAATATTTTCAAGTATTTCTTCTTCATCTATCTTATTTTGCAATTGACTAAAAACAAAAGCTCTATAACAATAGACCGTTTCGGACCATAATCGTAAGAAAAACTCTTCCTTTACATCTAAATCTTTATATCTTGAATAAATATCTTTTTTTATCACATTATAGTCTCTTAACAAATTAATCATTGTATCTTTTTTAGAAGAGACTCCAGTTCCAGTATTATAAACATAATATACTTCTTTTCTGCACGATGCCGACTGAACCAATTCATCTGAAAATACGAATGCATTAAGATGTAAATCTTCTTGCTGTGTTAATGCATCTTTAATATTTTTTACTGCATTTTTAAGAATATTTGTTTTATAAATTTTGGACCAAACCGAACCCTCAAAGATTCCTTTCCTACCTAAAACTGCGCCTATTATTGGACCTTCTAAAAGTTCTTTTTTTCTAAACTTTATATCCTTTTCAAAAGCAAAATGTTTTTTCTTAAAACAATAACCGTATTGATTAACTAAATGCCCAAACTGGCATATATCTGTACCATCTTCAACAATTGCTTTAGCCATGTTTGATAATGCATAATCATTGACATAATAATCATCAATATCGCAAAATACTGTATAAATACTTTCTGCTTCCTCGACTCCTCTTTTCCTTGCCAATGATGTTCCAGCTTCTTTATTTTTAAATACCCTTACTCTACTATCTTTTTTTGCCCACTGTTTACATTTTTCTTCCGAATTGTCTGTACATCCGTTAAGAATAAGTAAGACTTCAAAATCAACATCTTTTTGTCTTAAAAGCCTTCTTAAACATCTATCAATATATTTTTCGCCATTATAAACAGGTATAATTACCGAAACTTCTTTTGTATTCATTCACCCATTCTCCATTAAAGTTAGCAACATATTTTCAACTCCTTCAACTGTCTTTTCTGTTGAAAACATTTTTCCTCTTTCTTTTGCTTTTTCTTTATAGTGTTTTAATAATTCAGAATTATCTAATAATTTTTTTATTCCTCCATATAATGAATCTTCTGACATTTCAGAAATCATTCCATATTCATTATTCTTTCCTAGCATCTCTTCCATACCAGAAACTGGAGTTGTAATTACTGGTGTGCCGACGATTAATGCTTCCGTTGCAGCTGTTGAAAATCCTTCTGAATTACTTGCGCATACAAACAAATCACTTTTAGCAACATATTTATATGGATTGGTTTGATAGCCTAAAAATGTAAAATAATTTTCAAGCTTATTTTCTTTAAGATATACTTCAAGTGTGTTTTTATAAGATCCTTTCCCTAATGCATACCAATGTACTGAATATTTTTCATCTCTTAGTCGTTTTAATATCCTTGCCATTTTATCAACGCCCTTGTTTTTTTCTATTTTTCCTACGGCAATAATATTGAATTCATTCTCGTTAAAACACTCTACAGATTCTTCTTTTAATTTTAATATTTTGTCTGACTCTAAGACATTATATAATGTTTCAATATTAGTAATTTCAGGGTATATTGTATTAAATGATTCTTTCACAAAATCTGATACTGTAATTATTTTATTAAACTTTTTATAACAATTATTAGATTCATTATAAGTTCTAAAAGAACTTGATGATTTTTGTTCTGCATGTTGAGTGGAATGAATCCAACAAACTAATTTAGCATCCTTATTATTACACCCACTAATAATTCTTGCAGATGGTCCTTCTAAATAAGATACTTCTATATCATATTTATCTTTAATAAATAAGTTGTGTAGTGCCTTTGGTGATAATACCTTCATTATCTTGCTATTGCCTGGAAATGTTTTCTTAAAAACCGTTTTATACTTTATATTAGGCTTTAAAAATTGTTCATTAACCCCGCCACCAAATAAGCTCATAACTGTAATATCAAATTTTGTGGCATCCATATTATTGACAAGATTTACAAGAACCTTTTCAGCTCCACCTTGTCCTAAATCATGTATCAAAAATAAAATTTTTACTCTATTCATCTATTAAAACCACGCTGGGAGTATATGACCACCAAAAAGTAAATTGCTATAATAATAGGAATTGCATTCCAAGAAGAAGAGAATTCCATAGCAAACAAACATAGTAATCTTAATAATTTTATTTTCTTTATAGACTTCATTAACGAGCCACGGCAAAAGAATAAGATTAAAAACAGAAAAATATATTGGCAATCTCCCAATCAATATGCCACTTGTAAAGTTTGCAATCAAAGAAATTCCAACACAAATAATAGACATGTTTACACAAATATGAATTATTTTTGGAGCTCTTTCATCTACTTGTTTTCTACCTATTAAAGCTAATGCTGGTGGTATTGCAAATATAATAGTTCTAATAATATTTGATCCACCATACTCACCTAAGTTGTCTGCATAACCATCAAATACCGTACCATCTGTTACATTTCCGAGAATTCTAACAAATTCATTTACAAACAAAACTGCTGCTATACATAATAAAAGTACTAAAATTGTTTTTTTGTTCCATGCTTTTCCCTGTACTAAAAATACAACCGGTACCATAACAATAGCAGAATTATGAATAAAAAATGCTATCGCCACTATAGCGATATAAGCAAGCCATTTCTTTTTTTCTATTAATTTAATTCCAGCAAATATTATTGCTACTGCTAAAAACTGTCTTATTCCATTTATCATCCAAGTGTACATGCCTGTTAGCATAAACAAAATCATTGCAGTCCCAAAATATTCGGTATTATTTCTCAAGGTAATTGCAATTAATATTCCTGTTATTAATGCAATTAAAAATATATAGAAATGATAATCTCTGGTTATTGTTTTGCATAATATTCCAAATGCCTTAAAAAGATATTCTGAAGTATCCTTGTATGAGTTGGATGAAAATAATGCATTGAATCCTGCTGGCAATTTATTAAATCCACCAATATATGTCTCCGTGTCAGCGCCAGCACTTCTAAGACCAATAAAAAAAACAACTGGTCCCATAGCCAAAAAAGCATGAATCCAACTTGGTCTTATAACGTAGTGATGTTCTATTTCATCAAACTTAAATACCCTTGAACAAAGACCACTTATTAATATTATCCAAAGTGTTATACATACATATATTATCATTTTTCTCTACCTTTACTTTGGATAACAAAATATAATACTATTCCTGGAATCGTACACATCGTCATTATTAATTTTTCTTTTGATTGTCTGAACACTAATTGATATTTTTTTGCAAGCAGAGCTTCTGCAACCATATGAATATATGTTTTTATTTTGTGTTTTATACTAACATTATCAAATGATAACGTTTGCTTTCTAATTTCTAGAAAACTATTTGGACTATTATAGTATTGCTTATACATTGAATCTGTCATTCCGCCTGGTTGATAATCCACGAAACAAATATTTTCATTTAACACTAAAAAATCATATTTTTTACTAATCTCAAGTGCCATGTAATGTGGATTAAAATTTTTTTCTCCTGGAAAAACTTTCATTGGCGCAGCTTCTTTATATAAATCTGTACGTACTACTATTTTTTTATCTCCTCTTTTAATATTATAATTACCCAATGAATGTTCAATAAGATTAATTGATTTAATATCAGGCATTAATCCTCCAATTAGGTCTCCATTAATCGAATAATCTAATCCAATAATTCCACCATAATTTTCATTTCCTATTTCTAACCATTTGTTTTTAATAAGTTCTACAGCATTTTCAGGCATAAAATCATCTGAATCAATGCATGTAGCTAATACAGAATTTTCCATTTTTTCAATTGCTGTGTTATAAGCAGTATGCAATCCACCATTTTCTTTATAATAATATTTTATTTCAAAATCATTATTATCTTTTATCCAACTTTCAACTAATTCTCTTGTATTATCAGTTGATCCATCATCAATAACAAACCATTCGAAATCTTTACAAGTTTGTTTTTGCAAAGACTCATAAGTTCTAACTAATGTATGTGCCCTATTATATGTTGGAGTGAAAATTGTTAAAAATGGCATATTATTTTTCTGATATCTCTTGATAAAAATTTTGTAACCATTCAGATGTCTGATGAACATCATAGCCAGCATCAATAATTTGCTGTTGTGTATCAATATGGTCGCATTTTGTATTAAGAATTTGATCAGCCCATTCGTTTGGTTGCCCTAAAGGAAGAAAATAGCATCTGTTTGTTAAGGCAACTTCTTTTGGAATCTTATTACTACAAAAACATTGCAACCCCGCAGTTTGCGCTTCAACAGCGGACACACCAAGTCCTTCATAAAATGATGGGAAAATAAATACATCCATTGCCTGCAACAATTCATTTACATCAGAACGCACACCCATCATCATTACACTATCTTGTATGCCTAACGATTTAATTCTCGCTTCTACTGTTTCACTACCTGGACCTTTTCCGATCCACATCAATTTAGCATTTGGCTGCTTTTCTTTTATAGCCATAAATATATCAATGATACCATTTGGATTTTTTTGATGCATAATTCTGCCAACTGTTCCGACAACAAAATTCTCTTCTATATTCATTTTTTCTCTTATTCGTTGTCTGACTACTGGTTGGAATTTATATAATTCAGTATCAATTGCATTATTTAAAACCATAAATTCTTTGTTGTTGAATATCCATTTCCCCGCTTCATTTGAACATGCAAAACAATAATCAGAATATTTTTTTAGATTTTTTATTAATCTAAGTTTTAATGAATTGATTATTAACCTATTATTTCCAACTTTATAAGCATTAGTACAATGAGAGTGTCCTATTGTAATCTTATTAGCTTTTTTAGCTTCATCTAAAAAAACTGAAGCAATCGTGAAAAAATGTCCATGTATAATATTATATTCTGGATGTTTCTCAAAAAATTTTTTCCACCATTTACGATATTTAAGAGTATTAATCACTTTGTACCTAGGTGCTTCATATATATTTCCTCCTAATTCTTTTATTTCATTTTCAAAAGCGCCTATATCGTGTGTATGTTTTACAAAATCAAACTGTACTTTTGTTTTATCAATGTGTCTATATAAATTCATACACATTGATTCTGCCCCGCCTCTATCAAGAGTGGAAAATACGCATAATATTCTATTTACACTATTTCTATTATCCATTTTCTATAGATTCCTTTTATACCACTCTATCGCAGCATCTATTCCCTTTTGGAAATCCCATTGTGGATCGTAACCTAATAATTTCTTTGCTTTGCTTATGTCTGCGTTGCTATGTTTAATATCGCCTTTTCTATCTGGCCCAAATATTGGTTCAATATCTACTTGTAATGCTTTTGTTAGTCCATTATAGATATCTATTAAATATTCTCTGCCACCATAAGCTATATTAAAGGCTTCGCCAAAAGCTTCTTTAGGTGCTTTGCAAGCTTTTATGTTTGCTTCTATAACATTTTCTATATATGTAAAATCTCTACTTTGTTTTCCATCTCCGTTAATAGTAGGTCTTTCGCCTGCTAATAATTGTTTAATAAATTTTGGTATTACTGCAGCATAAGCTCCATTAGGATCTTGTCTTCTTCCAAAAACATTGAAATATCTTAATCCTATTGTCGGAAGATTATAGTGCATAGTATATTGTTTAGCCCATTCTTCTGCTGCTCTTTTTGTTAATGCGTATGGTGAAAGTAAATTACCTTCTTTTCCTTCTGTTTTAGGAAGGTTAGGTTCATCTCCATAAACAGATGAACTAGAAGCATACACAAATACTTTTACATTATTTTGTCTAGCTGCTTCTAACATATTTACTATTCCGCCAATATTATTCGTGCAATAAAATACTGGCATATCTATGCTTCTTGGAACACTGCCCCATGCTGCTTGATTAAGTACATAATCTACGCCTTCACAAGCTTTTATGCATGTATCTAAGTCTTTAATATCACCTTTAATAAATTCATAGTTAGGATTATCTAAGAACATATCTACATTCTCTTGTTTTCCCGTAGATAAATCATCTAAGCATCTAACTTTATATCCCATATTTAAAATAGCTTCACATAAATTAGAACCAATAAAACCAGCTCCACCTGTGACTAAAAACAATGTGTCTTTTTCAAATGTTATTTTTTCAAAACTCATGTTATACATCCTTTAATCTAATTTTATATAGTCTCCAATTTTATATTCCCACTCTTCTGGTTGAAATCTCACAAAACCGCCACCATGAAAAAATGTATATTCGCCAAAATAAATTTGGCCATTTATTTCATAAAAATCCATCCTAACTTGCCTAATCCCCTGAGATAAGATTTTTGCGAAAGTTTTCATATTCTCAAAACCAACTGGTTTTTCTATATCTTTATTTGAATTCTTATGATTACTTGTCACATCTAAATGATTAAAATCCATATCATAAAAATCATATGTGCAATCAGATGCTCTGTCAGTTGCGATATACATCAATTTAGGTTCACCATCAAAACAAAAGAATTTATAATCACATATCCCCTCAAATTTAGATGTGTCTGTCATTAATTTTTCCGCCATTATATATGGCTTAATTCCTTTATATGGATATTCTCTACCGCCTTTATAAATATTGCTTTTTAACCTTTTATCATAAAACTTTCTTAAACTCAAAAGTTCCTTCTTATCAAGTTTTGTCTTATCTTTAATTATTTTTGTACTTCCAGAATCGTGATTGCATTTTAAAACAAATTCATTAGGTAATTTATCAAAATCTATTTCGTCAAATGACTCCCAATAACCCAAAAGTGGAAATGTGTGTCCTGGTCCCAATTTTTCTTCAATAACTTTTTTTACTTTTAATTTATCTACTAAAATACTATGTTCTTTATATTTATCCTTATCATGAATCTTTATCCATTGTAATTTTTCGGAATATCCTTTAGGATTCTTAAAGTCGATAGTATGACCATTCATTGCAAAATAATACAATCGCAAGAAAGGCTTATCCGGCAAAATTGATGCAATATTTATTAAAAAACTCCTCATCTTTCTGCTTTTTACTAAATTACGAATATCCATCTAATTACAATCTCCAATAAACATAATTATCATCAACTATGTTTTTATCTAATATTCCTTTTAGGTCAAACAATACTTTCTTTTCATCACCAAACATTCCATCTATTTCTTCTTTTGTAAGAGTCTTAAATTCATTATGTGCTACAGCAATAATTACTGCGTCCATTCCTGTAATCGTTTTGTAATCAACTAAATCTATATTGTATAAACGTTTTGTTTCTTCTATATCTGCTTGCGGATCTGCTACTACTAAATTAATGTCCTGGCTTTTCAATTCATTATAAATATCAACTACCTTTGTATTTCTTGTATCTGGGCAGTTTTCCTTAAAAGTTAATCCTAGTATTGCAACTTTTGATTCACTTAGATTTTTGTTTTGGTCATACAAATGTTTTACCACCTGGGCAGCAATATATTCTCCCATGCTGTCATTTATCTGTCTTCCTGATAAAATAACTTGGCTCTTATATCCTATTTCTTCTGCTTTATAAGTTAGATAGTATGGATCAACTCCTATACAATGACCTCCAACTAATCCTGGTTCAAATGGTAAGAAGTTCCATTTAGTACCTGCTGCCGCCAGCACTGATTTTGTATCTATTCCCATCTTATTAAAGATAATTGAAAGTTCATTCATAAAAGCGATATTAATATCTCTTTGGCTATTTTCTATTACCTTAGCTGCTTCTGCTACTTTTATGCTTTCTGCTTTATATACTCCTGCTTCTACAACTAACTCATATACTTTAGCAATTATATCTAAAGTTTCTTTATCCATTCCCGAAACTATTTTTGTTATATTATTTAATCTATGATTTTTATCTCCTGGATTTATTCTTTCTGGTGAATAACCTATCTTAAAATCTATTCCACATTTTAGTCCTGATTCTTTTTCTAATATTGGAACACATATTTCTTCTGTTACTCCTGGATAAACTGTGGATTCATAAACTACAATTGAACCTTTAGTTAAATTTCTTCCAAGAATTTTACTTGCGCTCTCTACTGGTGTTAAATCTGGTGTGTGGTCTTCGTTTACAGGAGTAGGTACAGCTACTATATGAAACTTTGCTTCTTTTAACTTTGCTTCATCTGCTGTGAACTGGGCTGTTGTATTCTTTACTATTTCATTTCCAACTTCCTTAGTTGGATCAATCCCTTGTTTATATAAATCTATTTTGTTTTGATTATTATCAAATCCTATTACTTCAACTTTTTTGGCAAAAGCAACTGCAATAGGAAGACCTACATAACCTAATCCAGTTAATGATAACTTCGTGTTTTTATTTAGTAATTCTTCGTATAATGACATTTCTCTTACCTTATATTCATTATGTTTAACATATCTTTGTTAACTTTATTTACATCAAATTTTTCTTTGCAATATTCTAAACTTTCTAATCCCATTGTTTTAATAAGTTCTGGATTTTCAATAAACTTCTTCATTGCTTTTGCTAATGCGTCTACATCCTTTACAGGAACAATAAATCCGTTTTTACCATCTATCACTGTATCTCTGCATCCATTCGTATCAGTAGTAATTATTGGTCTTGCGCAAGCCATCGCTTCTAATACTGTTCTCGGTGTACCTTCTCTGTATGATGGAAGTACATAAACGCTTGCCTTTTGATAATACGGCACAACATTATCTGTTTCTTCAAACCTTTCAACTATTTGTTTATCTTCATACTCTTTGATAATGTTTTTATCTATTCCATCTTGCATACTGTCTTCATACTTACCTAATAAATAAAATTTAGTATTTGGATATTCTTTCTTTACTATTTCTGCTGCCTTTAAGTATTCCATTACGCCTTTACTTTTAAGCAATCTTGAAAGCATAAAAAATGTTGTCTCTTTTGGATAATCTTGTGGCATAAACTTTTCCATGTTTACACCTGATCCATTTACAACATAGCATTTTTCTTTCTTTACTAATTTCTTATCGCAGAACTCTTTTAAATCGTCTTTATTTTGAAAGATTACATGATTTGATTTGCAAAGGCTTATCCTATATAGATTTCTTACTATTATTCCTAAAAGTTTTGCCTTAACTGTTTTAGATGTAAATGTATATCCTCCACCTGTAACCATGCAATTAATACTTTTAACGCCTGCTCTTTTCGCTGCTATGCTTCCATATATAACTGGTTTAGAAGTATAACCTAGTGTTGCATCCGGCTGTTCTTCCTTCATTAGCTTTGTAAGTGCTTTTAAGTAATCTAAATCTGCTTTAACACTAGTTCCAGTTTTGTTTAGCGATATTTCTATAAATCTTGCTCCAAGAGTTTCGATTTTTTCAACATCTGTTTTATCTGGACCTGTAACAAGCACTTCATATCCTTGTGCTTTAATAGCTTTTATTAGGTCTCCTCTAAAGTTGTACGTTGTTCTGTTTTTTGGTGAGATTAGTAAGAATTTCATTACGGCAATACCGAATTTATTGTAAATATTGCGTTTAGTGCCTTTGCTCTAAACGCTGTTTCTTTCATGTTTACTACTCTTATGCCCATATCAAAAAGTTCTGGGTTTAAGTATTTCTTCATATCAAGATGATGCTCATCCGATATTCTTTTTTCTAATGGAACTCTAAACAATGTATCTAAAAAGATTCTATTGTTGTAAGCGAATGTTATATCAAAATCATATTTCATCTCAGTAATATTTAATCCGCCCCAGCTTCCCCATGATACTTCGTTGTAATGCATATCTGCTGGTGGATATATTTTTGGAATTTTTTCATATTCAAAGTCTTTTATATATTGTTCAAAAATTTTATCTATCTCGTGAGCTAGTTTTCTATCAGTAGTAAAAATCTTATATAGATTTCTAAATAATTTTGCAGAAAGTTTTGGCATTTTTTTTCTTTTTAAATATTTATACCAATATCCTCTTATTGTTTCCGATACCCAAGACTTAACTTCAACATCTATATCCATGTTATCACGAAGATATAATTTTTTTCTTAACTCATTATCGTAAAGTTTTGCAACATATCCTTTATTATGCTCAAAAAGAGCTTTTCGCTCTTCTAATTTATTAATCTTATTGTTTTCTTCTGGAATAAAATATTCGTGATGCTTTACCTTGAAATGCTCTGCAATTTTTTTCGCCGCCTCGGCATCTCTTATTTCTTTTTCCGCTGATATATAACTAAAGGTTTCAAACTTTTCATATAATCCGTTAGCAGCTGCAAAAGTTGTATTGCTATCTATTCCACCTGTTAGTGAAATCCAAGGTCTATTCCACTTTTGCGAAATAAGTTGCATATTATTTTTTATTATATCTGCTGCCTTCTTTATTACTGCATCATAATCTTCTTTTTCAATTGCAACGCTTTGTTCTTTTAACGGCCAAAATCTTTCGTGTTTAACTTCGTCCTTAAATTCATATCTTTGATTAGGTACAATTCTTTTAACTTCGCTAAATGGTGTTAAGTCTGCTGGTAAATATGGTCCCAATATTCTTCCATACCACTTATAATTAATAAGTTTTTTTACAAACTCATCCATTTCTAAATTGCAAACATCACCTATAAGTTGTGCATGCGAGCTAATATAAAAATTATCTTTTATTTTTCCATAATAGGCTGATTGCATTCCGGATGGGTCTACGAAAAATTCTATTTTCCCATCTACTACTGAGCCATAAACAAATACTCCCGTTAATTCATTTATACAATCTATATAATTTTCTGTTCCATAACTTTTTGCGAGCCTACTTAATATCTTTTCTTCTTCGTATTCCATAGTGAATGGATTATAAGCATGACCCATTAAATAAAATACTTTGCCATCTTCTTCTAAGATGTGCATTCCAGTTAATTCATGCGCCATAAAGAAGTATCCGCCAACCTCTTTTACCTTCCAATTTCCATAAAACGGAAAATCCTCTAAGCCATCTATTTTTTCTCTACTAATTAAAAAACCTCTTATAAAGAGATCTTTTTTTAGTTCACTATTCTGATTTAATACCTCTAAAAACTGAGTGTTATCCATCAATCCCCAACGTCTCCCTAATCGTCTTCCACCTTCTTACGGCTATGCCGTCGCTTGAGTAGCTGTTGTGTGGTGTGATGATTACGTTTTCTTGTTCCCAAAGAGCACTTTCCTCTGAAAGTGGCTCTTCTTCAAATACATCTAAAACTGCCCCGCCAAGGTGGCCGCTCTTTAGTGCTTCTTCGAGAGCTTTTTCGTCTACTATTTTGCCTCGTGCTATATTTACAAAAATTGCGCCTTTGCGCATTTTATCGAAGATTTCTTTGTTAAACATCTTTTTATTTTCTTCGTTTATTGGCATTGCTAAAACTATTACGTCTGCTGCCAATGCCTTTTCTTTTTCGTCTACTTTGTAAACTTTATCGAACCCTTCTGCTTCTTTTCCGCTTCTGTTTACGCCGATTACGTTGCATCCGAATGCCTTAAATCTTTTTGCGCACTCTTTTCCTATGTTGCCTGTTCCAAAGATTGCTACATCTTTTCCGTAAAGTTCTAATAATCCTCTTTGCTTTTCCCAGATATGTTTCTTTTGATTCTCATAAAAAGAAAAAACCTTTCTGTATATAGAAAGTACTCCTAAGATAACGTATTCTGCTATTGGTATATGATAAACTTCTGGACTGTTAAAAAGTGCTATGCCTTTTTCTTTTATGTAATCTAAATCTAAATGATCTATGCCTGCGCTTAAGAGTTGAATCACTTTCAAATTTGAAAATTCACCAATCTCATGATAGTCAAATAAATTTCCGCATACTACTGCTTCTGGCCAACTTGCCTCGCATGGTAATTCTTCTTTTTCGCATTGCATGAATTTTACTTCATGTCCTGCTTTTTTAATTTCTTCTATATGTTCATCTGCTCCGGTCCATGCCCCGGTTACTAATATTTTCATTGCTCTACTATCTTCTTTACTAACTCTTTTACTTTAGCTGGGTTTTTTGTATAAAACTCATCTTCTAATTTATGGTCTTGGCATCTTTCTTCATATTTTCTTATGCTATCTACGCCGCTGTTAAATACCATCCTAATAATCTGCCTATCTTCTATTATGCTCGCATTACAAAAACTTCTGCTAAGTATTGTTGATGTACTTCCTAATCTGTAATGCTCTTTTATTATGTATTCTGCTGGAAGCATCCCTCTTCCGAGTGACGCTATTCCTCCAAAGCCGTACGGTATTCCTGTTGGTTTTATCTTATTACAGATTTTCTCAACCGTTCCATCTGCTAAGAGTTCGAACATAAACTTTTTGTGGTTGTCTAAACTTAAATCGTTTAGACCTATTAGGATTTCGTCTATTCCTTCAATTTTTAAGATTTCATCTAAATCATCTACGCTCTTTTGTGATTCTAAAAGTAGCATAGTCTTTGCTCTTTTGTTTACGTCTTTTATAAATCTTTTTACTTCTTCGCTTCCACTAAAATACGGGAGCATAACTATGTCCGCTCCCGCATCTATTACTGCTTCTATTTCTTCTTCACTATTTGTATAATCCGCCGCGGCTTCATGTATCGGATTAACCCTTACTAAAAGCTCGGCTTTTTTTATTTCTTTTCTTAGTTTTTTTACATCATCTACTGTGTGATGATTTTGTACTGTGTTTAGTCCTTTTTGTCTTTTATCTTTTCCGATATATTCCATATCGACAAAGATTCTATCTACTCCCGCTTCCTGCGCGATCTTCGCTATATCTACTTCGTTAGTTATATACATTAATTTTAGTGCCATAATCTAGTCCTTTGTATTAACTGTATCAAATGAATTTTCATTATCGTCTGTTCCTAGTTTGAATGTCTTCTTAAATATGTCCCAATCCAAAGCAAACGAAACGTTGTCGACGTAATAATTGTTTAGTTCAATTCTTTTGTTCCACTCTACATGTCTTCTTCCACTAACCTGAGCCCATCCTGTCATTCCTGGTCTTACAAGGAACATTCTTTTTTGCTCATCTGTGTACTTATCAAATGTCCATGGGTGAAACGTTAGTGGTGGTCTTGGTCCTATTAAAGACATCTCGCCTTTTAATATATTTATTGCTTGTGGAATTTCATCTACACTTATTTTTCTTAAGAATCTTCCCACTTTTGTTACTCTCTCATCATTTGCGTTTGAGTAAACTCCTAGGCCTTCTAATTCTTTGCCTACGTACATAGTTCTAAATTTATACATAGTAAAGACCTTGCCGTCTTTACCTATTCTTTGTTGTCTATAAAATCCTGGGCCCTCTGAATCTAGCTTAATAGCTATCCAGATTCCCATCATTGGTATACTTCCAAGGATAAGACCAATTGTTGATAGAACTATATCAATTGCCCTTTTTATGTAGCGATAATATGTGCCTTTATATCCTTGTGGTTGAGGATTCAACTTTCCTTACCCCCCCCTTACTTTTTGCTAACTATCTCTAGTCCGACTTCGATTAATCTTTCTATGCCGAACATTTCAATTTCTATCCAAGCTTTTCTTCTATGTCTATCTATTTTTCTTATGTGGCTTTCAAATCCTTTTAGTGGTCCTTCGGTTACTTCTACTTTTGTTCCAACAATAAAGCCTTCCGATGCATCCACTACCAATTCTTCTCCACCTAATCTTAAAAGCAACTCCTCTTCTTCTTTTTTTACAGGAAGTATCTCCGTGCCGGTTCCGATTAGTTTTGTCATGCCTACTATCGACTTTAGTTTAAGAACTGCTGCCGCTAAATTTTCAGTCGCAATAAAAACATACCCCGGAAACAATATACGCGTACGCTTAATCCACTTTCCTCTAAAGCGAACCTGCTGCGCATACATCGGTATGAATACCTTTTCTATTACTTCTTTTGGTATTTGGTTTTGGCACTGGGTCATAATTGTTTTTTCTTTCCCAGTATTTACTTGCATTACATACCACATTTTTTGCTCGCTTCGCCATTTCGCTCTCTTTCAGGCGAACTTCCTATAAAAATATTTTCACTAAAGCTTCGCAACGCGAATGCGACGATTACGAATCTAAAGCTGCTTTTATCTATCTTTTTTTCTTCTTGGCTTTTTTATTTGGAAACTCTTCGTCTCCATAGTAATCTCCGTAATACTTGCCATAATATTTTCCGTAATATCTTCCGTAATATTTGCCATAGTATCCGTAGTTTTGTTTATCCATTAAATCTACTTTATTTAAGACTATTCCTAAGAACTTTGTGCCTGTAGCCTTTAAGTCTTCTATAATTTCTCTAACTAACCTATAACTATGCGTCTTAGCTGGAACTACCATAATTGTTCCGTCGCACTCTCTTGCTACTATCGATGCATCTACAACCGTTCCCAAAGGTGGTGTATCTATAATTACATACTTAAATCTTTTTTTAGACACTGCGATAAATTCTCTAAATTTTTTGCTGCTTAAAAGTTCTGCTGGGTTCGGCGCAACTGTGCCCGCAACTGCGATGTAAAGATTATCTATGCTTGTCTTTCCGATTGTATCGTCATAAGAAATCATTCCTGATAAATATTGTGCCATGCCATTTTTCGCACCAACTATTCTATATCTTTCTAGTAAGCTTGATGCATTTCTTAAGTCACAATTTACATAAAGCACATCTTCTTCTAACTCCGACAAACTTATTGCTAAGTTAAAACTTATTGTCGTCTTTCCATCATCCGGAAGGCAACTAGTAAGCGCAATAACTTTAATGTCCTCGCCACAAAGCTGCACATTTGTTCTAAGTCTCTTTATTTCTTCATTGGTCCTAAACTTAAAGGCAGGAATATTTCTAATAATTACGTTCTGCAAAATTTCCTTCCCTTCTGACCGGTGGTTTTGCAACCGGACCTTTTGAAACTGGTGCTTTTGTTATTGATGTTTCTGGATCAAAAAGTGGAATAACTCCTAGCACACTGCAATCTAAATATTTCTTTATATCTGTTGGAGTCTTTATAGTATCGTTTGTTAAATAAACAATCGTATAAATTCCCCATGTTACGATAAGTCCTATAAGTGCTGCTAAAAGAGCTTTTCTAACTGCGCCCGTTCCATTAGGACTTGTTGGCATACTAGCTTCATCAACAATACTAACTTCAATATCATCAACGCCCATTACTTCGTTAATTCTTTCTTTCGCTTCTTTGGCAACACCGTCCGCAATTCTCTTTGCCTCTTTTGGCACAGTATTCGTCACATTAATTTTAATCATTCTTGTGTCTTGCACGATTGTTGCTGAAAGCGTATTTGAAAGTGCTTTAGCAGTCATATCAAGATCTAAATCCGATACAACTCGCTCTAAAACAGTTCTAGATTTTACGATTGAAACATAATCCTTTGACAATGTAGCTGAAAGCGTTAGGTCTATATTGTTGATTTCATTTTCTTGATGCTTATTTATGATTATTAGCGATGTTTCAGATGTATAGCGTGGAACACTTGTATACTTAATAACTCCGCCTACTGCAAGTCCCAAAACTAAAGCTACCGGAATAATAACAAACCATCTTCTTATGAATGCAAAAAAGATAACACTGAAATCTAATTCAGGTCCCGCATTCCTAGACTTATTCATTTGAACAAAATTATTTTCGTTTCCCATAATTAATCTAAATAATTGTTTTGAAGTAGCATCTCTGGATTGTCTATAAATATTTTCTTCGCCACGCTAGCTCCAAAGTTTTTCTCTACTAATTTGTACGCTGAAGAAAGTAGTGGCTTTCTTTCTACAGAGCCGTGTGCGTCACTAGCAATAAACTGCACATGTCCCGCATCTATTTCATCTAGTGCCCACCTTTGCAAATCTTTTCCGTATTGTCCTGTAACAGTATCCGCATTTAGCTGTATATATGCTCCGCCATCAATACACTCTTCTAACTTTACTGTATCATCAGCAACGCAATAATATCTTTCTGGGTGCGCAATGATAGGTATATATCCATGTCCTAGAGCATCTTGCAAACTTATAAAAATTCTATCTTTTGTAACTTTAGGTCCATACTCTAAAAGAATATATTGCGTATTTGCCATCGTAGAAACTATGCCTTCTTCTAATTGTTTCATAGCCTCATTGCTATAACAAATTTCCTGGCCTAAGAAAATTTCCATATCAGGAAATTCTCTTAAATATTCTAGCACCTGATTGTAACGAGTTAGCGATAAAGCTCTTGATGCAATCTGCCCTCTAACCACATTAAAATGCGGTGTCGCGATAATACAATTAATCCCGTCTTTATAGGCTTCTTTGAGCATTGCTCTAGTTTCCACTGCGCTCAAAGAACCATCGTCCAAGTCGGGCAATATGTGTGAATGAATATCAATCAAATTTTGAGGTTTTCCAATTAAATTCATTTTTTCTTATACTTTTCCACAGTTATAGTTATTTTATCATATTTAAACTTTTTTACAAATGAATTTTCCTTATAACATGCCTAAAATAAAGTGTTTTTTAATGTTAAAAAAACAGAGGCTATTTGCCTCTGTTTTATATGCCGCAGATCGGAATCGAACCGATACCGTATTGCTACGACAGGATTTTAAGTCCTGCGCGTCTGCCAGTTCCGCCACGCGGGCCCTTATTTAGTTTTTGGTAAACAAAACCAAATAAAAAGGAATCATAAATGATTCCAATAAACACCGTAGTGTTTAATGGGCGGAGAAGGATTCGAACCTTCGAAGGCATTGCCAGCAGATTTACAGTCTGTCCCCTTTGGCCACTCGGGAATCCACCCATTGTTTGAGCACAAAGCTCTCACAAGAAAGAATATTATCATATTCATTTATAAAAAGCAAGTATTTATTGCTCTTTCTCATACTTTAATACAACAGCACTGGTTGGCGGCATTGTCAAAGTAATCTTTCCGTTAATTACAGCATATCCCTGCTGATCTGTGGTATAACCATCTGCATAAGTCAAAATCAATCTGGTCATACTGCAGCTCTTTGGAATACCAAATTCCCAAACAGATATTTCTCTGGTAACTTCTCTGTAATTGTTATTTACTGCAACCAGAATCTGCTGCTTTTGATCAAATCTGGCATAAGCAATGATATTGTAATCTGCCAGTGCTTTTCTCAGCGATCCTGTCTTTAATACCTGATTTTCCTTGTGAATGCGAATCATTTCTTTATGGAAATCAATCAGAGCATGATCCTCTCTGCCCCACGGATAAGTACGTCTGTTATCCGGGTCAGTAAATCCGCACAGTCCGGCTTCATCTCCATAATAAATAGTCGGAGCTCCCGGCCAGGTCATCTGTACCGCTACCGCTTCTCGAAGTACCGCTTTATTTACATCCCAGTTAGCTGCTTCACTTCCCAAAGTATTGACACGGCCTACCTTTTTGTTGGTACGTGTTAAAAATCTGGAATGATCATGGTTGGAAAGTTCATTCATAGCTACCTGCAAGGATGGAGTTGTAAACGCAGCACCATGATGAGTCATAGCTCCCCAAAAGCTGTCTGCATTTCCGTACAAATCTTCTCTATAATCATCGCTATGCTTTTGCATACCGGTTAAGAACCAGGTAAGCGGTTCCATGAAGGCATCGTAGTTCATGACGGTATCCCATTCACAGCCTTCAATCCATTCTCTCGGTGAACCATAATGCTCTGCTAATACTATCGCATTTGGATTTGCTTCCTTTACTGCCTGGTTAAAATCTTTCCAGAACTGATGGTTAAACTGAGCAGAATGTCCTAAATCGGCAGCCACATCCAGACGCCATCCATCTACATGATAAGGAGCTGATACCCATTTTTTACCAATGTTAAGTACATACTGATAAAGCTGCTCAGAGCCTTCATAATTTAACTTTGGAAGTGTATCATGTCCCCACCATCCGTCATAGGTCGGATTGTACGGCCACTGATCTTCCTGATAGAAATGGAAGTAGCTGCGATAAGGGCTGTTTTCGTCGATATAAGCTCCCTTTTCATAGCCTTCAAAGTTCTCATAAATACACTCACGATCCAGCCATTTATTAAAGGAACCGCAGTGGTTAAATACACCGTCCAAAATAACCTTCATACCACGCTTATGTGCTTCCTTAACTACCTGGGCAAAAAGCTTGTTGGAAGCCTCCAGGTTTTTCTTGTTGGCAACTCGGTTGATATATCTGGTTGCAAATCGGTTGTCTTTTTGATCCGGTGCGAGTAAATCACCCTGATCATCCACAATGACACCGAAATGCGGATCTATATAATCATAATCCTGAATATCATATTTATGGTTTGACGGAGATACAAACAATGGGTTAAAGTAGATGACTTCTACACCCAAATCCTGCAAGTAGTCCATCTTTTGTAAAACACCGGCAAGGTCTCCGCCGTAAAATTCACGTACACCCATCATTGCCGGATATTTATACCAGTCATCCACTTTATTGACATGTTCACCGATGTAGTTGTACTCATCTGTCAGCACGTCATTGGACGGATCTCCGTTGTAAAAACGATCCACATAAATCTGGTACATAACAGCACCTTTTGCCCATTCAGGGATATTCTGTCCCGGAACCAGCACAAACTGATAATATTCCTGCGGATCTTTATTCAGACCGCGTCTGTCGAAAAAACAGGTAATCTTTCCGCTTCGAACCTCAAAGCAATAGCTTAATTTCTGGTCTTCTATTTGCACTTTGATTTCATAAAAATCAAAAAGTTCGTCGCTCGAAACCTTTTTCATACGGTGTCTTTCACCACCGCATACCCAAAAGACATGGTCTACATTGTTTACAGCGCTTCGAAATCGAATAGTTACCATGTCAAAAGGCTTTGGTGTGACCGGACTTACGTAGTCCTCAGTCATATCGGAAAAGAGCGCTCTTTTGTTGAACAGAGGTCTCATTCCGGTTATATATTCCGCTTTTTTTAATGTCTCTTCAAAACTCTGGTAGTTCATACCATCCTCCAATGTTTTCACTACTCATATTTTATCTGAAATGCTATATAAGTTCAACTCTTTTTGCCTTTCATCACCCCTAAACGGTCGAAAGACCAGTTAATAAATTAACTGGTCTTTCGGAGAAGGTATTTCTTTCTTATGGGGTATAGCAAAAAACTATGTAATGTATTGGGGGGTTACAAGTGTATTCTAGCAAAGCACCTATATAATGTCTATTTCTAGTTTTCACAAATTTAACAAATTGCTATGCCGGTTTTTGTAACTTTTTCACAATACGCAAATACGCGTGTCAATAAACGACACGCGTATTACTACTTTTGTTGTTCATATTGTACGATTACCAACGCCTCTTTTCGACATTTTCGCGTTTTATTCAAACAATGCTTCGAATTCTTCCTTGGTAATTCGTTCTTTTTCTAATAAAAGTTCTGCACAGGCATGTAACACATCCATATTTTCTGTAATGATCTGTTTTGCCTTGGCATAGCAGTCATTGATGATTTCTTTCACTTCTGCATCAATTTCGCTGGTAACGGTTTCACTGATATTCTTGGTATGTGCCAGGTCTCTGCCGATGAATACTTCATCGCTGTCATCATCATAATTGATGGTACCAATCTTATCTGACATACCAAAGCGGGTTACCATCTGTCGAGCCACGCTAGTCGCTTTCTTGATATCCGAAGAAGCTCCTGTTGTGATATCATCAAAAATCAGTTCTTCTGCGATACGTCCGCCGAGACTTACCATGATATCCTGAAGCATCTGTCCCTTGGTCATAAACATATCATCTCTTTCCGGAAGCGGCATAGTATAACCTGCTGCCCCAACTCCTGTCGGGATGATAGATACGGTGTAAACCGGTCCGACATCAGGAAGCAAATGGAATAAAATAGCATGGCCGCCTTCGTGGTATGCAGTAATCTTTCTTTCTTTTTCTGATACGATACGGCTCTTCTTTTCCGAACCGATTCCTACCTTGATAAAAGCATTTTTAATATCCGCATCCTGAATAAAGGACTTGTTTTCTTTGGCTGCAAGAATCGCTGCCTCATTCATCAGGTTTTCAAGATCCGCACCGGTAAAGCCGGAGGTGGTCTGTGCGATACGTTTTAAATCGACATCTTCTGCCAGTGGCTTGTTACGTACATGCACCTTGAGGATTTCTTCTCTTCCGCCTACATCAGGACGTCCTACGGTTACTTTACGGTCAAATCGTCCCGGTCTTAAAATAGCCGGATCCAAAATATCTACTCGGTTGGTTGCTGCCATGACGATAATACCTTCATTGATACCAAAACCGTCCATCTCTACCAGGAGCTGATTTAAGGTCTGTTCTCTTTCATCATGTCCGCCTCCCATACCGGTTCCGCGGCGTCTCGCAACTGCATCAATTTCGTCGATGAATACGATACATGGATGATTCTTTTTTGCATCTTCAAATAAATCTCTGACACGGGAAGCACCGACACCGACAAACATTTCTACGAAATCCGATCCGGAAATAGAAAAGAACGGTACATTTGCTTCACCGGCAACTGCCTTTGCCAGGAGAGTTTTACCGGTTCCCGGAGGTCCCTCTAATAAAACACCCTTTGGAATACGCGCTCCGACTTTTGTATATTTGGAAGGATCCTTCAAAAAATCAACGATTTCTTCGAGTTCCTGTTTTTCTTCCTTGAGACCTGCTACGTCATTCAGTGTATTTTTGCCTTCTCCTGCCTGCGTCATACGAGCCTTTGATTTACCAAAGTTCATCATCTTGCTGTTCTGACCGCCTCCTTGCGGGGCAATCATCGAAAAGAAGAAAATAAAGATGATAAATACTACCAGCATTGGCATGATATAGAGCAAAAACCAGTTATCACTCGGCATATCTCTCATGACTGTTTCAATATTTTTGTCATGCAGCATATCCTCTACCTTGGTGATATCCGAAACATAGAGTCTGCCGACACTTCCATTCGGATGCTCAAAAATGATTGTACCGGTAGGTACCTCTGTATTTGGCTGAATATAAGCCACTGAAATATTGTCATTTTCATAGTCGTACAAAAACTGACTCCAGTTGTAACCGGTTTCATTGCTTTTCATCATATTGAGATAAAAGGCAATTCCCAGTAATATCAAAATCAGAATAAAGGGTCCTCTGAGTCCCTTTGATGGTTTTACTGTATTCATGTATTTCTCCTAAAAATTAATTTATACCGATTGGCTTATTTGTCGTCTAAATGGACGATTCCGATATATGGAAGATTGCGATATCTCTGCGCATAATCGAGTCCGTATCCTACGACAAATTCATCCGGAATTTCAAATCCGGTATAATCTACCTCGACCTGACGAACACGTCTTTCCGGTTTGTCTAAAAGAGTGCAAAGCTTGAGGCTGGCAGGATTTCTGTCTTTTAACATTTCCAACAGATAGCTCAAGGTTCTGCCGGAATCCACTACGTCCTCAATTACGATAACATCCTTTCCTCTGATACTGTCATCCAAATCCTTTACGATTTTAACTACGCCGCTTGACTTGGTGTCATTTCCGTAGCTTGATACAGACATAAAGTCCATGGTAACCGGAACGCTGATACGTTTTGCCAGTTCACACATAAAGAATACGCCGCCGCGAAGCACACAGATAAGGTGTACTTCTTTGCCTTCATAGTCTTTACTGATCTGTTCGCCGATTTCTTTGATTCTTTTATCTACGTCTTCTTCTGAAATCATTACACTGATGGTCTCTGCCATTTGCTTCTCCTCCTTGGTCTTTTACGTCGATTGTTTACAATCGAGGCTCTTTTTCACTATCGTTTGTTTCTGATTTATAGTCAATTTCCAATACATATTTCGTTTCGTCTGTAACATAAGCCCTTTGGCAAATTCTTTTACCTACAAAATAGTATACATGACTGCCGCTTGCTACTACTTTGCAGCTTTGCCTGTCTGAAATCGGAATCTTTTCGTTTTTAAGATACTCCTTCACGAGCTTTTTATGATTTTTATCAAAATAAAAATAATCGTCATTCCTCACATTTCTGACCACTAACGGCTTTTCTATTTTATCATAATCAAGCCATTTCGTATATGGTTTTGAGGGGATAATGTCATCCTTTTTATAAGGAAAAATACGAATCGAAATTTCTTCCTTTTCAGATAGAAAAACACGATTTTCACAGACTCCGGAATCTTTGCCGAGAAGCTCCGATTCCACGTTCTCTGTTATCACCTCGTTCTCTCTTTGAAATGTCAGCGTATCATATTCTCTAATCACGCAAATACCGCGCGGCAAAAGGACTTTGTGCCCGCTTTGCATCGACAGCAAAGAAAGCACCTGTTTTATATGAACCTGTCCAAAATCCTTTAGGCTTTCTGTCATGCCTTCATAGACCTTTTTGATGATTTCTCCCTGCAGATATTCGTGACACTTTGAAAATAGTAAAATGTCAATGACCAACCCGTTTTTTGTCTGTTTTACGCAC
Organism: Lachnospiraceae bacterium; assembly: GCA_045598285.1. Taxonomy (GTDB): domain Bacteria; phylum Bacillota; class Clostridia; order Lachnospirales; family Lachnospiraceae; genus RGIG5612. Next base: position 33,967 of record JAZLLU010000011.1, on the reverse strand, counting down.
ATTTCAAAGGCCTTTTGGCTTTCCGTTTCCAAAAAGTCTGCTGCCAGACTTAAAATATCTGCCGCATCGGCAATATGCTGCGATGCCCGGTTTGTCACCTGCTCATTTAATAAAGGAAGCACCTGATGACGAATGCGATTTCTGGTATAGTCGTCCGTCAAATTGGTTTCATCTGTCATATAGGCTTGTCCGTTCATTTCCAGATAAGCTTCGATTTCTTCTCGTGACAGATTCAGAATCGGTCTGACATATTTCTCTCTTTGATAGGACATACCCAAAAGCCCCTTGATTCCGCTTCCCCGGCACAGATGAAACAGCACCGTTTCTGCCTGATCATCCATATGATGCGCCAGAGCGATTTTATCTGCTCCTATCGCCTCTCCCACTTTCTCAAACTGCTGATATCTCAGGATTCTGGCGGCTTCTTCGCTTCCGATTCCCTGCTCTTTTGCATAGCTTTTTACATCCACACTGCCAACATGACAGGGGATATTTTTCTGCTGACAAAGCGCTTTTACAAACTCTTCATCCCTTTTAGCAGTATCTCTCATTTCGTGATTTACATGCACGGCTTCTAATTGTATTCCCAATTGGTCTTTTAGAGAAAAAAGCACAGAAAAAAGGCATACCGAATCCGCGCCTCCGGAAAGAGCTACGAGTACCTTTTCGCCCTTTTTGAAAAGCTGCTTCTGGTTTGCCGTTTTTAATACCTTTTCCTGCATTTCTTTTGCTGACCCATTATTTCTCATATGTTCAATATATCTTTTTTGCCCTTATATTTCAATCATCTTTTTCCATCACATAATAGGTCAAAACCGTCATATCATCCGAAAGAGAGGCATTTGAGATGCCTATCGCTACGGAAAGCAGATGCGTAGCCAGTTCCTTTGGGCTCATAGCTGCTGCCTTTTTCAAAATCGTATACAGCTCCTCCTGACAGGCTTCAAAGCATTCCCAAAGCCCGTCTGTCATCATCACAACCACATCCCCCTGCTTCAAAAAGATACTGCTTCCGGTTATCCGGATGTCCTTTTTAATACCCAGTACCGATTGTTTGGACTGCACTTTCTCGATTTCTTCATCCCGGATTATAAAGGTCTCACAGGCTCCCATTTTATAAAACCTGGCTTCTCCTGTATATAGATTGACATGCATAACATCCATGGTAATACTTCCCAAGACATCCCTTTTCAGATAAATAAGCCCGTTACAGATGGTAAAATACTGCTTGATGGAAAGACCACTTTCACAAAATCGTTCTAACAGACTCAGCGCCTTTTCACTCTCCGCGGCAGCTCTCTCTCCGGATCCGGCTCCGTCTGACAAGGCTCCGATAAAGCCTCCGTCAGAAAACTCCCGAATCAGGAAATTGTCTCCCGAAATGCATTCTCCGTCCTTGGTTGCCTTGGCAAAGCTGTGGTAAATCGCAAATACCGTATCCTCTTCAAAACACACAGACACCGGCTGATCATAGATATATGGACTATTCTCCCAGGCACTGAGCATAGGTCTGTGCAGCACACAGCTTAACAGCTCAGCTACTTCTATCGTTTCAAAGTATTCTTTTTTCTCGCTGCCAAGCACCATATGGATTTCTTCAAAGCCGTTTTGATTTCGCCTTCTGCTATATTCATAGACAATCATCCCACCGGATTTTAGCGCCTTACGGATTCTTTTTTCCTGCTTGATGGCATGAGAGCTTGTCTGATTGTTTTTTTCCTTTGCGCTGTCTGCAATCCCCTGCAGCATTTGATCTGCGCAGTGAATGAGCATGTATCCGATTTCGGTTGCTTCTTTTCTTTCCTTTAACAGCATCGCCTCTGCTTTTTGATTCTTTTGATCTAAATATACAGCATCGTGATTCATGCCGGTATCCGTCATATAATCCTTTGCAATCTCACCTAAAAGTTCGCTATAATGTGAAATCTGATTTTTGGTAGTGATGGATAACATAGTCTCTTCCTTTCTAACATATGCATATTCTTTACTACCATACCTCAGACCACCAAAGAAATTTGTCAAAAGCGCGTCTGTTGGCAAAATAAAGAAAACACATCTGCTTATTTCAAATAAACAAATGTGTTTTACTTTACTTCAAATATGATTTCGTTTTCATGTACAAATCCTAATTGGTTTTCTGCAATTTCCTCACTGTAGGAATCTGTATGTACATATTTATCAAATTCTTTTAATTCCTCGGCTCTGGCCTGTTCCTGTTCGTATTGCTGTGTCAGGGCCTCCTTCTTTTGAAGATACTCTGTCTGCTTGCCCTTGAGCTCCATGCATTTCACCGAAACAATCAAAAGCATAAATGCAACCACCATACATACTAAGAACATACCAAAACGGCCGGGTTTATCCTTTTTATAACCTCTGCGACTCATTCTGTTCTCCCATTACATTCCCACAATCCAAAGGGTCTTTTCCTGTTTTTTTGCCGGATTTCCCCTTGATTATGTGTTTACATAAAGTTATCTTAACCTTTTTTATGTCACTCGTCAAGGCACTTTTTATTCGCAAAAACGCCTTAAAAACCAGCTTTTTAGCACTTAAAAACCCACATTTTACAAGGTTTAGTGGGACTTTCAGAATGCGCACCACTATATCTAGTATTCGATTTATTATCGTTGACATAAAAATTATTATTTTCTGTCCGATTATTTTTTTATAGATTAGCATTCCCATTCCCAGAAAGAAAATCGCATACACTCGGAACCTTCCGTAGTTGATGGTATACATCAAAAGAAAGAGACCGACTCCGGTAACGATCCAATACATAAAGTCTTCTATATTGATCCAAAAAACAGAATGCTTTATGACTTTTCTGAGTATCAGAAAAAGGTCATACAGCAGGGTAATCCCCATACCAAACAACAGACATTTCAGTCCGCTCAGCATTTCAAACTGCACCGATTCGCTCACATATACCTCCCGGTTCTTTTTATTTAAACAAACGTCCGAGCAGCCCCTCTGTTTTTATCGCTTTGCTTTGGGCTTCGGAATATATGAGTGCATCGATTTTCCCGTCTATATCAATTTCTCCTTTTTCCAGCGTAAGTCTGCTCACATGCAAATCACAACCCTTAATTTGCAGCATTCCCAGCTCCGTTTCCAGCAGGATTTCTGACAAATCAAAAGAGAGTACATCCAAAATGCCACTAATCACGCAGCTTTTTCTGCCTGACAGCATACATTTGTGTACTCTCTGCTTTATCACATTATTTTCTTCCATTTTCCTTCCCCTTTCCCTTGCGTCGATTGTTTACAATCGAGGCCATTCACTGTTTTCATGCGCCACGTAACACTGGTTATATACTATGCGCTATGGAAAAGAAAAAGAACTCATCCTATATATAACGGAACATTTCCTTGGCCTGTTCCTTACGTACGGTTTCCTGAACATCCAGAACTTCAACCTTCACATCTTTATTTCCGAAATTGATGGTGATGACATCTCCTACCTTTACAGCAGCAGAAGCCTTTACCACCTTGTCATTGATCATGACACGACCTGCATCGCAGGCATCATTGGCAACGGTTCTTCGTTTAATCAGTCTGGAAACCTTTAAATATTTGTCTAATCTCATGTTTTTCTCCTATTAGAGTTACAAAATTGCGGTATATCATAAAAAATAAAGTCCAGAGATTGCTCTCTGGACTTTCAAAATTCACAAGCCAAATTATGCGTTTACTAAATCCTTTAATGCCTTACCAGCTTTGAACTTAGGTGCTTTTGAAGCAGCAATTTTCATTGTTTCGCCTGTATGAGGATTTCTACCTTCTCTAGCAGATCTTTCAGATACTTCGAAAGTACCGAATCCTACTAACTGAATCTTATCACCTTTCTTTAATGCTCCTGATACAACATCTGTAAAAGCCTTTAAAGCAGCTTCTGCATCTTTCTTTGATAATCCTGCCTGATCAGCCATAGCTGCAACTAATTCTGTTTTGTTCATTTTTGAACTCCTCCTCTTTACTGAGTATTTTATTATTTTTCGTGTTTTTACATTGAAAAACCCTAACAATAGTTATAAAGCTTTTCCTGTCTAATGTCAAGGAAAAAAGCCTATTTCAAGGGATTTTAGACATTTTTAACAATTTTCTATCCCTATTTTTTACTTAAAAAGTGTAAAAACATTTCCACCAGTCTTTTTCGGTGTTTTCTGTGTTCTTTCGACTCGGTATAGGTTTTATTCTTTTTCTCTATTTGCTTGATTTCTTCCCATTTTGGGGTATCCGAACAGTCCTCTCCGTTTTGATATACATGAGGATGTCTGAATATCATTTTTTGCATGATGGTATTTAATACATCATCCATGGAAAAGAGACCTTCTTTTTCGGCAATCTGCGTATGCAGATAGACCTGAAAGAGCAAATCGCCCAATTCCTCTTTGAGTGCATCGGTATTGCCTGTATTTTGATAAAGAGAAATCGCATCAATCGTTTCTGCGGCCTCCTCTAACAGACAGTCATTCATGGAGCCCAGAGTCTGTTTACTGTCCCAGGGGCAACCATTTTCAGAGGCTAAATCTGCGACTAAATGTCGCAGATCCTCCTCATTACATTTCTTTTTATCGAGATAATCCGGTTTGTGATCGAGCATGGCTTATAACATCTTGTCAATCATAGCCAGAACTTCTTTACCGAGCTTTTCAGATTTTGCATTTGCATCTTCTAAAGAAGAACCCTTGATTCCATAGTAGAATTTCACCTTTGGTTCTGTTCCGGAAGGACGAACGCAAAGCCATGCATCATCTGTTAAATCATAGTAAATAACATTTGACTTTGGAAGCCCTGTTGAAGTTACTTCCCCAGTTGCGATATCCTTGATGGTATCTGCTTCGTAGTCTCTGGCCTTTACAACGGTATAATCACCAATGGTCTTTGGTGTATTGGTTCTCAAAGTATTCAGGATATCCTGAATCTTCTGAAGTCCTTCAATACCCTTCAGTGTAATAGACTGAATATCATCCTTGTAATAACCGTATTTTTCATACATGGCAATCATAGCATCCCACAAGGTCATGCCTTTTGATTTATAGTAAGCAGCAGCTTCTGCCAGTGCCATAGTTGCTACGATCGCATCCTTATCTCTGGCATGTGTACCGATTAAGCAGCCGTAGCTTTCTTCAAAACCGAATAAGTAGGTTCCCTTTCCTGACTGTTCAAAGCCGAGAATCTGCTGTCCGATGTATTTAAATCCGGTTAATACTTCGATTAACTTTGCATTGTATGCCTTGGCAATGGCATCTGCCATATTGGTGGTAACAATCGTCTTGATCAGTGCTCCGTCTTCAGGGAGTCCCTGTAAAGCAGCCATCTGGCTGATTTCATAGTCTGCGAGCAGACATCCTGACATATTACCTGTTAATGTAATATATTCTCCGCTCTTTGTATCCTTTACATATACTCCGAGACGGTCTGCATCCGGGTCAGTTGCCAGTACTAAATCCGCATCTACTTCTTTTGCGAGCTTAAGGCCCAGTTCAAAGGCTTCTGCTGCTTCCGGATTTGGATAAGAAACAGTTGGGAAGTTTCCGTCCGGAAGTTCCTGCTCAGGAACCACATATACATTTTCAAAGCCGAGCTCTTTTAAGATACGTCTGGCAGGAATATTACCTGTTCCGTGAAGTGGAGAATATACGATCTTGATATCCTTCTGATACTGATCAATCAAATCCTGATGAAGAACTCTGGATTTCAGTTCTGCAATATAGGTATCATCTACATCCGCACCGATCTGAATATAAAGACCTTTTTCGACTGCTTCCGCCTTGTCCATGGTATAAACGCTGTTAAAATCTGTTACATTTGCTACTTCATCCATGATACCGCCATCATGAGGTGGTGTAATCTGAGCACCGTCCTCCCAATATACCTTGTAGCCGTTGTATTCAGGCGGGTTGTGGCTGGCTGTGATATTGATACCTGCGATACAGTTTAATTTACGAACTGCATAAGAAAGTTCCGGTGTCGGACGAAGGGATTCAAACACATATGCCTTGATTCCGTTTGCATTCAGACAAAGAGCTGCTTCGTCTGCAAATTCAGGACTCATTCTTCTGCTGTCAAATGCGATAGCAACACCCTTGTCCTGTCCGCCAAGTTTCTTGATATAGTTGGCAAGTCCCTGTGTCGTTTTACGAACGATATAAATATTCATTCTGTTTGTACCTGCTCCGATGACACCTCGAAGTCCTGCAGTACCAAATGCCAGAGAACGATAAAAACGATCTTCGATTTCCTTTTCATCTCCTGCAATCGCTTTCAGTTCTTCCTTTGTGGCTTCATCAAAATATGGATTTTGGAGCCATTCTTCATACGCTTCTTTGTAACTCATAACCTGTCCTCCTTGGATTTTATATGATTTTATTATTTATGGATTGTTCTTTTTTATTCCTTTTCAAAAGCCCAAAGCTACGGGGTCTGCTGTTCCAACTCTGAGAAAGAATAATGCACATCCTTTTTCTCATCGTCCACATCCAGTGTATAGCTTCTGGTTACGTAACCTGCTTTTCGAATGGATAAGGTGTAGGTTCCCTTTTTCTTTTCAAAGCTGATTGGAATCATACCGGTATAAATGCCGTCCACATATAGCTGAGAATTTTCCGGTGCATCGATGTACACTCTGTATTCTCCGGTATTGGCTACGACAACACTGTTTGCAGAAACTGCCGGCTTTTCCTCCTCCTTATCCTTTTTCGAATCGGAGTGATCCGCTTCGCTTCGTTCCATTTCAATATTGATGTTGGCCATTTCCTGACCGACCCTGATATACTGTGTGATGGTTTTATATCCATCGGCCTGTACGATAAGCTGATGTACGCCATAGGATAAAGTAATCACATCATCATAAGGGGTTTCCTTCCCATCAATTTTTAAAATAGCAGCAGATGGAGAAATGGTAAAAATCACACCTCCGTCTTTTTGCTCTTCTTCTACTACGAGATCAGACACATCCACCAGTGTTTCCTCACCCGGCAAAACATCTACGGATTTTTCGCCCTGCTGACCGTCTGCGTAAATCTGCATATCATAATGTCCGGAAGGAAGTACGACCAGCATTTCTTCTTCTACCGGCAGAATTTTGTTCTGATTAAATTCGACCCATCCGCCTAAAAAGCTTTGCTGTCCTTCCAGTCTGACATATCCATGCATATTTTCAATGACAATACTTTGAATGACATGATCCTTGGCATATACGCTCAAGGTATCTTCTTCATTGATATCCGACAGTGTCAGCTTTTTATCTCCGGATAAAACAACCGCCTTGTCATGAATCGCATATCGCTCATCTGCAATATCCATCCACAGGGCAATACGGTTGATTTCAAAGTCATCAAAGTTTTCTTCTTTGGATAAGTCCTCTTCCTGCCAAATATTTTTCACCTTTTTCTCGTCCTTTAAAAAGGTGACCTTTACGAGTTCTCCGCCATCAAGCTGACTAACGACCAGTTCATTCTGATATTTATCCTTGATTCCGGTAGAGCTGTCATAATCTAAGGTATAGCTTTTTCCAATTTGTAAATTGTAAAAAGTAATCTGCTTTTTCTTTTCGTCTATCTTTTCAATAATTGCTTCATCAAAACTGTCTGCCAGCTCTACGGAAATGACTTCCGGCTCTTTGGGTGGTTCACTTACGACAGGACTGCTCACCGGCTCAGTGACCGCCCCGCAACCTGCTAAAAGCAAAAGACTCAACAGACAGAATCTGTATAGGAATTTCTTCACTTTATCTATCCTCATTTTTTACACGCTCTTTAGTAGTATAGCACAAATTATCCGCATTTTTCCAGCCATTTATGTAAAAATTGCCGTCTTTTTGCTTCTTTTTCCTCCAAATCGTCCAACTTTTCCAAAAGGCGTCTGGAAGGGAGTGATTTGACACGATTTAAATAGCTGTTTGCGAGCTTCCAGAACTTCTCCGGATAACAGAATCTGGCACATAAATAATGCTTTTCTTCCTCGCATAGTGACAGCTCCTGTTCATAGGCATCCAGCATACGCAGGGCCAAATCATACGACCAGAAATTCTTTTCCATGGCCTTTCGCATAAACAGATAAAGGTCTCTGACCTGAAGCCTTACTCCGCTTTTTTCAAAATGCACAAAGGTAATCTGATCGCCGAGCATATATATATTGTGATGCACACAATCCCCATGAATTATCATACCTTCTGCGGCTATTTTTTCATTTAAGAATGCCTCCTCCTTTTCTTCTAATAACTCCTGCGCTTTGTTTGTCTGCTCAAAAAAGGTATCATATGCACGCAAAAAGGCAAGTTCGAATTCCTCTCGTCTTGCCTTTTTTCTCATAAAATTTCGTGCTCTTTTTAATTCGGTGGTATGTCTAATCAAATCCCCTCTTAATGGGTCCGCAGTCTTTCGCAGTTCTTCCTTTTGTAAAAAAGTGGTTTTTCGAAGACTTTTATGAAGCATAGCTATGGCTTTACAGGCTCTCAGCACTTCCTGTGTATCCTTTAGATTGCACTCCCTGCCTTCTGCATAGGATTTCAGTACATACTTTTTGCCCTCATAATCCGTGCAAAAAAGCTCCTCCTGATTGGTTTTATAGATTTGCTGCATCGGTCCGTCATAGATTTCTCGCAGCGATAACAGCAGTTCGTACTCCATTTCCAAATGATCCTGAGAGCCGTTGTATTCCTCCAGTGCCACCGGCTGATGATCCTTTTCCGCTATCAGCATACCTCTGCCTTTTTTGACCTTTGCATCTAAAATATCATATTTTTCAAATAAACTAACTGCCCGATCGTTCATATGATTCTCCTTCCCTTTGTCCGCTTGTTTTAGGACCATCCACAGTTTTATAGTAATCATATGAACAAATAGATTAAATCATACCCTTTTGTACCATCTTTATCAGGACTTCTTTTTGGTTATCCTCCGGATGTTCGATGACATGGGAAAGGAGCGTTTCCAAAGTCACTCCGATACCCGGTCCCGGGGTCATTCCCAGCGCCATGAGGTCTTTTCCGGTAATCGCCAAATCCTTTAAACAAAAGCATTCCTTTTGCTCCTTTACTTTGTTGTAAAGAGCCTTAAGGTCCTGAATATACTGAAGCTTTTCTTCTCTTTTATACATGCTCTGAGCCAGAACATCGGCATGTTTCACCTCTAACAGCAGCAAAAAGATTTCCTCTCCCATCAGATTTAATGCCTTTTTCACGCCTTTCGAGTCCAGTGGTATGGTTCTGTCATGATACAAAACCAGCCTGGTTACCTTGCGAATCGTATCGTTGTCAAATTTCAGCTCGCGAAGGGTTTCCTTGGCTATCTTTTCTGACAGCTCCGCATGTCCGTGGAAATGATGGATTCCCTGTTCATCGATGGTGATTACCTCTGGCTTTGCCATGTCATGAAACAGCATGGTAAAGCGGAGCACCTTGTCATTTCGGACATTTTGCATAGCTACAATGGTATGCTCACCCACGCTGTAGCAGTGATGCGGATGGTTTTGCTGCGTCTCCATCATCCGATCAAAACGAGGCAGAATCACCTGCGTGATTTTTGTCTCGTATAAAAGTCTCATATGCTCCGGATGAGAGCTGGTCAAAAGCTTGATCAGCTCTGTCTGAATACGCTCGGCGCTGATATTTTGAAGATTCTGATGCAGGGTACAAATGGCCTGCTTGGTCTTATCCTCGATTTCGTATCCAAGCTGCGCTGCAAATCGGACAGCTCTCATCATACGAAGTGCGTCCTCTTCAAATCGCTTTTCGGCATCACCGACTGCTCGGATGACACCTCTTTTTAAATCTCCGACTCCGTCAAAGACATCTACCAGACCTCTGGAATCATTGTAGGCCATGGCATTGATGGTAAAATCTCTTCTTTTTAAATCCTCCACGAGATCCGGTGTAAAGGTCACCTGACTGGGGTGTCTATTGTCCTCGTAGATACCGTCAATACGGTAGGTTGTGACCTCATATCCCACATGATCCATCATAACAGTCACCGTTCCGTGAATCAGTCCTGTATCAATGGTTCTCGGAAACAGCTCCTTGACCTTTTGCGGGAGTGCACTGGTGGTAATATCCCAGTCATTGGGTTCTCTTCCCAGTATACTGTCTCTGATACAGCCGCCGACTGCAAATGCCTCATAGCCGGCGTTTTCTATAATATGAATGATTTTTGCTACTTGTGAAGGTAACTGAATCTGCATATTGTCTCCTTTTAATTCAATCCAAAATAAGCATCAATACCGTTGGCAATTCCGGTAGCTATCTTTTGCTGATAATCCGCAGTTGCCATGTTTCTGTCCTCTGTTTCATTGGTCATATATCCCATTTCCACGATAGTAACCGGCACCTGACACCAGTTAATTCCGCTCATGGTATCGGTCTCCCATACCTTTTCTCTTTTACATCCAGTACTGGCTACGACCTGATCCAAAACGTTGGTCGACAGACTTTTACTCTTGTCATGAAGACTGGCATTGTACGGATTGGATGCGGTCTGACAAATCGTCATGGCGCCATTGGCACTCGGATTATCCGAGCCATTGGCATGCACTCTGATAAACGCATCTGCCCCTGCATTATTTGCAACGGCTGCTCTTTCACTGTTACTGATATTTACATCGTTGGTGGTACGCACCATTTTCACCTGATAGCCTCTGCTTTCCAATATAGCCTGAAGCTTTAAACTGACATCCAGATTCAACTGATATTCGGTTAATCCCGTAAATCTTCCTGTGGTACCGCCGGTTACCTTTGCCTTGGTTTCACTGGCTCCCGGTCCGATTGGTTCCTTTTCATTGTTTCCTTTGCTCTGATGTCCTGCATCAATGACTATCACATATCCGCTTCGATCACCGCCGGCAACTATTTCCAGTTCGTTCTTTCCTGCCTCGGACTCTTCCTCTTTTTGTGTCTCCTCGTTTTCCTCTGATTCTAAATCCGCGGCATCTCCTTCTTCGATTTTGTCTCCGTCCTCTGTGATTTCACCCTCTGTCTGATTATCAGATTCCGCGGCTGCTTCACTCGGACTGGCACTTGGAAGAGACCCTGCGCCTGCTGTAATATCCAGCTTTTCTCTGTGCACATTTTCAGGCGCCTTTGTCAAATCCTGATTCGGCTTGGCATCCACCAGTTCATCTGCATCGATATTTACGATGCGTTCCGGGTCGATGACAACCTCTTTTTCTGCTTTTTTACAGCCGGTCAACTGAGAAAAAGCCAAAACCGCTGTCAGCAGCAAAACTGCTATTTTTTTTGTATAGACTTTTTTCGTCACCATACCAATCCATATCGGAACTATGATACCGCCCAATATATAAAATACGCCAAAGGCGGCAATATTTCGCGGGAAATAATAGTACCAAATATTGATTTTGATGACATCCATGCTGAAATCACCAAAGATTCCAAACAGTCTTTGACACATTCCGATGGCAATTTTTACCACATAAAATCCGACAAACTGATGCATCATAATACTAAAGGCATAAGTGCAAATCGTATTCACTGCCCGGCTTTCACCGATTCCCTTTGCACAGATTTTAGCCAGTCTTAAATAAAAGGCAATTCCGGTAAGGGCTGTGATAAACGGAAGCACAGGTCCGTTTTCAAACTGACTGCCGCCGGCAATCACATAATCCAGTCGTCCCTTTGCCAAAAATAAAATCAAAAACTGAATCGCAAAGCAGATGGAAAAATATGCCAGATGGCCGAGTGTATCCCACTCCTCTAAATATTTACGATACATTCGCCCTATCTGATAGAAAAAGGCAAAAAAGCTGACTCTTAAATATACCAGATATCCGGGAGATACATTTCCTCGGATTACCAGATAAATACTGATTGCGGAAATGATAAAAAGTACAAAAGTCGTTACCGTTTCAGCGACTTTTCCGGCCGACTTTTCTTTGTAAATCACGTATCCTGCGACTGCAAACAGCACCTGTACCAAAAACAGAGGAAATACAAACCAGGACGGCATATTCAGCCCAAAATGCTGTCCGTCGTAAATCGGTCCAAACAGGATATTTTTGATATTTGGCATCTGTCCGAGCGTAAACCCTTTCATGGAAATCAGATAGGTTACCAGTCCGTAAAACAGATTCCATAGATAAAGCGGAATCATCAAATGCTTACATTTTTTCCAGATATATGACAAAAGGGCCGTCCCCGATGAACGGTTTTGTTCTTTATAAAAGTATCCGGATATAAACAAAAACATGGCCATATGGTAGGAATACGGAGTAAACCAACTGTTTAAAAGCGGAAATGTATCCAAATCCACATGTCCCATAATGACACTGATAATGGCAAAAACCATCAAATATTGAAATGTCTGATTTCGATTGTTATTTTCTTTCATAGTCCCTCTTTTGATTGCACTGCAGGCAAGACCCTCGCGACGCCGTGCCGCGGTAACAAAGAAAGTCCCTTCTTACGATGTAAAAAGGGACTCATCAAACTATACTAATGCAGCAGTCTGTCTCGCAATTGCGAGTTCTTCGTCTGTTGGTACGACCCAAACCTTTGTCTTGGAATCAGGAGTGGAAATTTCGATTTCTTCTCCTCTGGTATTGTTTGCTTCTTCGTTGATGGTAATTCCCAGATAACCCAAGTACTGGCAAATCATACTTCTGGCCGGAATGTTGTTTTCACCAACACCTGCTGTAAATGCGATCACATCCACACCGTTCATGGCTGCTGTATATGCACCGATGTATTTTGCCACGCGATAAGCCCAGGTTTCAAGCGCTGTTTTTGCAATTTCATTGCCATCCTCTGCTGCCTGTGCCAAATCTCTAAAGTCTGAGCTAAGACCATTGGAAAGTCCTAAAACACCTGACTCTTTGTTTAAAATGTTTACGATCTGTTCTGCAGTTTTTCCTTCCTTCTGTGCTAAAAAGCTGATAACTGCAGGATCGATATCACCACTTCTGGTTCCCATAATCAAACCTTCCAGTGGTGTAAGACCCATAGAAGTATCGACACATTCGCCGTTTTTGACTGCGGAAACTGAAGCTCCGTTTCCTACATGGCATACGATAATTTTTAAGTCTTTTCTGTCTTTTCCTAAAAGCTGACCTACTCTTTCAGATACATAGTCATGGCTAGTGCCGTGGAAACCGTAGCGACGTACTTTATACTTTTCATAGTAGCTGTACGGAATACCGTAAAGGAAAGCCTTGGCCGGCATTGTCTGATGGAACGCGGTATCAAATACTGCTACCATCGGTGTATTTGGCATCAGCTTTTTGCAGGAATCCACACCGATTAAGTTGGCCGGATTGTGAAGAGGTGCGAGATCATTGCACTCTTCAATCGCTTTGTAAACTTCATCTGTAATAATAACGCTCTTAGCAAACTTTTCGCCGCCGTGAACGATTCTGTGTCCGACTGCATCGATTTCATCGAGAGATTTTACGACACCGACTGTCTCATCTGTTAATTTTGCAATTACCTGAGCAACCGCATCTGTATGATCCTTCATCTCTACCAATGTTTTTATCTTTTCTCCGCCCTTTGGCTGATGTGTAATTGCACTCGCATCAATACCGATTCTTTCACAAAGACCTTTTGCCAATACGGTTTCTGTCTCTGAATCAATCAACTGATATTTTAAGGAAGAACTTCCGCAGTTAATAACTAAAATGTTCATATCCAATACCTTCCCTTCTTTATTTTCCTATTTCACTTCATATTTATAATTAGTATGCTCTACCCCAGTATACCATTTTTTTAGCAGGTTTGCCGCAGCAAACACATACATCACTTAAATTTTCCTGTTCAAATGGCATACAACGGCTGGTTACACTGAGCTGTTCTTTGATTTCATCTTCACAAGCCTGGTCACCGCACCACATTGCCTTTACAAAGCCTGATTTTTCATTAAAGAGTTGGATGAATTCCTCTTTTGTCTTTGCAACATAAGTATGTTCATCTCTGTGCTTTCTGGCATTTTCGAGCATTTCCTTCTGCATGGTTTCGAGAAGCTGTGGTACCTTTGTTTCGATTTCATCCAGTGAGCATTCCATCTTTTCCTTGGTATCACGACGAACGAGGATACATTTGTTGTTTTCAATATCCTTTGGTCCGATTTCAACACGAACAGGAATACCTCTCATTTCACATTCAGAGAATTTCCAGCCCGGGCTCTTGTCTGTATCGTCCACTTTGACTCTGAGACCATTTCCGTTCAGGCCTGCCAGTCTTTCCTTGAGTTCATACGCTTTGTCCAATACGCCTTCCTTTTTCTGCTGAATCGGAACGATGCATACCTGTACAGGAGCCACTCTTGGAGGAAGAACCAGTCCGTTGTCATCACCATGTACCATGATAATCGCACCGATTAAACGAGTCGTTGTTCCCCATGATGTCTGATGTACATACTGAAGCTTGTTATCTTTATCTGTATACTGAATACCAAATGCCTTTGCAAAGCCATCACCAAAGTTGTGGCTGGTACCTGACTGAAGTGCTTTTCCGTCATGCATCAAAGATTCAATCGTATAAGTAGCTTCTGCACCGGCAAATTTTTCTTTGTCTGTCTTGCGTCCCTTTACAACAGGAATTGCTAATACTTCTTCACAGAAATCAGCATATACATTGAGCATCTGAATGGTTCTGTTTTCTGCATCTTCTGCTGTTGCATGTGCTGTATGACCTTCCTGCCACAAAAATTCACGGCTGCGAAGGAATGGTCTGGTTTCCTTTTCCCAACGAACTACGCTACACCACTGGTTGTAAACCTTTGGAAGGTCACGGTATGAGTGGATATCGTTTTTATAAAAATCACAGAATAAGGTTTCTGAAGTCGGACGTACACACATTCTTTCCTGAAGTGGCTGAAGTCCCCCGTGAGTTACCCATGCAACTTCCGGTGCAAACCCTTCTACATGATCCTTTTCTTTCTGCAATAAGCTTTCAGGAATAAACATTGGAAGATATACGTTCTGTACTCCTGTTGCTTTGAATCTGTCATCCATCTGCTTCTGGATTAATTCCCAGATGGCATATCCTGCTGGTTTAAATACCATACATCCCTTTACAGATGTATAGTCTAAAAGCTCTGCTTTTTTTACTACGTCAGTATACCACTGCGCAAAATCTACCTCCATGGAAGTAATCGCTTCTACCTGTTTCTTGTTGTCTGCCATTTCTTTTCTCCTTCTTTCCTTGTCTCGATTGTTCCGGGACTGGTAATAAAAAAAGAGTCATACCACATCCCCAAAAAAGGGACCGTATAAACGGCGGTACCACCCTACTTAGTCAAATAATAATCTGGCTCTCTCTTTTGTCCGTATCGCTGAACTGCGTTGGCTTTCACCAAAAGCTCCAAGGTAGGTTCCACACTCTTTACGTAGAAGTTTTCCACCCGTTAACTTCCTCTCTGTAACGCGTATCTTTGTGTACTAATCCTTTTCACAGCTACTTCATATGTATTTATCATATTAGAAAAGAGCCCCCCATTTGTCAAGTGCCTTGACGGGCTTTCCCTGCGTTTTTCTTAAAAAACTGTGAAGATACATGATTTTTTCACAAATATAGTATATACTTTATCTCGGCACAGAAACTATCGCTTCGTTTCTATATAAAGTATCAGATTCACAGAAACGCCAAACGCTAGTCTTCACTGCCCTATGAAAACAGTGAATGGCCTCGATTGTAAACAATCGACGCAATAGAAAGGGAGAATATTATGAAAAGAAAAAACTTAATAAAGGCAGCGGGCCTTCTCTTGGCTTTCAGTTTCCTTTTAACCGGTTGTAAAAAGGATGCCGAAACCACAGGTGCAAATGCAGGCACAGGCAAAGACATTCTTCTGTACTCAGAAGATCCGTCCTACGGCAATGTCACTCTTTGTGATTTAGCCAGCCTGGAGGCAACTCAAAAGGAATATGAAATCACAGATGAGATGATCAGTGAAGAAATGGAATCCTTGCTTACCGACTTTACAGAATATGAAGAAGTCGACAGAGACCTTCAGGAAGGCGATGTCGCATCTTTTTTGTTAACTGCAAAAACAGAGACAGAAACTGTACTGGATTTTTCAGATCCGGAAGAAGGCGGTTATGAAATGGTTTGGGGCGAAAGCGATTTTGGTCCTGAGTTTGATCAGGAAGTCGCTTCTATGAAAAAGGGCGAAAGCAAAACCTTCTCTGTTACATATGATGAAAATTTTGATTTAGAAGAATTCTACAACCAGACCGTTCAGTTTGATGTCACCTTACAGAGTATTACTGTTGAAAATGTTCCTGAAATGACGGATGAATTTGTGAAAAACAATCTGGAATGTGACAGTGTAGATGCATTAAAGACCAGATTAAAGGATGAATTGGCAGACGAATACAACAGTTCTTCCTTAAATGAAACCTACAGCGAACTTATGAGTCAGATTGTTTCCAATTCAACCTTTGAAGGCTATTCTGATGATATCGTAAACAGATGTACGGCAGAAATCGAATCTGAATATGCAGGTTATATGGAAATGTTTGGTCTGACAACCGTTCAGGAAGTCTATGATATGTTTGAAATCTCTCAGGATGACCTGAAAGAAGAAGCAACCAATCTGGCAAAGCAGATGCTCGCCACCAATGCGATTGCAAAACAGCAGAATATGACCATTACTCAGGAAGAATATGACCAGATTATTGAAGGTTATGTTGTAGATTTCGATTTTGAAAGTAAGGACGAGCTCATGGCTCAGCTCACAGAAGATGATATCATTGAATGGATTCGTGAAGACAAGGTAAGTGATTATCTCTTAAGTACAGCAACAATTACAAAAGTACCTGCTTCTATGGACGAGGAATACGGCAATGATGATTTAGATGCAGAAGATTTCGGTGATGGCGAAATCGAAGAAATCGATTTTGATGATGAAGAGGATGATGCATTCCTTGATGATGACGAATTCGACGATGATGACGAAATCATCGAAGACGATGATGCAGATGACGATGAAATCGAAGCAGATGACGAAAGCGATGAAGAAGACGATGAAATCATCATCGAAGACGATGAAGAAGAGTTAGATTCTGAAACAGAAGAAGAATAAAAGAAAAATAGAAGACCCCGGCAAAACTTGCCGGGGTTTATTTTTAATAGCATTACATTTATTGTATGAATTGCTGATAAATAGCAACATGGTCATAGATACATCTCCACGAGCTGGTAGAACCTGCTGTCGCACAAATAAATCCATTTCCCTGTGAATCACTGGCATAGCTGACTGCACAGTTTCCTGACTGGACCACAAAACCGGTCTTGGCACCGATGATTTCGCTATGTGTATCCTTGTCTTCAATTCGTCGTAAAAACCAGTTGGATATCGTAATTCCTTCCGGATGCTGCTCTGTAACAGAGGTCGTATACACTCTGGTTCCGAGTACTTCTCTGCAAATCGGATTGTCCATGGCTGCCTGCATAATCATGGCAATGTCATAAACCGTACTGTAATGATTGTCATCATAAATACCGACACAGTTGGTCATATGTGAGCTGGATGACATTCCCAGTTCGGCCAGCTTTTGATTCATCATTTCTACAAAAGCCTCCTGAGAGCCTGCTACATAAGTTGCCAGTCCGACTGCTGCATCTGCACCTGATGGTAAAATCGTTCCGTAAAACAAATCTCTGATGGTTATCTTTTCATCCTCTAAAAATCCGGCACTGCTACAGTCATTTAAATATCCATAATCCGTAATATCTCTGGTCATCACAAAGGTATCATCCAGATTGGAAACATGCTCTGCAGCCACCAAAACAGTCAAAACCTTGGTCATTGACGCCGGGTTTATTCTGGCCTTTGCATCTCTTTGCGACAAAATCTCTTTTTTGGAGGTATCTACAATAATTGCTGCAGTGGAAACCACTTCTGCGTCAATCGCAGCCATTTCTGCTGCTTCATTTGCTGCATAAACACCATCTGAAATCGGAGGCTGTGTATTCTGCTGTGAATCCTCCGGATTTGCACCTGCCTCATTTCGTTCCCCATTTTCATCCGTTATAGCAGCTTCTCCATCCGGATTTACCGGTGAAGAATCTTCCTCCATAAACATCGAAAGCTCGCTGTCTACATTCTGAAAGCTGGAATCCTCTGTCATAGCCGGCGGAATCACCTGCTGATCTTTTCTGTCCTGTTTTGCCTTATTTAGTTTTATCAAAACAACGCTGCCTACAATCACTAAAATGACAGCGACTATACTAATCGGAATTACCTTCATCATCAAAAGATAACGCTCTTTTTCACGCTTCATCTGCGCTCTTCGTTCTCTTCTGATACGTCTCTGCTCAGAATCATCTTCTTCTAAATCGAGCCTTTCTAACTCCTGCAATTCCTTGATTAAATCATCCTGCATAAATCAAACTGCTCCTACTATCTATTTTGCCTCAATGATTATAGCATTTTCTATTCCATGATTTCAATTATTTTAGAAATCGGAATCGTGATTTGCTCGTCATCATTTTGCAAAATAATCTGATGATGATATTCATCAATCTTTTTTACATATCCGCGGTCTGCCACATATTTCCCACCTTCTTTTCTCATATCCGGAATAAAATACGTGATACAAACCTCCCTGGACGGATCCTGGATTAAACTTCGTATCTGTCTGTCCAAAACCGAAATTTCATATTCATCCAGTTCGATTTCCTCTTCTGTCAGTCTCGCTCTTTCCTTGACCGCATCCTCATGGCCGGTCAAAGCTGCAAAAGGAGCAAACTGAGCCGCACGCATCATCTTGTCCATCGGTGGGTGTTTTCTTGAAACCGGTCTGGATAAATGCATGATATCTTCATAAGGGCTTTTTCTGTTTTCATCCGTTATCATGCTTTGTGCCCTCCAATCTGACTGTTACGCTCGATACTGGTAGCGCCTTCTCTAAAGTCTGTTCCTTTCAAAACCGCATTTTTCCCATATTTATTTTTCAGGCTTAAAATCGCCTTTTGCATTCTCTCTTCCCTTTCGAGGGTTTCCTTTTCCTGCTTTGATTTTTCACCAAAATCCGTAAATAAATTCATCTGGTGATAGGTATTTTCTTTTTTCTCGCCGGTCGGCACGACTCTGACTGCAGCAACCGACATTCTGCGCACCAATAAATCCGGATCTACGATGCGGTCATACAGAGTAAGCGTCGCATCAATAATCTGCTTTGTCGAATGCGTCTGCGTCTCCAGGTTTTGGGTTCCGTGTGCATGCTTTGGAACCTTTCGTCCGTATCTGTCAATCGTGATTTCACCTTGAAATCCTGATTGAGAACGGTTTTTATTTTTTCCGATATTATCGATATCATACCCGACCGTCAATACGATCTGATCGGTAATCAAATCCTTGGAAACCAGATCCAGTGACAGAGCATCTGCCATTTCACGGATTACAACCCTGGCTTCTTCAAAGGAATAGGGCCTGGTTAAAACCTGCCCGGTACTTAGGCTGTTTACAGACGGTTTATAAGCCTTGACCTCTTTAATCAGGCATGGCTCATATCCCCAGGCATGATCAATCAAAAACTCCGCATTGACACCAAACAGCTTGAACAAAAGATCCTCATTATAATAATCGGTCTCTTTACCCAGTGAACATCTGGCAATATCACCCATGGTAAACAGACCGTTTTCTTCCAGTTTTTTGCGATAGCCGGGTCCCACGCGCCAAAAATCCGTCAACGGTCTGTGCTCCCACAAAAGCTCTCGATATTTCATCTCATCCAGTACTGCGATTCTGGCACCGTTTTCATCCGGCTCCATCTTTTTGGCTACGATATCCATGGCGATTTTCGCCAAATACATATTGGTACCGATTCCGGCTGTGGCTGTAATTCCCGTGGTTAAAAACACATCCTTTATCATATGCATAGCCAGCTCTTTGGCTGACATCTGATAAATGTTCAGATACTCCGTCGCATCGATAAAAACCTCATCGACAGAGTAAACATGCATATCCTCCGGTGCCACATATTTTAAATAGATATCATAAATTCTGGTACTGTATTCCATATAAAGAGCCATTCTCGGAGGTGCGACAATATATCCAACAGAAAGACTTTGATCATTTTTCAGCTTTTCATCTTCATAGGAAGCCTCTCTAAAAGCCTCTATACCGGCCTTGACCTGTCTCTCCTTATTCACCTCTTTGACCTTTTGTACTACCTCAAACAGTCTGGCTCTGCCCGGAATCCCATAGCTTTTCAAAGACGGAGATACCGCCAGGCAAATCGTCTTTTCCGTTCTGGATTCATCTGCAACCACGAGATTCGTAGTCAGCGGATTTAAGTTTCTCTCCACACATTCCACAGAAGCATAAAAGGACTTTAAGTCAATGGCAATATAGGATCGTATTCGATTGTCCTTTTGGGTTTCCTGATTCATGTTTCTTTTCCTAATTCCTGTCTCGATGATGGATATGCGAGACCATTTCATTGCTATCTAGTATTTACAAAATGATATCTCGTATTCTTTCCATTTCAGCAACAAAGCTTCTGTGATTTGCCAAAATAAACGGAATATTATCTTCTTTGACGGCAAATTCCAAATCCTTTGCCTGTTTAGAAAGCTCTGTCAGACCAAAGGTCTTGAAGCTGGATTTTGCACTATGTGCTTCAATCTGATACTGAGACCAGTCTCTTTGTACAAAGGCCTGCTTTAAGTTCTCTATACGTTCCGACGAAAAATACTTTACAATAATCTGGCTTAAAAATTCTCGGCTTCCGCCGCTGAATGTCAGTGCGGATTCCAAATCAATTTCCGGCAGCTTTGCTAAAATATCATCTGTTGACAGACTACCTGTCACGCCTGCGTATCCATAGGTTCTGTTGTCATCTTGTGTTCCGGATGAAATCTTGTCCTCCGGAATCCAGTCATACAAAATTCTTTCCAGGGTTTCTCCTGCAATCGGCTTGGTCACATAATCCGAAAAGCCTTCTCTAAGAGCCTTGTCCTTCATTTCTGACAACGCATTTGCTGTCAGCATGACAACCGGAATCTCCTGTCCGTATCGTTTGTCTCTGGCACGAAGTTTGGCCATTGTCTGGGTTCCGTCCATAATCGGCATCATTTGATCCATAAAGATTAAATCATATTCGGTTTCCCTGCATTTTGACAAACATTCTGCTCCACTTAATGCGGTATCTACCATCGCTCCGGTATCTTTTAGCATATTGTCCATAACCATGAGGTTGACATCCATATCGTCTACTACGAGAATTCGCACATTCTTCAGATGGAGCTGCTTTGCCTTTTCCTTGGTAATATTTTCAACGACCTGATTGCTCTTTTGGAAATCAATGCTTCCTATCGGTGTTTCATCTACTACAATCTGAGGTATCGTAACGGTAAAGGTACTTCCCATACCATAAATACTGTCAACCTCAATCGAACCGTTCATGAGATCAGCAAGTTCCTGTGAGATCGACATTCCCAGACCGGTTCCCTGGATATCTCTGTTTCGGCTCATATCAAATCGTTCGAATTTCACAAACAGATTATCGATATTTTCCTGTGTCATTCCGATTCCGCTGTCCTCTACCTCTACGACCAGTCGAATAAATCCTTTTTGTGCATTCTTGGCGGAAACCCTCATCACAATGAAGCCTTCCTGCGTATATTTCACGGCATTGGAAAGGAAATTGATGTAAATCTGCTTGATACGATTGGCATCTCCGTACAGTCTGGTAGGAAGCTTGCTGTCTGCTTCAATATCAAAGGATAAGCCCTTTGCTTCTGCCTGATGAATGGTTAATTGATAGCAGTCGCTTAATAATGATTTCAGGTCATATTCATCCTTGACCAGTTCAACCTTTCCTGCCTCAATTTTGGAAAAATCCAATACCTCATTTAAGAGGTTTAATAATGTCTGCGAAGAATTTTGCGCCATCATGGCATAATTGCTGACACGCGCATCTTTGGAATCCTTTAAAATCAATTCGTTCATACCAATGATGGCATTTAATGGGGAACGAATTTCATGTGACATATTGGACAAAAAATCACTCTTTGCCTTGCTTGCCTGTTCTGCCTTGGCTTCTGATTCCTGAAGCTGTCTGTTTTGCATCTGAATCATATCAAGTGCCTGCATATATACCTTGGTTTGAATACGAATAATAATGCCCAGACCAAATCCGAGAATGAATAAGCTTTGCAAAATATCCATGAAAATCGCTGTTCTGCTTTTCATGGCAATAATCAGCTCCGGATGAAAGAAATGCGTTATATAACAGCCTAGAATAACGAGGATTTGAGCGATTAGCATCAGAACAAACATATGCCCTTCCAAAATCAGAAAGGACCCCAGCATACCCATAACAAACCAGTATCCCATTCCGCAATAGGCTCCTCCTCCTGTAAAGAACATAACGGGAAACAATACCAGTGTAACTCCTCCAACCAATAGCGTCGCCGCTACATTCGCCTGATTTTTCCAATTTGCCAAAAAGAAACAAATACACATAACCATAACCGCACCCAGAATGGATAATAACTGCTGGGTTGCTACATCGGTCGCCACAGTCACAATCATGCTGATGAATCCGCCGACGATACCAACTGATACGATAATATTAAATAAAACCAATCGAATCGGTTTTACCTGTATGTTGTAAAATCTGTTATAAATCCTACCGGATATCGTTTTCACTCTAATCCCTCCGTGAGCAAGCTCTGCAATACCTCAACAATTGCATATTGCGCGAATGGTTTTACCAGATAATCGGTAACTCCCATATCATATGCCTTTTGAATACTTTCCTTTTCACTGTCTCCTGTTAAAAAGGCAATCGGCACATTTGTAATTTCCCTCAATTTTGTATACGTTTCAAATCCATCCATCTGCGGCATAAAAATGTCGAGCAGAATGACATCGATTTCCTTCTTTTTCACAATCTCGAGCGCTTCCATACCTGACATAGCCTTGTGAATGTGATAATACGGAATATCTTTAATTAAAAAATCCAACATTTCATGCTGAAGACTGTCATCATCTACCAGCAGAATATTTCTTTGCTGCTTGAAATGTTCACACATTTCATAATTGGTATCTTCATCCATCATCTGCAGCATAATAGCTGCCATCTTGGGATCAAACTGCGTTCCGCTTCCCTTTTGAATCTGCTCTCTGACTCTCTCCTGAGACATGAGATTACGATAGCTTCGATTTGATGTCATCGCATCATAAGCATCTGCTACTGCAACAAGTCGTCCGATTTCCGAAATACTTTCCCCTCGAAGTCCGTTTGGATACCCCTTGCCGTCATAATGCTCATGATGCTCTTTGGCACTTCTGGCAATGAGCGGATTTTCCTTTACAAATTTCAAAATATGATAACCGGTTACGGTATGAAGCTTCATGTAGTCAAATTCTTCCTCATCGAGTTTTCCCGGTTTGTTAATGATACTGTCCGGCACTCGAATCTTTCCCACGTCATGCAAAAGTGCGGCATAGTAAATATCCCTTTGTTCCTGCTCGCTTTTTCCGAGTCTGGCCGCAATTTCCTTGGCATACTTTCCTACTCTGAGAGAGTGACCGTTGGTATATTTATCCTTGGCGTCGATTGACTGAGCCAGAGTACGTACGATGGTCAAATACATATTTTCTGCATTTTCCCTGCTCTCTCTCGCTCTTTCGATACTTTCCATAATCTTTCGGAATGCAAAAGCGATGAAAATAACAACAATAGAAAATACCAGTACGCATACCGATGTATTTCGAAGCACAACCAGCCACAAATCGTGATACAAAAGAGAATTGTTGATTACCATGATGGTGTAATAATCACCGGCAATACTGTCATAAAAAACAGTTACTTTTTCTCCATTTTCATTGGCTGAAAAAAATCCTCGTCCGTTTTGGGTGATTTCTCTGGCAATATCCTGAATAGTTGCTTCCTCTTCCAGATATTTACCAACCATTTCCTGATTGGAATGCGCTACAATCAGCCCTGATTTACTAACAATCAATCCGTATCCCATTCCGTTTAGATTGATATCCTGGGTGATTTCCTGAATTTCATCCAGCTCCACATCCAGAGAAATAACGCTTTCTCCATCACTTAATAATTTACTGACTGAAATCAGGACATGTCCTGTCTGTGCATCCACATACGGAGGCACAATGACAGTTTTTCCCTGTCCTTCTTTGGCATAGACATACCATTCTCTGCTAGTCGGATCGTATCCTTCCGGCGGTATCCAATCCGTACCATCCAAATAATTTCCGGAAATATATCCATAAACACCGGTGAAATTTTTATCAAATTCTGTCTGAAATCTGACCGTCGCTGCATGAAGCATCTTCTGAATCAAATCCGCTGTTTTCACACCTGCGCTATCGATCATACTATCCACGCTCACCCCAGTAACCTCCAGCGTATCGATCGCTTTATTCAGATAAGCACTGACCTGCTCCGTTTCACTGGCAAGGGAATTCTCTCCCACAACCATTAGAGATGAGAATGAACTTTGATAAAATGAATACGCATTATAACTAATCAGAATCATCATGGAAATGACAATTACAATTTCCACGATAATATATAAGTTTTTACTATCCCTGTCCTGAACCCTTCCTTTGTTCTTCATTTCGCCCTCCATAGCCTTTTTATGTGTATTTTCCCTCAAATTCGCATGCTTTTACATACTAAATTATATCTTATTTCGATATTTCTTTTCAATAGTTTTAACAAAAGGCCCATATATAAAAATAGAGCTGACACCTTAATTCGGTGTCAGCCCCGATTCTGAATATCAGAATTTATTTGTTGTTTTTATCAACTGTTTCTTTTTTGGTTACGTTGTTGCTATTTACATTCATTTCAACAGCACCTTCGATACCATTAATATTTCTGTCGGTCTTTGCCTTAATGGTTTCAGCAGCCATTACCTCTGTTAAATCAAAACCGGTGGTTTCTTTTACAGACTGGATGGTTTTTGCCAATACATTCGGTACATAATTTCCAACAGAATTTACGCCTTCTCCGGTATTGCCGCTGTCGATAACACTGATGTGATCGATTCTTTCGAAAGGTTTTGCAACCTGAGCTGCAATTTCAGGTAATTTATCAATTACCATCTGAGTAATACCGGCATTATTCATCTTCTGAAGAGCTTCTGCCTTACGATCCAGACCTTCTGCTTCTGCTAAAAGTTTTGCTCTGGTTGCATCTGCTTCAGCTTTACCTTTCTTTTCAATCGCTTCTGCTTCTGCCTGTGCCTTTCTGGAAATTGCTTCTGCTTCTGCAATCGCTTTTGCCTTGATGGCTTCTGCTTCTGCAATCGCATCAATTTTTTTCTTTTCAGCTTCTGCTTCGGCTTTCTTGATCTGATTGAACTTTTCAGCTTCGGCTTCCTGTTCCTGTCTTCTACGATCTGCTTCCGCAGGTTTTACGACATCAGCTAAAAGCTGTTTTTCTTTCTCTAAAGCCATCTGCTCTTTGAGTTCTGTATTTTTCTGTGCCTGTACGATCTGTACCTGGATTTCTGCCTCTGCTACTTCCTTTTGACGGGTCTGAGCGAGGAGGTTATTATCCATCTGTGCTTCAATCTGAAGCTTTTTGGTTCTTTCTAACTGAATATCTCTGGCAAGATCTGCTTCTGCATTTCTTGATTCCTGTTCTTTTCTATATTCAGCCTCTTTTACTGCTTTTTCTTTTTCAGCTTCTTTTACTTCGGTTGCAGCTAAAAGTTTTGCTTTTGCACCCAACTTATCTGCTTCTGAAGTCTTTTCATCCTGTTCCTGCTGAGCCTGAGATTTCTGGATTTCAGCATCCTTCTTTCTCTGAGCAATCATACCTTCACCAAGTGCTTTGATATATCCGTTTTCATCGGAAATATCTGTGATAGTGAAGTTCTTTACTTCAAGACCCATGGTTCCCAGTTCCGTACCAACTACTTCCTGTACCTTTGAAGAGAAATCCTCTCTCTTTTGATAAAGGTCTTCAACTGACATGGTAGCAATGATTTCACGAAGCTTACCTTCGAGTACTGCTGTTGCTGTCTGGCTGATATTGTTTGCAATGTCTGCTTCGTTCTTTCCAACGAACTGCTCGATTGCTGTTAAAATAGCTTCTTTGCTGTTTCGAACCTTAATAACGGCTGTGGTGCAAACTGCAATCGGAACACCCTGATTTGAAAGGCTTCCTTTGGTTTCTACATGAAGAGGTATATTTCCCAATGAAATATAATCGATTCGATCAAAAATCGGAATTACGATACCACCGCCACCGGTGATTACTCTTTTCTTTAAACCTGTTACAACTCCTGCTTTGTCCTGTGGAACTTTTTTCCACCATGAGAAAATAATGATTAATACCACAATCACTCCAACTACAATACCAATTAAAGCAAGTGGAATTTCAAATCCTGCAATCATTTTCCCGTTCCTCCTTTTTACTTTTGTTTGTTAGTTTATTTATCATAAAGGCTATGTAGTACTTTTTACAAAGGCTACATGATCCTTAATGTACTCTATGGTAACTTTCATATCCTGATTATACTCTGTTTCATCGACGGCTTTTGCCGGCATGCTGATGTTTGCACGTCCTTCCTCTTTAAAAACGATCGATCCGAATCCGTCTTTTGGAATTCTGTTGCTGACGATACATTCCTTGCCGATTAAATTGCCAATCTCATCTGCATCCATAGAATGTCTTTTTAAATATTTAATTAGTGACTGAATTAAAACGGCTGCCACATAGGCCAGTAATCCGGCTATCAGGTTCCTAAAAAGCGGCGGCCGGTTAATCAAGATAATTCCGACGCCTCCGTATACCACTGCTGCCAAACAAATGGCATTAAACGAAAGTGGCAAAAAGCAAATATCAAAATCTCCGACATCCAAATCCAGTGCATCGATTGCTACGGCATCAAATGCAAAATCAAAAATATTAAATGCCAAAGAAATAATCGGGAAAGCCAGACCCAAAATCATACACGTTATGTACACGTTCAATGGATATGCACCACCTTTCTTTTATCTGTTAAATGCGAAAAGGCACGGTTTGTTTTTTGATAAAAATATCATAAAACAAACCGTGCCTTTTCGTCAAATAAATCCATATCAAATTAAGCTTATCTATTTCCGTTTTACATGCCAAATACAACTGATATTTCGCACTCCGTTCATGACCCTGATATGGTATTTTATTCTGCTTGGCGAAGCCCCTTTTTAACTCCACATCGTCTTCGGCAATCCCCGCGTCCGTTTTAAAAATATGGTCTGTCCTCAGGTACGTCCTTTACCAAAGATATACTGTTTATGATTTTGTCGACTCTTTCAGGATGATAGGAATCCAAGGTTTCAAGATAGATAAAGGCTCCTGTTCTTTCTACGTCTTCATCAAATAGAAACAACAGTTTTCCGTGCATTTTCTCATCCTCTACTTCCATGACAACCCGAAAGCTGTGCTCTGTTTCTACGGTGTCATAGCTGCCGCCGTTGTAGGGGCAAAGCTTTTGTGTCTGCTCTATCCAGTGCTCTTTTTCTTCTTTTTTTGCACCCTCTACAATGCCGTCAAAATAATCAAATCCCACCATGGCATGAAAGCGGTGCTCTATGCTGATGTCATGATTGGTATAGAAGATGGAATTTTGACCTTCCCCCATTGCTCTGCCAAGGTCGTAGCTTCCGTACCATGTAAAATCTAAAATACCTCCATTTTCAAATTCAGCATGGGTTGCATTATAATCCCATCTGGTATCATTTACATCCATTTTACTCCTGGTATATCCCTTTGTCTGAAAGCTTTCTGGGAATGGCAGATATTCTTCTTCCATTTCTAATGGAGGAAGTGTTTCAATGGAAACGACCAAACCGAAAGCCGGAGTGCGTTTATACCGGTAGATTGCCGCTTTGGCTCTATTTTCTCTCGCAGATGCCCCTATATCATAAAGATGCTTTTCATCCAATGTAAAATTCAGGCAGGTCGGTACAATCAGTTTTGTGTTCGAACCATATCCTTCTATCATTTTATAATTATTACAGTCTTCAAATGGTTCAGAAATAAAGGATAGAATTCTCTTATTGTCTTTTTTATACTCAGTCAGATATCCCTCAACAGATTCACATCTGTCATTTTGTATCCATTCTATATCCATCCGTATTTTTTTCATTTCATCCATCATCGGAGTTCCTTTAAGAAAAATGGCAATCACAGCAAAAAAGACAAGAAAAAGACAGAATGCAACCGCTTTTTCGCGGCTAACCTGATTACTGCGAATGTTATGTTGCTCTATTTTTTCTTCAGGAACAATGGCTGCTAATTCTGCCAGAAAATCAAAATCTTCATCCGGTTCTTCTTCCATCTCGCTCAGATATTTCATATAATTTAAAATCTTGTATCCATATGTTTCCATCCAGGCATCATCATATTCTTTGTAATCTTTTGATGCAATGACTGTAAGAACAACGGCAACGATGCAATAGAATAAACCTGGTCCAACGATTGCATACATGTTGTACAATCCGATCTGATACCACTGTTCTAAAAGTTCCAGGCTGCTTTGAGCCCCTCCGGTAAAAAAACGTGTCATAAAATAGGGATTTAATATAATCATTACAGCTACGCACATGCAAATGCAGAATACGAAAATCACTCCGACTAAACATTTATTTACTTTACTTTCTTTGGTTTCAAAGTCTGCTAGCAATTTACTTCTCCTTTACACCGTTTTCTATTTTTTGATTAATATGAGATGGTGGAAAAATGCAATATCTCTATATTGCGGAATCTGAGATACTCTTTGTTCCAGTCGTATCATTTCTTCCTGCCATTTTTCATCGGAATGTTTTTCCTGATTTTGCTGCAAATCCCAAAATGTTCGGATTCCAAATAGATCGGATACGGTTAGATTTGGCGCCCAATTCGTGATATCTTCATCTTCATAATATTTGATTGCTCCAAACTTGGATGCGGTACTGTTTTCTCCGTCAAGCAGTGCATGTGCTTTTTCAAAATCATCTAACAAAACCGCCATCTGCAAAACTCGACCTGCTCTGTTATGCTTGGCAACTGATAAAATACCGCCTTTTTTGAGCACTCTGGCTAATTCTTTTATTACTGCTGCTTTCTCATCAATATATTCAAGTACATTGTGACAGATGATGACATCAAAGGTTTCAGCTTCCAAGTCTGTCAGCGCATTTACATCACCGATAATCTGAGTATACTCAAAATCTGTCCATGCATTTTGCAGCATCTCTTTTGAAGGTTCTATCGCCATGACTTCATTTTTCTTTGCCAGATGATTGGCCGTGATGCCTTCACCGCTGCCAAAATCGAGAATCTTTTTTCCTTCTATCTCTCCTAGCTGCTGCCACACTATTTTTTTAAATAATCGCTCCCATGCCGGTAGCTCCGTTAAATTATGCATTTTTCCCTTCTTTCTGAATACCCTAGAATCGTATCTTTATAATTTTATCAACGATGCCGACCACATCCACTTGTCGAAATTCGCCGCGATAAATGCCATACTCTATATACTTTCCCATCATTTACCAAATCGCTAAAGGTGGGGTGCGAATCTCCATAGGAGTGCTGCCTCCTTTGGGGACGTCCCAGGTAAACTTACTCGCGGTTATCTTTCAGGCTCTCTACCATATTTATTTTTGATACCTTATGTCTGACCAAAAGAAGAGAACCAAAGTAGCTGACAAAAACCAGTACCATCGTATAAAGAAAGCTTCTCGGAGAAACATATGTCTTGATAATCGCACCGATAAAATCGGCTAAATAGCGGAACATCCAGTCAGTGGATGCATCGCTGCATCCAATAAAAAAAGACTATGGGTACAGCTATGCCGTACTCAAGTCTCAACAATTAAGACAAACCAGGTCTTCCAAAGACCAGTATGTTGGCTTGCCACGCTTATGCGCCGCCTACTCCCTCAAGTCGATTTTATTAAAACACAGCTCCTCCTTCTTGTCAAGCGAACATTTGAAAGCTTGTTCATATATGCAATCTTGGGGACGTTCCTTTTGTCACAAGGAGCGTCCCCGATGAACTACCCGATGAACTATTTGCAATGACAGGATGCCGATGTGGAATATGGGCAGCCGATGCATTTTTTGCCCTTCTTTTTTTCTTTCCATATATAAAATACGGCTGACCCTACCAATATAACCAGAATTGCTACTATGATAATGTTTTCCATTTTTCCTCCTTTGGCGACCATTTACTACGCCTTATTTAATGCATAATTACTCACAAGTCCTCTATTTGCTTTTACAATCAGCCCTGAAATAACAGCTACAAAAATAAGCACTGCTACAAGCCCGCCTGCAAATCCCGCACCAAGGCTACCGGTAGTAATAAAGGTTCCAACCTGATATACCAAAAATCCCACAGTAAATCCTGTTGCAAGCTGCAGGCAAATAGCACCCACTAACCACTTGCCGCTCTTAAGTTCTGAATTGAGCGCGCCAATGGCAGCAAAGCAAGGTGGTGTGTAAAGATTAAACATAAGATATGCAAGTGCTGCCACCTTGGTAAGTCCCATAACCATAGCTACTTCATTTCCGCCCGACACAAGCTCAAGTTCTTCTGTATCAATAAAGTTTGTGATTGCATAACATACCGCAAGTGTTCCTACTACATTTTCCTTTGCAATAAATCCTGTAATAGCTGCGGCTGCTAACTGCCATGCAGCAAATCCAACAACAGGAATCAAAAGATAGGAGAAAGGAGTTGCAATCGCTGCAAGGATTGATGTATTTTCCATTCCTTCTGCTACCACCTGGAAGTGTGTATCAAAGGACTGCATAATCTGAACAACTGTATTACATACTAAAATAATGGTTCCGGCTTTAATAATGTATGCCTTACCTCTCTCAAGCATGGATCCAATCGCAAATTTAAGGCTTGGTACTTTATATTCCGGAAGTTCGATAATAAAGAATGACTTTCTGTATTTCATTCCATTGATTGCCTTTACAAGCAATGCACCGAGAAGAATCAGAGCGATTCCTACAAAGTACATAAGTGGTCCAACCCATGCTGCGTCAGAGAAAAATGCACCTGCAAAAAGTGCGATAACAGGAAGCTTTGCTCCGCATGGCATATAGGTTGCCAGCATTGCGGAGGTTCTTCTTTCTCTTTCATTTCTGATGGTTCTGCAAGCCATAATAGCCGGAATACCACAACCGGTACCGATTACCATAGGAATAACCGTCTTTCCTGAAAGTCCCACTCTCTTAAAGATAGGATCAAGCACGACTGTTGCACGTGACATATAGCCGCAATCCTCTAAAAGTGCAATCAGGAAATACATAACCATAACCAATGGAAGGAATCCGACAACAGCACCCACACCACCGATTACGCCGTCAACCAGCAAAGCATAAAGCAACGGATTGGCATCCGCCATTTTATCTCCTACCCATCCCTGGAAGGTTTCAATCCACCCCACTAACCAGTCTGCAATCCAGGTTCCAAGTGTAGACTGGGAGATATAAAATACGAGAAACATGATACCTGCAAAAATAACAAGGCCTGATACCGGATGTGTTAAAACTGCATCAAGTTTATCACCTGCGTTCTTTTCTTTTGTAAACACCTTTCTGGTCTCAACTTCCTTAACAATGCCATTTACAAAATCAAATCTCTTTCTATCCGCTTTCTCAACCTCGGATTTCTCATGTAAATCAATATTTCCCTGAGAATAAGGAGCTTTCTGATTGCTGCCTGCCATCTCTACAGCTTTAGCGACTACTTCCTTAAGACCATTTGATGAAGTTGATACGGTTTCTACTACCGGGCATCCAAGTTTCTCAGACAACTTTTCCTTATCTATCTTGGTTCCCTTCTTCTCATTCACATCACTTTTATTTAGCGCAACTACTATTGGAATGCCAAGCTCAAGAAGCTGCGTTGTGAAAAATAAGCTTCTGCTAAGATTTGTGGCATCTACAATGTTAATAATCACATCCGGATTTTCATTCTTTACATAGCTACTGGTAATGCTTTCTTCTGATGTAAATGGCGACATCGAATAAGCTCCGGGGAGGTCTACAGCGATCATTTCCTTATCCCCATCGTAATATGCCTTCTTTATACTGCTTTCCTTTCTGTCAACTGTAACTCCTGCCCAGTTACCAATCTTTTCATTTCGACCGGTCAATGCATTATACATCGTGGTCTTTCCACTGTTTGGATTTCCTGTTAGTGCAATTCTCATTTCTGTCTCCTCTCAAACATATCTACGGTTAGTAATTCCTAACCTTCTGTTATAAAAAAATGAATCCTTCGATTCAAATTTTGCTCTTGAATTATATTTGTATCGTTTTCGCTAAATCTACATCAATGTTATATCTGGCATCTTTTATCGATAATACATATCCTCCACGTTTTTTGGAAATGACTGTAACAGCCTCACCGCTATAACACCCTAATGAGAATAAAAAACTCTTTAGCTCCTCGTCATCTGCCAATATATCCTTTACGATTACATCATTCCCGATTTTAGCTTCTGTTAAATTCATAGCAAAACACCCTCCTTTGAATTCATGTGTTAGTTTATTCTAATCATGTTAGATTTAACTAACCATTTGTAAGTTTAATATGACTAACTCAGTTTGTCAATACTAATTATGGCTCTTATTCTATTTGTTTTATCAAACTAATTATGATATATTTGTTTTAAAAGAGATCGGAGTAATTTATATGAGTTATATAAGACATAAATCAGAAGAATCCATGGAGGATTATTTAGAAACCATCCTTATGCTCAGTCAAAAAAATGGCAAGGTACGTTCGATTGACATTGTAAGTGAATTGGGCTATACCAAAGCAAGCGTCAGTGTTGCAATGAAAAACCTCAGAGAAAAATGTTTCATCACTATGGATGAGGTGGGTTATATTTCATTAACCGGTGAAGGGAAGACAATAGCAGAAAAAATTCTGGAACGTCATACACTGTTATCAAATTGGCTGATTAAGCTAGGTGTAAGCGAGACGACCGCCAAAGAAGACGCCTGCAGGATAGAACACGATATTAGTGAGGAAACTTTCAATATTTTAAAAAAACACTGTTTTGAATAAAAAGTAACCATCTGTTGTCTCAAAAGTATCTACTTTCATGATTTATATATGCTCCTTTCTGCTTTATAAGCATGTATTATCTTACTGTAATTTCAAGCTTTACCCAAACAGTTTCGACGTATCCTATCTATTTTTTCTGGCATTATTCAAAAGGCTAAGAAGGCCTTTCTCTTTAATAATCGCGATTCCCTGACCCTCATCACCAAGTACAATAAGATTGTCCCCTGGTTGTATATCAAATATTTTTCGCGCCTTAGCCGGAATAACAATCTGCCCCTTATCGCCAACCTTAACCATTCCAAAAATATGTTTTCCTTTAGGTGGAATACCCAAACCAAGATTATCAGAGTCATCTTTCTCATATGAAATCAAATCATCTACTGTAACGCCAAAGGCATCTGCCAGCAGTTTACATTTTTCAATATCTGGCAGTGACTCTCCTGTTTCGTATTTAGACATAGTCTGTCTGGACACACCGATTATCTCAGCCAATTCTTCCTGAGAATAATTGTGATATTTCCTTAACTCAATTAAATTTTTCGTAAAGCTCATGTGAATTACCTCGTGATTATTTTTTTATTCCTAAAACGCACCAGCTTAGGAACGGAATACGGCTAACAAGTTCATTTAGTAGGAATGCACCTGCAAAGGCTGAAATTGTAACCAATGTATATACTATGAAAGCGGGCATATGTGGAACATATAACTTTAAATACCACGCGCTTACAGCAATCGGCAGATAATGAAATATGTAAAGTCCCCAGGATTTCTTTGACATCCAGGCTGAGAATGTATTTTCAGCCCCACCCCATTTTTTCATACATGCAAGTACTCCCAGTGTTCCAAACCACGCATATGCATTGCAGAGAAATGTATCTAATACTTCATGGTCAGGATAAGATTTGCCCCAGTTGCAAATTACAAATACGATACATAAAACAACTGCTATTAAACTGAACACAT
>JAZLLU010000010.1:0-26670 GCA_045598285.1 Lachnospiraceae bacterium | reverse complement strand
GTCTTTTTCAATAGGCAGTTTCTTGTAACATATGAAAATTACATAGCTTTCTGAAAGCTTATCGTATGTCTCGCCTTTTTTAAGTTGATGAGCATCAAGCATACGGTGATAATACCTACTTCTTTTTGGTAAGTTTTTCTCCTTGGCAAGTTGCATCTCAATATCATAGTGAATATCGTTTTCATCCTTAACATAAGCATCAAAGCGAACTCCATGTGAGTTGTAACCTGTCTTAATGGATTTTTCAGGATCAACCATTTCAATGTGATCAATTGGAACATTTAAGATAAGCTCCAATAATTCTTTACACAATTCATAATTGTTGTAAAGGGTGTTCGAAAACATAAAGTTGTTTGTAAAAGGTAATTCTCTGTAATTATTTTCCATAATAAAACCTTTCCGGCAGAACGGTTTAGATTAACGCATGAAAAAGCGCTGGCTCGTCCTGCCTAAAAAAAATAATTTGAAATTTGTTGGCAGAAACTGCCAGATTTGAGCGAGTCGCTCGGGTGCACGAATGTGCCTTTCTAATATACTAGATTATTTATCTTTGGTCAATTATAAATGGGACACGAGCATTTCAAAAAGAGCCCGGCAAAGGGCAATTTTGCGAGATGAAAGGGTATTATCGAACTTTATTGGCAACAAAAAACCTCGCTGATAGCAGCGAGGTTTTTGTTTGTGTTTTAAGAATGACTTAGAATAATTCTTTACTCATAATGTCGATATTCTTAGAAATTTCTTCATATGCTCCTGGGTAGAAGCTACCTGGTGTACCAAGTGTTGAAGAAGGAATGAAGCTACGTCTTGGACCAACTTTAGTACAAGCACGTCTTACTTCGTTAGCGATAACCTCAGGATCCCAATTAGGAATATCGCAAAGTTTTGATTCGATTTCGCCCATGAATGTGATTTGACCTTCATATTTGTCAATGAGTTCAGGAATGTTATTTGTAGGAACAGGTCCTTGCCAAATATCGATACCCATTTCAATCATTTCAGGAACGAGGTTTGCTGAGAAACCATCATTGTGGTGAACAATAAGAACGTTGTTCTCTTTGTAAACACTGTAAATCTTCTTGTAAGCTGGAAGAATGAATTCATCAAACATAGCTGGTGACATAAATGAATTCTTGTAGCTGCCCCAGTCATCATGATGGAGTACGCAATCTACACCAACTTTTTCAATCATAGCATGAGCATATTCGATTTCAACGTCTGTGATGAAGTCGATTAATTCATGCATGCATTCTGGCTCTTCATAGAAGTTAGCCATAGCATCTTCCATACCCATAAGAGCGTGGATTCTTTCGAATAAGCCTTGTGGATGTAATGAAGCAACAAACTTTTCATTTCTATCTGTTGCAGCAGCTTTTCCTTTAAGCATATCCCAATATGGTGGAGCAGGAATAAGGAAAGGTCTTTTAACAACTTCTTTCCATTTTGTAATGTCTTTTACAAGACGATGCTCTTCATCATGAACTGGGAAAGCGCCCATCTGGCCTACTGGTAATCTCCAAAATACGCCGTATTGGTCATAGCCTTCGTTGCCAGGAATGAATGGATAGTCACCCATATAGTAAGAAGCTTCAAAGATACAATCCATGAATTCATACTGATTCACAAAACGATCAGGTGTACCATCTTTTTTCATTGTCTCAAGCAAATTTTCTTTGATTGTTAACATGTGATTCTCCTTCTCAAAATTTAATACGTTTGTGGCCTGTACACTGCCACAAAAGTTCAAGATAATTATACCAAAACCCGATGCAAAATAATAGTATAAAATACTTGATATTTTGATTTAAAAAGCATTAAATAGGAATAAGTGAGTTCGAAACCATCCTCACTATAAATAAAACTAGGGGAGCAAAAAATGAAAATATCAGCAAAGTCTATTGCTATAGGCGGCCTCATCGCAGCACTTTATATTGTGCTAACGCTAATATCAGGCATCTTTGGAGGCGCATCAGGGCCAATCCAAATAAGACTTTCCGAAGCTTTGTGTATATTGCCAATGTTCACCCCGGCAGCAGTGCCAGGACTTTTTGTTGGATGCATTTTATCAAATCTTTTATTTGGCGCAGGAATTTGGGACATAATATTTGGAAGCATCGCAACACTAATCGGAGCTATTGGAACATACATGCTTAGAAAACATAGATTCCTCGCCGTGCTTCCACCAATCATTGCGAACATGGTAATAATACCGTTGATTCTAACATTTACGACCACGACAACGAATCAAAGCTTTATAGTTTTAATGTTGATGATAGGCGCTAGCGAAATCTTTAGCGCTGGAGTTCTTGGCGAGCTTTTATATATTCCTTTAAATAAGAATAGATCTCTTCTTCAGTAGGCGGGCATCCCTTTACATTTAATTTAAAAGAAGCGCAGCATGCACCGATTCCAATTTTGTCATCGCAAGAAGGTGCATTTTTATATCCTTGTCCGATACAAATCTTTTTATCTATTAATTCAGAAAGACCTTCATCTTTTAATTTTTCTAGCGCAGAAGTTAAAGCAGCGTAACATGCAGAGCACGAATCTATTTCGTTTGCTAAATAATTTACTTCCAAAAGTTTGTGCGAGATAGAGCATGAGCTAGACTCTTCGCCCTCTATAGTAATAATAGAAGCTTTTGACAGGTCGGTGCATCCGATTCCAAATCTTTCGGCGAGCATTACATATTCTACGTCACAAGAAGAAATTCCTAATTCGTTACATGCATAGCTGTCAATTAACACAGGGTCTAGTCCTACCATAATGCAATTTGTTATAAGTGGGTTTCCGCCTTCTTCAAAGTCGGGGTCGCCACAAATATGATCAACGACAATAAAGTCTTGGGAAATTGCTTTGTTAATGTATGCGATTGGACCATGCAGTCCTTCGGCATGCGACCTTCTTTTTTCTGAATTAGGAATTACACCTTTAAGATTTTTAAGGGCGCAAGTCATTTTTGTTTGGCAATGGCCTTTTAAGACCGGAACATTTATTAAGAAGTCAATGCTATCTAAAATAGAGCAGATGTTAACTTCGTAATCTTCAAGTAAAACTTTTTTGCTTGTATCTTTTTGGGTATCAAAAATTTTCACATCATAGTTTTTAGCAAGCTCATTGAATCCGCAATATTCAAAAGAATCAGAAGTTTTATCGCCAACCCACGAGCCTTCTAAAATAGTAATGTTCTCAAAATTATTTTCTTTTAGAAACTCAATTATTCCAGCAACAATTTCCGGGTGAGTAGTTGCACCAAAAGAAGCTGGCGTAGGACTAACTAAGTTAGGCTTTATTCCGATAGAAAGTGTGTTGCTGCTAGATTTATTTTTAAGCAAAGAAACTAAATCAGCCTTAGCTAAAAGGCGCTTAGTCATCTCCTTATATTGTGTTCCATATGCTTTTAAGATTTCATTTTGCTTCATAGCATTGATTATAACAAACTTATTAGGATTTTAGGGAGCTTTATTGTATAATAAAGTACATAAAAAAATAGGGGATAAAAAATATGGCAGTAAAAATAGTTAATGAGAATATTGTAGAGATGGAAGTTGATGCCGTTGTTAACGCAGCTAACGAAGGACTTGTTGGCGGCGGCGGAGTAGACGGTGCTATTCATAAGGCAGCAGGCCCAGAACTTGACGAAGCATGTGCACAAATAGGCGGATGCCCAACAGGAGAAGCTGTAATCACTTGGGGCTATGATATGGAATATGCAATTTATATTATTCATACAGTCGGACCTGTTTGGAATGGCGGAAACAATGGCGAAGAGAAACTTTTAAGAAGTGCTTATCAAAAGTCATTAGAACTTTCAAAAACTCACGGATGTAGAAGCGTAGCGTTTCCTCTCATCTCTGGAGGGACGTATGGATATCCTAAGAAAGAAGCAATTAAGATTGCGATAGAAGAAATCTTAAAAGTTCAGCAAGAAAACGAAAAACGTGATTTTTATCTTACGCTTATAGATGAAGAAAGTTTTGCTCTTGCAAAGGAACTTTACCCAGAACTTATCTAATATAAATTATTTTTTATAGACATGTATCGTTTGCCTGACCACAACATATTGTTTTGGACAGGCAAATTTTTTATAGAAAAATAAAACCTTTAATTGTGCATAATCACGAAGAGGATTGATAAATCGTACAAAATTATCCACAAAAAGGCTTTATTTTTTATGAAAAATGATATATAATACACAATGTATAACAAAAAATATGCAAAAAATTGTACAAAATATGAAAAATTGTGTAAAAACCCCGTTAACACAATATACACAAAACGAACATAATTGAGGTGTAGTATGATATCGAATCAATTATTGCAAAGGACACTTGATGAACTAAAGGCAATTTCAAACGAGGACACAGCATTATTTGGATTAGATGGAAACTTGATTGTTTCCACGTACAAGGATAAAATAGATTCAAAGAAGATTCAGGAGTTTGCCGAATCTTCTAGAGAGTTTAAGGAATTATCTAATAGTCAGTTATTTAAAATAAAAGACGATTTACGGGATGAATACATATTGGCGGTAAGAGGCAAATCCGCTACAACTGAGCTTGTTGGCAGAATGGTTAAGTATCAGTTGGAACATTTACTTGCTTCTTACAAAGAGAAGTTTGATAAAGATAACTTTGTCAAATCTCTATTAATGGACAATCTTATGCTTGTCGATATTTTCGACCGATCAAGAAAGTTTAAGCTTGAGATTGACGCGCCAAGAGTTGTATTCGTTTTTGATTTAAAAGAAAAAAACCAAGATGATGCTATAACTGCTATTAAAGGTATTTATAGAGAAAATGAAGACCTGATTACAGCATTGGACAAGAAAACAATTATTCTTGTTAAGCAGTTTGAAACGAATGTTACTAGCAAAGAAATAGAAAAATTTGCAAATAAGGCTTTCGCAGATGTTAAGCGTGCTTTATCAGAAACAGTAACAATTTCGTATGGTTCAACAGTGTACGACTTAAAAGAAGTTTCTAAATCGTACAAAGAAGCTAAGATGGCACAGGAAGTTGGAAAGATTTTCTTTGCAGATAGCAATATTAATTCTTACGAGAACCTTGGAATTGGAAGACTTATATACCAATTGCCAATGCCACTTTGCAGATTGTTTATTAAAGAAATTTTCGGCGACAGTTCACCTAGAGATTTTGATGAAGAAATAACCGAAACAATAAATAAGTTTTTTGATAATTCTTTGAATGTATCAGAAACGTCAAGGCAACTTTATATACACAGAAACACACTAGTTTATCGATTGGATAAAGTCCAAAAGAATACGGGTTTAGATTTAAGAGTATTTGACGATGCAATTACATTAAAAATAGCAATGATGGTTTCTAATTATATGGATTACGTTGACGGACTGGAGTACAAATAGTCGGAGGATATATGATTAGATTAGACAGGGTTACAAAAGTATATGACGATGGCAAAAGCATAGCATTAGATAATGTTAGCCTCCATATTGCGCCAGGTGAATTTGTATTTATAGTTGGCGATTCAGGTGCCGGAAAAAGTACACTTTTTAAATTATTAATTAAAGAATTGCAACCTACTTCTGGTGAAATATATGTTAACGGAAAATGTGTAACCCACTTAAGAAGATCAAAAATTCCGAAACTTAGAAGAGACATTGGAGTTGTATTTCAAGACTTCCGTTTATTAAAAGATAGAGATGTATATGAAAATATAGCTTTTGCACAAAGAGCTATTTCAGTGCCTCCAGAAAAAATAAAAAAGAATGTTGCAGCGGTTTTAACTCTTGCAGGAATTTCAGAAAAATATAGAGCGTTTCCTAATCAACTTTCAGGAGGAGAGCAACAAAGAGTTGCTCTTGCGAGAGCATTAGTTAATAGACCTAAGGTTCTTTTGGCAGACGAGCCTACAGGAAACTTAGACCCTAGCAACACTCAAATAATTATGGATTTACTTGAAGAAGTAAATAGAAGAGGAACAACAGTTATTGTTGTTACTCATAACCATGAAATTGTTCGTTCTATGAATAAACGTATTATTAACCTTAAGAATGGAATGGTTGTAAATGATATAAGACAAGGAGGAAGTGTTCAATGAGCAAAGGCGGAACATTCTTTTATTGTCTCGGACAAGGATTTAAGGGAATAAAGAGAAATAAAATTTTCTTTGTTGCTTCAGTAGCTACTATTGCAGCTTGTGTTTTTATGGTAGGCTTACTCCTTTCCGTAATCATGAACATTAATTATGTAATTAAAGAAGCCCAAGATTCTGTTTGTATAACAATTTTCTTTGATCAGGATTTAGAGGATTCACAGATAAAAGAAATTGGTAAAAAAATAGAAGGATGGGACCAGGTTTCTCATATTGAATACACTTCAGCTGAAGAAGCATGGGAAAGTTTTAAGAAAGATTATTTTGCAGATAACCCGGATTTGGCTTTAGGTTTTGCGGATGATAATCCGCTTGCTAAATCGGCTTCTTATGCAGTTTATTTAAAGGATATTTCACAGCAATCAACAGTAGTTTCGATGCTAAAGAACCTTCAAGGCATAAGACAGGTTAATAAATCGGATATAACAGCTAATGCGCTTTCAGATGTAGGAAAGATTGCTGGTATTGCTTCAATCGCAATTATTTTAGTTTTGCTTGCGGTTTCAATCTTCCTTATTTCGAATACTATTACAACTGGTATTACAGTGCGTGCTGATGAAATTAAAATTATGAAATATGTTGGTGCAACAGACTTCTTCGTTAAATCTCCTTTCGTTTTCGAAGGAATCATAATCGGTGTTATAGGAGCGATTGTGCCACTAATAATTTTATTCTTCCTATATAGAGCAGCAATAGGATATGTAGTTTCACAACTTCAAACCTTTACTAACTCGTTTAGTTTTCTTGGTTTAGGTTCTGTATTTGAGGTAGTTGTGCCAGTTGCAATTATTCTTGGAGCAGGAATTGGTTTTATAGGAAGTACTATTGCTACAAATAAATATATTAAGGTTTGACAGATGGATTACTTTGATAACGATTTAGACAACGAATTAGAGCAAGAAATATATATGGAAGAAAGAAAAACTAATCCAAAGAAAAAAAGTAGTAAGTTTGGATTAGGTGTCGTAGTAGGCGTTATTATTTCAGTAGCAATTGCACTGCTTTGCGTTGTAGGTATTGTTTTAGTTAGACAAAGGACAACCAAGGAAATTACTTATAACGAAAAGTTAAGCACTATACTTGCTTACCTAAATCAATATTTTCTTTATGACTACGACGAAGAAGTAATTGAAGATGGCTTAGCTAAAGGTTTGCTTGAAGGCCTTGGCGATAAATATGCTACTTATTATACAAAAGAAGAGTTTGAACAACTTATGCAAGAAAATGCAGGTAATTATACCGGCATAGGAGTAAGTGTAACCCAACTTGATGATGGTTCGTATCAAGTATATAAGGTGTTTGATAAAACGCCGGCTAAAGAAGCTGGAATTCAAGCAAAAGATATTATTGTTTCGGCTAATGGAGAGTCGGGTTTTGAAGATCTTGACGCCCTTGTCGCTGTTGTTAGAGGCGAGCCAGGTACATTCGTAGATATTGAAATTAAACGTGGAGATGAAATCCTAAAGTTTAAGGTTGAAAGAAAAGAAATAGAAACCGAAACAGTTTCTTACAAAATGCTTGATAATGATATTGGATATATCATAGTTACAGAGTTTGACGAACCTACTGACGAACAGTTTGCTGCTGCGATAGATGAACTTCTAAATCAGGGCATGAAAAAAGTCATCATAGATTTAAGAGATAATCCTGGTGGCGATTACAATACGGTTGTTGCTATGGCCGATAGAATTTTACCAAAAGGAAAAATTTTAACGACCAGAGATAAAAACAATAAAGAAAAAACAGAGACCTCAGATGAGGAGCACCAATTACATATCCCTATGGTTTTGCTTGTTAATGGCAACTCTGCCAGTGCATCAGAACTTTTCACAGGAGCTATTCAAGATTATGATTGGGCGACTATAGTAGGTACTCAAACATTCGGTAAAGGAATCGTTCAAAGCGTATTTAGATTGCCGGATGGTTCTGGAATGAAATTTACAACTGAAAAATATTTCACTCCTAAGGATAGAGATATAAATGGAGTCGGCATTACTCCAGACGTTGTAGTTGAAATTCCGGAAAACGCTTATAAAGATGGACTTGTTACAGAGGATGAAGACACACAGTTACAAAAAGCAATTGAGATTCTTAATGAATCGGCAGATTAAGAAAAGGCGGAATTATGAAACGAATATTGAGAATTGTAGGTGTAATCCTGGCGGTTGCAGTTGCGATAGTTTTCATTGCTCCGGGTGTAAAAGGTGATGAATTATCCGATGCAAAAGCGCGCCGTAACGAGATTCAACAAGAGCTTCAAAGTAGTGAAGCCAGACTACAAGAATTAAAAAACAACGTTGCCAATGCTAAGCAGGCAGTTGAAGAGATTGATGCTGAAATTGCAGAAGTACAAGCAATTATAGATGAATATCAAGCACAATCTGATGAAAAGCAAAAAAAGATCGATAAGCTTCAAAAGCAAATCGATGAAAAACAAAAGCAAATTGACAAAGAATACGAGAATATGAAACTTCGTATCCAGTTTCTTTATGAGAACATGGGTAATTCATATCTCGAAGCTTTCTTCTCGTCAGATACTTTTGCTGATGCTATTAACAGAATTCAGTACTTATTAGAACTTAATAAC
Source organism: Lachnospiraceae bacterium (assembly GCA_045598285.1). GTDB lineage: Bacteria > Bacillota > Clostridia > Lachnospirales > Lachnospiraceae > RGIG5612. The sequence continues at coordinate 17,948 of JAZLLU010000010.1, read as the reverse complement.
TATGACCGTGCTGAAATGGAAAAGCTCAAAGAAATGCAAGACTATATTAAACAAGAGCAAGCGGTTGTTCAGCAAGAACAAGACGAAATCTTAGAGCTTAAGGCTGCACAAGATGACCAAATGGCAGTACTAGATGAAATTTTAGCTGTTAAGGCAGAAGCTTTAGGTGATGCACTTAATGAAGAGGCTATACAAAAAGAGCAGAACGAATATCTACAATCTTTGCTTAGCGAAATTAAACAAGAAATTCTTAGTTTAACATCAAGCTATGATGAAGCTTCTGGTGGATATGTTCCAACGAGTGGTTCATTCCTTTGGCCACTTGCAAGTCCTTATGGACCAAACTGGATTACTTCTCCTTATGGATATAGAGATGATCCTTGGGGTAGTGGAGCAATTCAATTCCATAATGGCTTGGATGTAGGTGCGCCAGGTGGAACTTTGATTTACGCGGTAGATGACGGACAAGTCGTTATTTCGCAAGACGGATGGAATGGTGGATGCGGTAACTATACTGTTATCTATCATGGTGGTGGAGTATATACAGAATATATGCATCAATCCAGACGTGCCGTATCAGTTGGACAATACGTCAGCCAAGGTGAGGTTATTGGATATGTTGGAACTACTGGTAACTCAACAGGTTGTCACTTACACTTTGGTGTAATGCTCTACAATATTGGTGGTACAAGAGTAGACCCAGGTCCGTACCTTGGACTTTATTAAGCCGATTCTTTTGCTATAGATTAATTAAATATAAGATTCGATTTTTTTCCAGACATCTTCAAAGCCTTGCTTTGTTTCAGATGAGAACGGAAGGATATCACTATTAACGATTCCGAGGCCAGTTTTGATAGCTTTAAGTTGCTTAGCAAGCTGGCTTCGTTTTATTTTGTCAGCCTTTGTTGCTATAACAACAGGTGTAAAATTATTTGCGACAATCCAATCATACATTTGCTTATCATTTGCTTTCACTTCATGACGAATATCAATTAAAAGAAAGATAACCTTTAATTGTTTTGATGTGTTTAGATATTTTTCTATCATTTCGCCCCATTTTGCTTGCTCAGAAGCAGAAACCTTAGCATATCCATATCCTGGAAGGTCAACGAAATAAAAAGATTTATTTATGTTATAAAAATTGATTGTTTGAGTTTTGCCTGGCTGGCTAGATGTACGAGCCAAAGCTTTACGATTTAGTAGAGCGTTAATTAAAGAAGACTTGCCAACATTTGATTTGCCAGCAAATGCAATTTCCGGCAATGCGTTACTAGGAAGAGTGCTTGTCGGTCCACATACAGTTTCTAAATCAGCGCTTTTGATTATCATATTATTGAAGAAGGGTTTTCATTATTGTTGCATAAACATCTTCTGAATAGCCGTCCCAGTTAGAACAAATCTTTGAGGCTTCTTCCTCACTAGGTACTGCTATATTAAGTTCGTAAAGTAGAGCTTTTCCCTCCATGATTTGGCAATGAGCAATATAATCACCATTTGTGTGTTTATAGTAATCGGCAGTTGTGCCAACTTCATTCTTAAGAGTATATTTGTGCTCTTCAAGATAATTAGTGATATCTTCTAGTGCTCCTTTAGGGATTTGGTTCTTAAAGAATGTAAGCGATTCATATCCTTCTGGGGTGATACTATAGTAAGAAGTATTTCTAATTATAACCATCTCAACAAAACCAGATTCAACAAGCTCAGAGAGCGTTTGCTGGATATTGAAATAGTCTGTATATTCTTTCTCAATAAAAAAACTAAACAGCTGAGCGTTTGTGAGCTGAGAGTCTAATTTGTTGAGCATATACAAAATCATTAACTTATAAATAGTATTTGAATCTGTCATAATTCTATTCCTCTAAAAGAAAGGGGTTTTTATAGATTATCATATAAAACTTGCATTTTCAAACTATTTTATATATAATACGAACGTCAGAAATTCTTAGATTCTTAAGTTTCATACAAATCCCATAGAATTATGAATTGAAAATTTAGTTGTTACGTTAGTTGTTTGGACATTTTTTGTTTTTTTGAAAGGAAATTTTATGAAAAGAGAACAATTAGAAACTGTTGCACTTGCTCAGCTTAAGGACATCGCAAAGGAGCAATTTGGTATTAAAGGCATTACTTCTATGAAGAAAGCGGAGTTAATTGATGCTATTATGCAAGCTTCAGAGGAAAAAATTCGTGAAGAAGAAAGTGGCATCACTAAAGAAGAAGAGGAAAAACTAGATTCTGGCATAGTCGCTAATGGAATTTTAGAAGTTTTGCCAGATGGATATGGTTTTATCAGATGCGAGAATTATTTGCCTGGAGAAGACGATGTTTATGTTTCTCCTTCTCAAATAAAACGTTTTAACCTTAAAACTGGTGATATCTTAACTGGAAAAGTAAGAATAAAAACACAAAATGAAAAGTTTGGTGCACTTCTTAGACTAGATAGAATCAATGGTCTTTTACCTAGCGAAGCTGCAAGTCGTAAAAACTTTGAAAGTCTTACACCTATTTTCCCAGATGAGAGATTAAAACTTGAAACAAGCGAAAAAAATGTTGCTATGAGAATTTTTGACCTTGTTTCACCTATTGGTAAGGGCCAAAGAGGTATGATTGTTTCTCCTCCTAAGGCTGGTAAAACAACACTTCTTAAGGCAGTAGCTCATTCAATTCAAAAAAACAATCCAGAAGTTCATATACTTATACTATTAATAGATGAAAGACCTGAAGAGGTTACAGATATGAAGGAAGGCGTTGTTGGAGATAATGTTGAAGTTATCTATTCAACTTTCGACGAACTTCCAGACCATCACAAAAGAGTTTCAGAAATGGTGATCGAACGTGCAAAAAGATTAGTTGAGCACGGCGAAGATGTTGTAATCTTGCTAGATAGTATTACTAGACTTGCAAGAGCTTATAACCTTTTAGTTCCTCCTAGTGGAAGAACTTTATCAGGTGGTCTTGACCCGGCAGCTCTTCATATGCCGAAAAGATTCTTCGGTGCTGCTAGAAATATTAGAGAAGGTGGAAGTTTGACAATCTTAGCAACAGCACTCGTTGACACAGGCAGTAAGATGGATGATGTTGTTTACGAGGAATTCAAAGGCACTGGTAATATGGAACTTATTCTTGATAGAAAACTTCAAGAAAAGAGAATATTCCCAGCAATTGACATTGCAAAATCTGGTACAAGAAGAGAAGACCTTTTACTTAACGCTGAAGAGCAAGAAGCAGTATATATTATAAGAAAAGCAACAGGTGGACTTCGCGCTGAAGAATGCACTGAAAAAATCCTTGATTTGTTTGCAAAAACTCACTCAAATGAAGAATTTGTAAACATGATTAGAAAGATTAAATTAGTATAAAAGGGTTAAATTAGTATAAAAGGCATTGTTTTTTGTGTTGCATGCTATATAGTGCTGTGATACAATACTAGGGCTGATTTATTAAAGATTCGAAGAGTTAAAAGTTTTTCGAACAGGAAAGAGGAGAAAAAATGAGAGAAGAAATACAACCAAAATACTATCAAGCAACCGTTACATGTAACTGTGGAAACACATTTACTACAGGTTCAACAAAAGAAGATATCCACGTTGAAGTTTGCTCAAAGTGCCATCCTTTCTATACAGGACAGCAAAAAGCTGCTCAAGCACGTGGTCGTGTTGAAATGTTCAACAAAAAATATAACCTTAAATAGCTTAAGACTAATTAGGCCAGACGGTTTTCTTTTAGCGTGAAAAGAAATGTTGTCTGGTCTTTTTATATCTATTTCTTGGAAGGAAACTAAATGAGAAATTCACATATCGGTGGTCAGGCAGTAATAGAGGGCGTTATGATGCGTCACGGCGAGGACGTTGCTGTTGCTGTTAGAAGACCGGACGGAGAAATTGAAGTAGCAAAATCTAAATATGAAAATATAACAAGAAAGCACAAGATTTTAGGCTTTCCTATTATTAGAGGTGTCGTTGCATTTATCAATTCATTAGTGCTTGGAATTAGAACACTTACTTATTCTGCAACTTTTTATGAAGATGATATTGAAAACGAAGAGGGAATAACGGATAGAGTTGTTGATGAAACCTTTAAGTCTAAAGGCGAGAGCGCTGTTATGGTATTTACAGTTGTTATCGCATTAGTTATCGCAGTTGCTTTGTTTATTTTGTTGCCGTATTTCATTTCGGAATTAATTTTGAAATATTCGCATATAACTTCGGCAACGTTACTTGCGGTAATTGAAGGTGTTGTTAAACTTCTTATTTTTATTATCTACATCTCAATTATTTCAAGTATGAAAGACATAAAGCGTACGTTTATGTATCACGGAGCTGAGCATAAATGTATTAACTGTCTTGAAAATGGTCATGCGCTTACAGTAAATAATGTTATGAGATCTTCAAAAGTGCATCGCCGTTGTGGTACAAGCTTTATTGTTTTTGTTTTGATTTTAAGTATTATTCTTTTTATCTTTATAAGAGTTGAAACACTTTGGCTTAGACTTATTATTAGAATTTTGCTTATCCCTGTTATTGCAGGATTGTCTTTTGAATTTATTCAATGGGCAGGAAATTCTAACAGCAAATTTGCAGGATTTGTAATTAGCCCAGGACTTTGGGTGCAGTCTATGACAACAAAAGAGCCAACAAGAGATATGGTTGAAGTTGCTATTGCTTCTGTTGACGCAGTATTTGATTGGAGAGGATATCTAACTGGAGAGGTTGTTAATACGGCAGAAGATGTCGAAGAAGATTTCTTTACTAGTGGAAGAGATTTTGCTAAAGCAGAAGAAGAAATAAAAGCTCTTAACGAAGGAAAAGATCCTCACAGTAGAAAAAATATTAAAGATATCGTAGCACCTTCTCCGAATACAGAATATTCAGAATACGAAAAAGCAGATAGAGATACGGTATCCTGGCTGTAATATGACTTTTGAAAATGCAATAAGCTTTGCAATTGATAAACTAGAAAAGTCAGGCATCGATGATGCAAAAATCGATGCTTTTCTTTTGCTTAAAGCCGCTACATCAGTAGACAAATCGAAGTATTATCTTTGCGCAAAAGATGAGCTTGAAGTCAAGGACGAAGAAAAGTTTTTGGCTATGTTAGAAAAGCGTGCGGAACATGTCCCGGCTCAATATATTATTGGGAAAACGAACTTTATGGGATTTGACATTAGTGTTAATGAAAATGTTTTAATTCCTAGACAAGACACAGAAAGTGTTGTTGAGGAAACATTAAAGAAAATTCCACAAAGCGCAACGGTTTTGGATATGTGCACGGGAAGCGGATGCATAGCGATTGCTATTAAAAAGTTTAGAGACGACGCAAAGGTTTTTGCTGCTGATATTTCTAGAAAAGCGCTTGAAGTTGCTAAGATAAATATTGAAGATAATAATCTTGATATTAAATTAATCGAAAGCGATTTGTTTGAAAATATTGAAGAGTCGTTCGACGTTATTATTTCTAATCCGCCATACGTGACAAAAAATGAGTACGATGAATTAGAAAGCGAAGTCAAAAATTTTGAGCCAAAGCTAGCACTAGTAGCAGGGGACGATGGACTAGATATTTATAAGCGTTTAATTCCGGCGGCATATGACCACCTAAATGATAACGGAATTATTTCACTAGAGATAGGATGCAATCAAGCGGCGGCGGTTAGCGATTTATTAAAAGAAAATAATTTTAGAGATATTAAGGTAAATAAAGATTTACCTGGAAAAGATAGAAATATAATTGCAATTAAATAATTGCTGATACAAGGAGAAAAAATGTTCGATAAGTTAGAATCAATTGAGGCAAGATATAATGAGGTTTTAGACCTTTTAGGAAGCCCTGATGTTACATCGGATCAAAACCAATTTAAAAAGCTTATGAAAGAACAAAGCGATTTAGCACCAATCGTAGATGCTTATAAGCGTTATAGAAATGCGAAGCAAACGATTGATGATAGCTTAGAGATTCTTGATACAGAAAGCGACGAAGACTTAAAAGAGATGGCTAAAGAAGAGTTGGCTGAAGCAAAGAAAAACATAGAGCAAATAGAAGAGGAACTTAAAATATTACTTCTTCCTAAGGATGAAAATGATGACAAGAACGTTGTTGTTGAAATTCGCGCTGGTGCTGGTGGAGATGAGGCGGCTCTTTTTGCGGCTGAACTTTACCGTATGTATTGTCGGTTTTCTGAAAGAAATGGATGGAAGAGTGAACTTGTTTCGATGAATGAAATGGGCATTGGCGGAATGAAAGAAGTTGTATTTATGATTAATGGTCAAGGCGCATATTCAAAACTTAAATATGAAAGTGGTGTTCACCGTGTCCAAAGAGTTCCTGTTACGGAAAGTGGCGGACGAATTCATACATCAACGGCAACTGTTGCGGTTATGCCTGAGGCTGAAGACGTTGATATTGAAATTGATATGAACGATTGCAAGTTTGATGTTTTTAGAGCTTCTGGAAATGGTGGACAATGCGTAAATACTACTGACTCTGCGGTTCGATTAACTCATATTCCTACAGGAATCGTTATTTCATGTCAGGATGAGAAGAGCCAACTTAAGAATAAAGATAAAGCTCTTAAAGTATTAAAGGCTAGACTTTATGATTTAGAGATGCAAAAGAAACAAGCCGCTGAAGCAGCACAAAGAAGAAGCCAGGTTGGTACGGGAGATCGTTCTGAAAAAATAAAGACTTATAATTTTCCGGAAAATAGAGTAACTGACCATAGAATTAAATTTACGACTTATAAATTGGGAGATATTCTTGATGGAGATATTTTTGAACTGATAGATAACTGCATAGCAGCTGACCAAGCAGCAAAACTCTCATCTCAAGAATAATTTAAATAATATGTTGTTATATAGGGCAAATATATTATAATATAACCATATTTTATGTAATCGGGGAGGATTAGAAATGAACATTACTTGTAGTAGTTGTGGACAACCAGTATCTACCGACCAAAAATTTTGTTCATATTGTGGAGCGGAAGTAGTGGCTCCAAGCAATAATTTTTGTATTAACTGTGGTACTAAATTAGAACCAGGACAAAAGTTTTGCGTTAAGTGTGGAACACAGGTAGGAGCTGGCTCAGCAAACACAAACAAAAATAATTCTGTTGGTGAAGTAGTAAATATTGTTAAAAATGATTCAGCACTTTTAGAAAAAATTCTTTATTCAGGCATTGCATTGCTTACAATAATATTTTTTATAATTCCAGGATTTGTTGGAGCTTATGGCTTATCATTTTCATTTTATGTTTTCTTTGGCGATGCTTCAGCATTAGGAATACTTTATGCAATTTATTTATCACTTACTGTTGCTGCAATTCCAGTAATTAAATGGACAATTCCTAAAAAAGGATTAACTGATTTGCTTGCTATGATTATTGGCATCACGAATCTAGGAACTTTTGTTATAGCAGTAATAATAAATTGCACAACAGTATGGTATTCAGTTCCATTAAGCGTGATGTTCTACTTTGTATTAATATTGTGCTTAATTCCTACAATGGTATTTTCAATCTTAGTAAAAAGCGGTGCTTTATTTAAGAATAAGAACTAATTTAATATTAAATAACTAAAAAATGAATGGAAGGTACTTATGTGAAGTACCTTCCATTTTTTATCGGTGTCTTGTTGGTTGATTAATTTTTATCGGTGTCTTGTTGGTTGCCTAATTAAAATCTTCCATAAATTGATGGACTATATGATCCTTGAATAATCATTAGTATAGACCATACAATAATTGCTATTTGGAAAATGACGTCAATTATTTGTACGATATTAAGCTTTTGAATTTTTAAATATATTTTTTTGAATGGACGTTGAAGTGCACCACAAAATAGGATTCCGATTACAATGGCAAATATTAAATCAACTGTTAAGTAACTTGCAATTGAAAGCATACTGCCTTCGTCACTAAAAGAAAACATGTTCTTAAAAAAGCCTAGAGCAGAAGTAAGGTTTGAACTTCTAAAGAATACCCAGTTCAAAGTAACAATAATTATGGTGTATAAAAGATTAAATATCTTAAGTGGATTTCTTTTAAGCGCTTTTCCAAGGAAAAGTTTTTCTATGATGCTAAAGAATGCATAAACTCCTCCCCATATAATAAATGTGAGATCAGCACCATGCCACATTCCAGTTACAATAAATACAATAGCAAGGTTTAATAAATTTCTTGCTAGACCCTTGCGACTTCCACCTAATGGAATAAAAAGATAATCTCTAAACCAAAATGAAAGGCTTTGGTGCCATCTACGCCAAAATTCTTTTATTGAAAAGCTTGTATATGGATAGTCAAAGTTTTCTGGAATATTAAATCCAAACATATGTCCAAGACCAATTGCCATATCCGAGTAGCCTGAGAAATCATAATAAATTTGAAGTGTATAAAGAATAATTCCGAACCATGCTACAGGACTTCCTAATACTTGCCCCGATTCATGTGCCGTCCAAATTTTATCTACAACTGTTCCAAGCGTATTTGCGATAATAACCTTTTTCCCGAGGCCATAAGCAAAACGTTTAATTCCTTTTGCAAAAGAAATGCGATTAATATTGTCAACAAATGAAATTTTTATTTGGGTTCCTAAATCCGCATAACGTGTAATAGGACCTTGTGCTATTTTGATAAAGAAAGCACTATACAAAGCATAATCTATTATATTTTTTTCTGGTTCAATATCGCCTCTGTAACAATCTACTAAGTATGCAATTTGCGTGAAAATAATAAATGAAAATCCAAGTGGAAGTATTATCTTAATTGCTGGTCCATCAAGAAAAGTTCCTTTTAATAATGATGTGCTTAAAAGACCAAAATATTTATAGAATGCAAGCCAGAGGATATTAACAAGTATACTAATGAAAAGAAGAAATTTTTTGCCACCTGTTTTTTTCTTGCCACGAAAGCCAAGACCAAATAAGTAGTTTATAAGTATACAAATAATAAAAACAATAAGTCCCTTTATTCCCGCTAAACCATAAAAAACTAAACTTGCTAAAAGTAAGAGTATTTTAAGAATCATTGCCTTAATGTTTCTATTTTCAATAATTAGGCAAATAACATAAAAAAGCCCTAGCAAGATAGGGAAGAATATCAAGATAAAATTGGTGGAAGCAAATTCCATAAATTATCCCCTTAAAACGTTTGCTATATTTTACTATTTTACTGCAACTCTATCAAGTGACGAGCCAAAATCTTGATATATTTTTGCAAAGATCTAAAAATTTTATTTCAAAACGTAATAAGCATTTCACCACAAATCTTTTAATGAGAATATTTTTGTTGCACAAAATCTCTTTGCTGCAAATGATTTTCACCACAAATCTTTTAATGAGAATATTTTTGTTGCACGTTTTTAAGGAAAGTTTTAAAAAATGTGCAATAAAATTAAAGCTTATGGTGAATTTGTGGTGAAAATCAAACTTTTTCTTATGAGAATGTGCAACAAAATTATCTATATTTAAGGATTTGTGGATATTTCTTAATTTTCCTAAGTGTATCTTTTTTTAAATGAAATTTCATAAAGAAGAAAAAGAAAATTGTTAATTTAGATTTATATGTAAAATTTTGTGAAAATCATATTTCGGATTATTATGGTGAAATGAGTATTGCCTAATCATTCATATATGGAGCTGCGCTAGCCAGCGAGGCGGCGACGAAGTCGGGACAATGTCGAGGCGCACGGCGATGCAAAGGGACAATGTCGAAACGCACGGCGACGTAAAGGGACAAAGTAGTAGTGGCGGTGTGATTGGTGGATTAAAAATAGATTCGTAGATTTCATGTTAAATTTTTATCCTTAATCTCTACAAACAGTAATTTGTGCAAGCGGTGGATTTTTAGACAAAAAAAGGTGCCAAAGGGAATTCCTCTGACACCTTTAATAATTTTTATTGCTAATTATTTTTTAGTTGTTTTCTTAGCAGGAGCCTTTTTAGTAGTTGCTTTCTTAGCAGGAACTTTTTTAGTGGTTGTTTTCTTAGCAGGAGCCTTTTTAGTAGCTGCTTTCTTAGTTGGGTGTGCAACATTGTCCATATGTAAGATAAGTTCTAAGACTTTGTTTGAATAGCCCCATTCATTGTCGTACCATGCAACTAATTTAACAAATGTGTCTGTAAGTGCAATGCCTGCCGTTGCATCGAAGATACATGTACGAGGATCGTTAAGAAAATCAGATGAAACAACTGCGTCATGAGTGTATCCTAACACGCCTTTCATAGTTGTTTTTGAAGCTTTCTCAACTGCTTTACAAATTTCTTCATATGTTGCTGGCTTTTTAAGTTTTAATGTTACATCTACAACTGAAACGTCTAGAACAGGAACTCTAAAACTCATACCTGTAAGTTTGCCGCTTAATTCTGGGATAACTTTGCCTACAGCTTTAGCTGCACCTGTTGATGAAGGGATAATATTACCTGATGCAGCACGTCCGCCTCTCCAGTCTTTTTTTGAAGGACCGTCAACAGTTCCTTGTGTAGCAGTTGTTGAGTGAACTGTACTCATTAAACCTTCTTCAATTCCAAAAGCATCATTGATAACCTTTGCTAAAGGAGCAAGGCAGTTTGTTGTACATGAAGCGTTTGAAACGATATGCATATCTTTTGTGTAGTCATTGTGGTTAACTCCCATAACAAACATAGGAGCATCTGCTGATGGAGCAGAGATTACAACGTTTTTAGCGCCAGCATCTAAATGAAGCTTTGCTTTTTCCATAGTTGTAAAAATACCTGTTGATTCAATAACATAGTCAACACCTAATTCCTTCCAAGGAAGTTTAAGAGGATCTTTTTCGAAATAGACATTAATCTTGTTTCCGTTAACTAATAAGTGTTCACCTTGTATACGGATATCCGTTCTAAAACGTCCATGCATTGTGTCGTAACGGAGTAAGTATTTCATGTAGTCAGGATCCATTGATGGATCGTTGATGGCTACAAACTTGATGTTTTCATTGTTGATTCCTGCTCTCATAACGAGACGGCCTATACGACCAAATCCGTTGATAGCGATTTTAATTTTTCTTGCCATTTTTTTCACTTCTTTCTTTAAAATATTACTTTATGAAAATGGGATTTAAGCGGTTAATCCAAAGGATTCCATTGTCCCTACAATTTCAAAATTGGTTTTAATCACCCGAAAAATTGTATACCAAAGGGTTAGTATTTACAAGGCACTTTTGCAATTATTTATAAAAAAATAGCATTTATTCGTATGCTAAATAAGTTACCAACATTTCAATATTTATGATAAAATAAAAAAGTTAAAAACATCAAATATGGGGAGTGGTTTTATGAATTTTGATGTTAATAAATATAATGCACTAAAAGAAGTTTTTGAAGATTGGTGGGAAGGAAAACTTAATCGCCCAATCATCCAAGTAACACTTGATAAAACGATTTCAACGAATGGGGATTTTTTCGCATCAAATTATCGTAAGGTGATTTTAGATGCGATGTATGATTTCGATTTACCAGTTAGCGAAGCTGCGAAAGTAGTTGATAAAGCTTATGATGCGGTTATGTATTGTGGTGATGCTATCCCGGCTTTTTATATGCGACCTACTGGCATATTAGGTGGATTTTTAGGACAGGACTTTGGAATAGATCATAATCTTGGAACGGTTTGGTTTAAGAAGATGTGTCCAAATATTGAAGAGATGGAAAACTTGCCACTTAAAGAAGATTCATCACTTCTTAAAAGGGCCCTTGACCTAACATGTGCCGTTCAGAATTACTTCAACGGCGATATGCCGATTGGTTTTCCTGATTTTGGTGGGGTTATGGATATTGTTTCATCTATTAGAGATGCAAATCCATTGCTTGAAGAATTGTATGAAGAAGAAGAGGGAGTAAAGAAAGCTTGCGCAAATGTACATGAGCAATTTAAAAAGGCGTATAAGATTTTTGCTGATGTAATTGATGAAAACAAGATTCCTGGATATACAGCTTGGGCAACTATGCTTTCACAAAAAGAATATTTTGTTTTACAAAATGATTTTTCTGCAATGATAAGCCCACAGATGTATGATGATTTTTATCTTCCAATCTTAAAAGAAGAATGCAAATTTATTCCTAGAACGATATATCATCTTGATGGACCTGGGGCAGTGAGACATTTAGATTCTATACTAGCAGTGGAGGACCTAAATGGTGTACAATGGATACAAGGTGCTGGTTCGCCGGGATTAGATCAGTGGCCAGATATTTATAAAAAGATACATGCAGCTGGAAAGCTTTGCCAAGTATTTATAAATGGTAGCGAAGAACTTCCATATATCGATTACATTGTTAATCTTCTTGGGACACAAAAAGGACTTTGTTTCATATGTACTGGAAGAGCTGAAGAAAAGGATGCATTTGACGAATACTTAAGAAAATATAATTGTATCTAACAAGGAGGATAGTTATGAAAACATTTGCGGGATTTATAGCGGCAAAAACTGCTATAACAATTCCAGCAGCCTTACTAGGAGGATTGTTGTTTTTATTGTTGTTTGGTGGAGTTGTAGTATTATTATTCTACATCTTTAAGAGTGTTGGCATTTACCGTATTGCGAAAGATCAAGGCGTTAAGGCACCTGGCCTTGCGTGGCTTCCAATTTTTGATTTGCTTATTTTAGGAAGAAGCGCTGATCATATTAGAAAAAAAGATGGAGCAGAACACAGTGGTTTCGGTGGCTGGATATTCTTTTTGTCTTTAATAATAATAGCTGGAAGTATTGCTATTACAATAGCAACTGGAAAGACGAGTAATAGTTTCGGTATGATTAAAGCGGCTATGCTCACTCATGGTTGGCTTTTACCAGTTTTGATTGTCGTATTATGTTGTTCACTTGCTCTAATAGTTCTTGAAATAGTTGTATTAGGATTTGTTTATCAAGAACTTTCAAAAGCACATGTTGCATTATTGATTCTTTCGTTGATTTTCTCTTTCTTGACTCCAGTATTTTTGTTTGCTGTAAGAAAGAACGGAAAGAAGAAAGAAGAAGAACCATATGAGGATATACCTCCGTTGCAAGCATAAACAAAAAGGGTAAAGACTTTTGGTCTTTACCCTTTATTTTTTTATTTGCACATTTCTTTAATGATGTCATTCATCTCATCAATATGCGTCAGCATATCTTTTGCAAGAGCTAATTGACATCTACCCCGATTTAGATTTTGCTTTGGATAATCTATATGAAAATACACATCACCTTTAATATAGTCATCTAAAAATCTTGAGGCAAGTTCAATAGTGATAGAAAAAGCACCAAGCGCCATGCTTTCGATTTCTTCATTTGTTAATGTATTTTTTGTCTCAGAAAAATAACCATCGCTAAAAGCCTTGAACTTTTCTATATCAAGAAAAACCTTGGATAAATCTTCTTCATCTTCCAAAATATTATTTGCAATTGATCTTACAGCATCACCAAAGTCATATATAGTCATGCCGGGCATTATTGTGTCATAATCAATTACTACAATAGGCTTAAAAGTTTTCTTATCAAAAAGAACGTTGTTACATTTAGTGTCGTTGTGTGTAACGCGAACTGGAAGTTCGTTGTTGTTATATTTGTGGCTTAATAAAGTAGCAAGGTCTTTCACTTCTTCTATGTAAGAAATTTCATGGGCAATCTCATTAGTTCTTTTTCCGGCATATTCTTTAACATCATCTAAAAAAGTTTGAAGACGTTTTTCTGTATTGTGAAAGTCTGGAATTGTTTCAAAAAGAGTAGAGCCATCAAAGTCTGAAAGTTGCATAGCAAAATGTCCAAAAGCCTCGCCTACAGATTTTATTATTTCATTATCATCACATGTATTGTAAGTGATGGAGTCTACATAGTTCATAACTCGCCAAAATGAGTCGTCTTCGTCGTAGTAATAATTTTTCTTATCTTCTCCGGAATAGAAAATTAAAGTTTCATCTTCTGGAAAATGTTCATGAATATGAGAAGTAACCTGGTCGATGTTTTGCATTATTTCTTCAGGTCTGTGAAAAGCTACGACATTTATTTTTTGAAAAAGGTAATCATCTATTTGATTATCATTTCTAAAAGACACTTTATAAGTTGAATTAACGTTTCCGTTTGTGATACGTTCGTAAGAAATTAATTCACCATTTAGATTAAAATTTTTACCGATTGACTTAAATAATTCGTTCATAAAAATAATTTAACCGGGCACATTTATGTGCCCGGCCTTTCTTTGTAAAACTAAAAATTATAGATATTGATGAATAAAACGATAACTTTGTTCAACAGCTTTCTTAACATCTTCTACGCTGTTTTCAAATGCTTTATCTTCAACTTCGATACATGCAGGACCATCGTATCTAATATCATTAAGTGCTGAAATTAAAGCGCCAAAGTTTACATCGCCCATTCCTGGAATCTTTGGTGAGTGCCAAAGTGTTGGATATGCAAGCATTCCATACTCATAAAGTTTATCAGGATAAATCTTGATATCTTTGAAGTGGATATGGAAAATCTTATCTTTAAAATCATATACAGGGCGAACATAGTCAGCTCTTGTAAGATAAGGATGTGATGGGTCATAGTTAAGTCCAAAGTAATCGCTAGGAATTCTCTTAAACATTTCTCTCCAAATATAAGGAGCACAAGCTAAGTTAACACCGCCTGGCCACTCATCTTTAGTGTAGAGCATTGGGCAGTTTTCAATAGCGATTTTTACTTTCTTTTCTTCTGCATATTTAATAATTGGTGTCCAAACTTGCTCAAAAAGATCTAAGTTTTCTTCAACAGTTTTATTTTTATCTTTTCCGATAAAAGTTGTTACCATGTTAACGTCCATAGTTGCAGCAGCATCGATAAGTTTATAAATATGAGCTATAGCAACATCAGAAGCTTCTTTGTTTGGATCTAGTGGGTTTGGATAATATCCAAGTGCAGAAATTTCAATACCTTTATCTTCTGCATATTTTTTATAGTACAAAAGTTTTGCCTCGTCACAGTTGTCTACGTCGATATGTGTAACTCCTGCATAACGACGAATTGCTTTGCCAACAGGCCAGCAGCATACTTCGATAGCCTTAAAGCCTACCTCAGCAGCATAGTCAAATAATTCTTCAAATGTAAGTGTAGGAAGAATAGCTGACTGTAATCCCAATTTCATCATAGTTATAGTACCTCCATTTGTTTTTTCAAAAAGTCAACGGCTTCGCGAATTTCATCGGCCTTATCTTGAACTTCATGTTCAATTGTAAGAAATCCGTTATAACCAGTTTCTTTTAATGCTTTTAAGTATTCAGGCCATTTTACTTGGCCTTCTCCTAAAGGAGTTTCCACGCAAATATTAGAAGTTGCCATCCACTCAAGACCACCTTCAGCAAATTTATGATAGAAGTCTGCTGAAGAAATCTTGTTAAGATTGTTTCCGTCCTTTGCATGTGTATGAACGATTTTATCACTAAGAATTTTAACAGCGTTTACTTCGTCGTCGGCACCAACCATTACAAAGTTAGCTGGGTCAAAGTTTACTCCAACGCCGTCGCCACAATCATCAATAAAACCTCTAAGCAAAGTTGCGCACTCAGGACCAGTTTCAATTGCAAGAGTAACGCCTTTAGGATAAGCATAGCTAGCAACTTCTTTACATGCCTTAAGCATTGTATTGTAAGTAGCATCTTTGGTATCAGGAACAACTCCTAAATGAGTAGTAAGAACAGGACATTCTAGTTCTTCGGCAAGGTCAGCACATTTTTTAAGGTAATCAATTTTTTCAGGATTATCTTCTTCTTTTTCTAGACCATAGCCGCCTAATTCACAGCAAAGTGCTGTAACTTTTTGCCCGCATTCTTTACATGTATTTTTAACTTCTTCTACAAGTTCTTTGCTGGCTGTTCTAGGGTCAAAAGAATCAGCGGCATAAAGTTGAACACCCGTTGCGCCACATTTTTGAGATTCTTTTATTCCTTCGATTATTCCAACACCGAACCAGTCGGCAAGAGTACCTATTTTGAACATAAAACTCTCCTTTATTCTCCTATCTTAACCCAAGTTCTTTCTTTTGAACTCTTAACAACAGCTTCGCAAATAAGCATATCGCGAAGACCATCTTCGAAAGTTGCAAAATCTTTTGAAGATGTATTGCCTTCAGCTACAGCTTTGTAAATGCATTTGAAATGTTGTTTGAATGTATCAGGGAATCCCTCAACATGTCCACCTGGGTAACTTACATAGTTACCAGTCTCAGGAAGAAGAGTAGATGGATCTTTTGTAGCTTTTTGGTTAAAGCCATCACGTTTTCCTATCCAAAGTTCGTTAGAATCTTCGCTGTCCCAATGAAGTGCGCATTTACTACCAGCAACAGAGATAACGATTTGGTTTTTATGTCCTGCAAATACTTGAGAAATATTGCAGCAACCATGAGCTCCATTTTCGAAATGGAACAATACTGTACAATAATCTTCTGTATTGATAGGAACTTCTTCGTAGTCTTCTGGACGAAGAGACATACCAGAATAGGTAGCAATAGGCTTAAGTGGTTTTTTACGTGTTTTATGGAAAATCTCAAAGTCTGCTAAAACTTCAACAGCTTTTTGACCGGTAATCATTTCAACCATATCAATCCAATGAGAACCAATATCTGAGAAAGCTCTAGATTCACCAGATTTATCAGGCTCTAAACGCCAACTATAGTCTGTATCAAGTAAAAGCCAGTCTTGAACGTAGCAACCTTGGATAGTAAATACGTCGCCAACTTGGCCTTCTTTAACCATGTTTTTCATCTGCATTACTTGTGGGTAATATCTGCAGTTAAAGTTAATAGCGTTAACAATATTATGCTCTTTAGCATAAGCTACTAATTCTCTTGCTTCTTCAACTGTAGTGGTAAAAGGTTTTTCGCAGATTGGGCAAATTCCTTGCTCCATAGCGAATTTAGCGATTTCATAGTGAAGGCTATTTGGAACACAGATATGTACTGTATCAGGCTTTTCTGTTAAAAGCATTTCCTTATAGTCTTCATAAGCAGCTGGAATGCAAAGATCTTCAGCTTTTTCTTTTGCGCCAGCAGGGTCTGCGATTGCAACAACTTCAACATTTCCTAGGCGTCTAAGGGCCTCTATATGGGCAACGCCAATAAAGCCAACGCCTACTACACAAGCTTTAATTTTTTTCATATCACACCTCACAAAAAATAAATTACATTATGATTATATATTAATAATATATCAAGTTCAATTAATCTTTACGAGGTAGATTTAATGGTGTAATATTATTAGAGATTATAAGGGGGCAATATGCCCTTACGGGGGAAATTATGAGAGAAGAAGAAAAAATTCAAAAAGGAATACTTTTTGCGCCACTTACACCTGAATTGGTGGAAATGAAACTTAAAACACATAACTTAAATACTGATTTTAATAAACTTTATGAAGATGAAACTGAAAAACGCGAAGCAATATTAAAAGAAATGTTTGGTGAGTTTGGTGAAGGAAGTTTTATCCAAGGCCCACTTTACATGCATTACGGAAAACATACAAAAATTGGAAAACGTTTCTTTGGAAATTTCGATCTTCTAATTCAAGATGATGCAGAAGTAGTAATCGGAGATGATTGCAACTTCGGACCTAGAGTAACAATCGTTACACCAGTTCATCCATTACTTCCAAATGAAAGAAAATCTATGATTGATGCAAATGGAGTTGAAAAACATCTTTGCTATGCAAAGCCGGTTCATATTGGACATGACTGTTGGTTTGGCGCGAATGTTACGGTATGCCCAGGCGTTACAATTGGTAACAATTGTGTTATTGCGGCGGGCAGCGTTGTCACAGAAGATATTCCGGATAATTCATTAGCCGGCGGTGTTCCAGCTAAAGTTATTAAAGAAATCACGGAAAAAGACAGTATGATTTATAAACCTGAAATATTAGCAGATAATAAAGTTAAATAATTTTTAAGGAGTATAAAATTATGGAAAAAGTAACATCTAAAGACATAGCAGGGA
>JAZLLU010000009.1:0-11232 GCA_045598285.1 Lachnospiraceae bacterium | reverse complement strand
AAAAAGATAGCAGCTTTAAAAAACCATATTTGGTATTTATAAAAAATGAGACAAGGAATATAATAGTTAAGAAATCTAAAGTTCTAACAAGAATCTAGGGGAAACTTATCTATTGAATTCCTACAGTAAATTTACACTATCGAAAATTAATATGGTTATTTTATAAATTTACTTGTATAATATTATACAAGATTTTTTATTTCATTTTGTGGACAGATTGTGGGTACTTTGAAATTAGATTTTTCAACGAGTCACGAAAAACATTGAAAATAGAAGGTTTTTCGCACATATGCTATTGTAGCTCAGGCGGTAGAGCACTTCATTGGTAATGAAGAGGTCAGCGGTTCAAGTCCGCCCAATAGCTTAACCTAAAAAGGTCTGAACCCCTAAAAAAGGGCTTCAGACCTTTGAATATAGATATAAGAATGATTCAAATATTAGAGCAAGAAGTTGCAATAAACCGTTTGAATGAAGACGACATAAAGGATATTAGAAAATAATGGGAAAATATATCAAGAAAGAAAAAGAGAATAGGCCGGTACTAGCGATATGCTATGACTTTGACAAGACGCTTTCGCCAGATGATATGCAGGCTCAAGGATATATTCAGTCAGTGGGATACGATGTAGATGCGTTTTGGAAAGATGTAAACGAGCTCGCAGAAAAGAACCATATGGATCAGGTGTCGGCGTATATGTATTTTATGGCGCAAGAGGCCGAAGGCAAGATAGTGTTTAACAAGCAAACACTTGCGGATTATGGTTCGAAGGTAAAACTTTTTCCAGGTGTAAAAGATTGGTTCGAGCGCATAAGAAAATACGGCGAGGAAAAGGGCGTAATTGTAGAGCACTATATTATATCGTCAGGCATAAAAGAAATGATAGAGGGCACAGCAGTTGCAGATTCATTTGAGCAAATCTATGCATGCTCATTTTATTATAACGAGCGTGGCGTAGCAAAGTGGCCAGCGCAGATAGTAAACTACACGAACAAAACGCAGTTCTTATTTAGAATAGAGAAGGGTGTGCCGGACGTAAATGATCCAGGCGTAAACGAGTTTTTTCATTCCGAAGAAACGAGAGTGCCGTTTAGAAACATAGTCTATATTGGAGATAGCGATACAGATATCCCTTGCATGAAACTCGTTAATTCATCAGGCGGCTATTCAATTGGCGTTTACAATTCAGAGACAAAAGATAAAGCCAAAGTCTATAAGATGATGCGTGAAAGACGAATAAAATATTTTGCGCCAGCTGATTATTCGGAAGGCACCGAATTAGACACATTAGTTAAGGGTATAATAGACAGGACAGCGCACAACGAGGCGCTCGAGTCGTTCTACTATAGATGTAAGGAAGAGACAAAGGCAGCAGATAAAAAGATAAGCGACGAAGAACGCGAAAGAACAAATCTGATAATTGCGCTTGAAAATAGCGGCAGCTTTGCTCGAACACACGAAATAATAAAAGCAATGTCTTTATGTGGCGGAACATGGACCGCCGACCAAAAGGCCCAGATAAAATTAATAGCTGAGTCGAACAGCCAGGTAAAATCCATTATCGAAGACGACGACATCAAGAGTTTCTTAGCAAGTTTAGAGTAGGTAACTAATAAAATCGGAGGAAGATTTAATATGGCACAAATAATTATTTCAATAATTACTTTAGTAGCAGTAATCGCTTTAATAATAATCGTTCTTATAAAGAAGCCAGGACAAGGAAATACTGGTAATGCAGAAGCAACAAAAAATTTAATTATTACTGATGTACAAAAGAGCATATTTGAATCGTCTGGACAAATTCAAAAAAATGTTTCTGAGACAACGCAAAGTTCAATGAAAAGTCTTAGCGAACTCCTTGTACAAAACCAAAATCAGTTCAAGGACAGCATGACAGAGCAAATCAAGGGCTCGCAAGAATCAAACGAAAAACAAATAAAGGAAATCCAGCAAAGTACTGAAAAAGAGATACAAAAAATAGGCGAAAGCATGGATAAACTTATTGAGTCTTTTGAACAAAAGATGGAAGGTGTTAGAAACACTATGTCCACAGGAATGAAAAATATCCAGGAAGAAAATTCAAAGAAGCTCGATGAGATAAAAGGAACGGTTGATGAAAAACTTCAATCGACATTAGAAAGCCGCATCACGGAATCATTTAAGCGAGTAAGTGAGCAACTAGAGCAAGTTTATAAAGGACTTGGCGAGATGCAAAACTTAGCAAATGATGTAGGCGGATTAAAAAGAGTCCTTTCAGGTGTTAAGACAAGAGGAATACTTGGCGAGATTCAGCTTGGTGCAATTTTGAAAGAAATATTGTCACCGTCACAGTATGAAGAAAATGTGGCAACGGTTAAGGGAAGCACAGAGCGTGTAGAATTTGCTATTAAGCTTCCAGGACAAGAGGACGGATCTTTTGTTTATTTGCCAATCGATTCGAAATTTCCAGGTGAGAGATATGCACAGCTTGTTGATGCTCAGGAAAATGGTGATAAAGACCTTATCCAAACGACATATAAGGCGCTTGAACAAGAAATCAAAAAAGAAGCAAAAGATATTCATGATAAATATATTTCGGTTCCAGATACGACAAGTTTTGGTATTATGTTCCTTCCTTTTGAGGGGCTATATGCAGAAGTCGTTAATCGTGGGCTTGTAGAAGAACTGCAAAAGAAATATCAAATTAATATTGCTGGCCCAAGCACGATGGCAGCTTTGCTAAATAGTATTCAGATGGGCTTTAAGACGCTGGCTATTCAAAAACGAAGCAATGAAGTTTGGAATATACTTAGCGCTACTAAGACCGAGTTCGAAAAGTTTGAAGATGTTCTAAAGGCAGTTCAAAACAGACTAAAACAATCATCAGATGAGTTAGATAAGTTAATAGGTACAAGAACAAGGGCAATTAATCGCCAGCTTCGTAATGTAGAAACTTTAGAAACAGTAGAAATCCCAGAGATAATTGACATGAACGAAATTACTGAGGAGTAACGAAGGTTAACTTGCCAAAACGTAAAATCGGAAACAAAGCCTAACTTTTGAAGGTGATTTCAGGGGGGTGTCTCTGATTTTGTTCACTAAGTGGACTTTGTCTCCGATGAAATGCAAGAAGCCTCACGATTTTGCTTGAAAACTAAAGGCATTTCTTATAAAATAAATCCAATAATCTTTTCGCGTTTCTGCGAGAGTTTTCAAAATTTTTAAACGAATTAATGGCAATAACAAATTTGTTATTGAAATCTTATAACAAATTTGTTATAACAAAGGAGGAATAATGTTCAAAATAATATTTTATGAAGATAAAAATGGAGATTGCAAAACATATGATTATATAAAGGAATTATCAAATCACAACGACAAAGATAGTAGGATTAATTTATCAAAGATTATTGCATATTTTAATAAATTAGCTGAATTAGGGACAAGAATTGGAGAACCATTTACTAAACATATATGTGATGATATTTGGGAATTAAGACCATTAAAAAATCGTTTCTTTTATGCATATGTTAAGGATAACACTTTTGTTGTTTTACATCATTTCATAAAGAAAAGCAAAAAAACACCTACTAAGGAAATAGTGGTAGCAAAGAAGAATCTTAAGGATTACTTGGGAAGGAGTAACAAATGAAAAGTTGGGAAGAATTAAAACAAGGAATAAAATTATCAGATGCAGAAAAAGAACTTGTAAAAATAGAAGAAGAACTTATTGATGCGATGGTAAAGGCAAGAGAAAAGAACAACTTATCACAAGAACAACTCGCACAGCTTTGTGGAGTAAAGCAATCGGCAATTGCACGAATGGAATCTGATAAACATTCACCACAAATTGACAGTATGCTTAAAATATTATTACCGTTAGGATATACGTTGAAGATTGTTCCGAAAAAATCGTAAAAAAATCACGCGTTGTGATAAAATATCTAGATAAAAAATCAGCTTATAAAGAAAACGATGTTCCGAGGAAAGGAGAAGGGTATGAGTATATTTGGGATAGATTGGAATATGGATGGCGATGTAGATGAAATGGATACTTTAACAGATCTATTCATAATTGACGAACTAGAAAGAGAAGAATGCGAAGAAAACGACGACTTCGACGCCGAATAAAAACTTTCCAACAATACCACTTGCAAATAAAAGGGAAGTGTGTAGAATAGAATTATAAAAAAGGAGCTACCGATAGACGGTTAGCCCAAGTTATATGTTACAAAAAAAGTAACCGAATTGGACGAAGCGGTTACTTTTTGTTTTTTACAGAAACTATAATTAGGATAATCGTTAAGATAACCATAATAATTTCGTAATCAGTCATAGACATTCCCCCTTTCTGTAAGAGGGTCTGTGCCCTCGTAATAGAGGGCTAACCGCATACCGTATGGCAGCTCTTATGTAAAGGCACAAAAGTGCCTAAACACCAAATTTTCTTATCGCTTTTTAGTCTGAATCAATAAAAGAACTTCTAGAATTTTTAGAACATATTTATTGACAACTTCATGATACAACAATCGCCGACTTAATTCAATATTAATAAAGAAAATCGGAGAGGAAGTCTATGTTTTGAAGGCAAATTTACATTTTTGGTAGACTTTTTCTCTGATTTTTCCATTTGCGATGAATATAAAGAGATGTTGCGAAAGGCGATGAAATAAAACATTATATTCTAACTAGAGAGCATATTGACATCGCTTAAACTTCTATGTAAAATACTTTACAAAGAAGTTTGGAGGCAAAAAATGGAATATATGGTTATTCAAGATATAGAAAGTGTAATGGAAATAAATGATTACACAATGGAAGAAATGGCAAAGGAGCTTGGCGTTAGCAGAATAACAATAAGCAATTGGCTTAATAATAAATATAAAATTTCTGAAAAGCATATAGACGATTTTTATAGATATGTTTTTAAGAAAAAAATTAGATTGAATAAAATAAAAGAGCAGTTTTATCATGAAGACATATTAAAAGAAAATGAAAAGTTACTTTTTCATGGGGCAAAAACAAAGATTGAGGGAAAACTATCATTCAATCATAGCAAAGTAAATAATGATTTTGGCAAGGGGTTTTATTGCGGCGAGAGTTTAGAACAATCGGCAATGTTTGTTTCAACTTATAAAGATTCGTCTCTTTACATCTTAAAGTTTAAGCCAGAAAATTTAAGATGTAAAAAATTTAATGTAGATACTGAATGGATGCTGACTATTGCTTATTATCGAGGAAAACTAAACGATTATTGCGATACAAAAATGGTAAAAAAATTAGCGGAATCCTTAAATGAAATTGATTATGTAATTGCTCCTATTGCAGATAATAGAATGTTTGAAATTATTGATAGTTTTATTGAAGGGGAAATCACAAATATTCAATGCCAACACTGCCTTTCGGCAACAAACCTAGGAATGCAGTATGTTTTTACGAGCAAAAAGGCTCTTTCTAAAATAACATTATTAGAACGTTGTTACCTAGCTGATGCTGAAAAAGAAGAGTACTTAAAAATTAGCCATGAAAATTTTGATATAAACATAAACAAAGTTAAACTTGCAAAGAAACAATATAGAAATCAAGGGAAATATATTGAGGATATAATAAAATGAAAAAAATAGACTCACTAGGATTAAAACTGTGCAGCTATCAGGCAACGTTGTTTGAAAAAACAATAAAAGAGACTGATTGTAGTTCGCAGATATTTATAAGAAGGTTTATGAATTCAAAACTTGCAGAACGAATAGATAATACAGGTTTTATTTTTGATTCAACTGATTATATAGATGCGCTAATAGAAATTGAAAATCAATATGGTAAAAGTTCATATGGAATAGAAAAATATAAAGTTGAAGAGATGTATTGGATTGGATACATATATAGATATTGGGCGTATATTACCGGAGAATCAAGTAAAAAAATATACAAAAAAATTAAACCCGAAAAATTAAGAAAATTATATTTTCCATATCATTCACTAGATCCTAAACAAGCTATAGAAAGAATAATGGAAGAAATAGCCCCAGAAAAATTAAATGAAATGGATGAAATTACAAAAGGAGTTATTGCACTAAGAAAAGTGCGAATGCAAAAGATGTAAGGAGATTGAGTATTTGCATATTCTTTATCAACCACTTGCATTTAATGGGGAAGTGTGTAGAATAGAGATATAAAAGGAGCTACCGATAGACGGTTAGCCCAATAATAATTAGTCAAAATGACCGTTTACTTTGGGAAGGGCGGTCATTTTTTTATGATAGTTACAAATAATATTAAGATTGTAAGTACAATTATTAATATTTCGTAATCAGACATAATACCACCTCCCTTCTAAATAATTAGAAATGATGGTGGCTAACCGCCTACCGAATATGGTAGCTCTTATGTAAAGGCACAAAAGTGCCTAAACACCAAATTTTCTCATCGCTTTTCAATCGGAATCAATAAAAGAACTTTAAGAATTTTTAGAACATCTTTATTGACTGAATCCATAATACAACATAATCAAAATCAATTCAACGTTTACATTTAAATCGGAAACAAAGTCTAGTTTTTGAATGTTGAAAAATACCGTCATGTAATGCAGGAAAATATTTTGGCAATGTGATAAAATACAAATATGAAAAACGATAACAAATTAAGATTACTTTATTTATCAAAAATATTGTACGAACGAACCGATGAGGACAATATGCTCACCGGCAATGAGCTTATGCAAATTTTAGAAACTGAATATGGAATAAGCTCGCATCGCCAGACGATTCCGTCGGACATAGAAGCACTCAAACTATTTGGAATGGATATCGAAGTAATAAGGTCCATTAATAATTATTATCATGTGGTTTCAAGAGAGTTTGATACTGCGGAAGTAAAACTTTTGATGGATGCGGTTTCGTCGAGCAAATTTATTTCAGAAAAGAAGAGCAAAGAACTCATATCGAAATTAAGTAGTCTATCTAGCGAGGAAAAAGCAAAAGAATTAGAAAGATTTATTGAAGTTGAAGGACGAATAAAGTCGAATAATGAGAAACTGTTCTTAATAGTAGATGCGATAAATAAAGCGATAAGCGAAAACAAAAAAATATCCTTCGAATATTTCCATTATGGAAGTGGGGCAAAAAAGCAAATAAGCAATGATGGGAAAGAATATATATTCAGCCCATACATGTTAGTCTGGAATGGAGATTATTATTACATGCTTGGCTGGTCAGATAAACACCAGGATGTAACAACATTTAGAATAGATCGAATTAAAAGCGTGCCAAAAATCTTAGAAGAAAAAGCACATGCAATGCCGAAGGGCTTTAACCTCAATAAACATATAAATACGATGTTTCACATGTACAGCAGCTCTCGAGAACGAGTGAGTTTGCTTTGTGATAACAAAACTATGGACGCTATCGTTGATAAGTTTGGTGAAAAAGTAAAACCAGTACAAAAAAATAAAGAGAATTTCAGCGTCACCGTCGAGGTCGCAGTAAATCATGTGTTCTACAGTTGGGTATTTGGCTTCGGAGGACTAGTA
Source organism: Lachnospiraceae bacterium (assembly GCA_045598285.1). GTDB lineage: Bacteria > Bacillota > Clostridia > Lachnospirales > Lachnospiraceae > RGIG5612. The sequence continues at coordinate 3,727 of JAZLLU010000009.1, read as the reverse complement.
AAAATTACCGCCCCAGAAAAGGTTAAAAACGAATACAAAGAAATGGTAATGAAAGCGGCAAAATAAGACAACCAGATAAACCAACAAGCAAAAATCAGCATTTAAATAAAATTCAATTTGGTCATATTGAGGCAAAATGACTAAATTGAATTGACTAATGACTAAATTGAAAGTATAATTAATTACATCATTATGGCAAAAATGACCAAATTGAAATTTTTGTGAGGTATTATAATGAGAAATATTAATTATACTAATCAATGGGGTAAGATGCTTACGCCTGAAATAGTAGGCATGCTAACTAAAATACATGAGTACAAGGGTGAACAAACCTTGTTTATTGGTGCACATACTGATGAGCTTAATGAATTAATGGAAATAGCAAAAATTCAAAGTACGGAAGCATCAAATAGAATTGAAGGTATTTATACTAAAGAAGAACGATTAAAAAAATTAGTTATGGATAAGACAACTCCTAGTGGTCGTGCAGAACAAGAAATCGCTGGCTATAGAGATGTTTTAAATACAATCCATGAAAGCTATGAATTCTTGCAAATAAAACCTGGAATAATGATTCAAATGCATAGAGACTTATACAAATTTATGGGACCTAGCGCCGGAGGGCATTTTAAGTCAGTTGATAATATTATTGAGGAATTAAATAGTAATGGAGAAAAAAAGATAAGGTTCAAACCTGTAGCTGCATGGGAAACCCCAGAAGCTATTGAAAAGATATGCAATGCATTTGATGAAGCAATAACAGATGAAAATGTTGATCCGTTAATAGTCATTCCAATGTTTATATTAGATTTTCTATGTATTCACCCCTTTAATGATGGTAATGGAAGAATGAGCCGTTTGTTAACATTACTATTGCTGTATCGTAGCGGATATATTGTTGGAAAATATATTAGTATAGAAAAGATGATTGAAACAACAAAAGAAACATATTATGAGGCGCTACAAGCAAGTTCAACTAGGTGGCACGAAGAAGAAAATGATTATTCTCATTTTGTTAAGTATATGTTAGGCATAATTATTGCTTCGTATAGAGAGTTTTCATCAAGAGTTTCATTGCTGACAATTTCTGGATTAAAAAAAGGGGATAGAATAGAAGAAATAATAAAAAGTACAAATGGAACTATCACAAAATCAGAAATCATGACGAAGTGTCCGGATATTAGTGAGACGACAATACAAAGAACATTAGCTGGACTTTTAGAGCAAAACAAAATAAATAAAATTGGTGGTGGACGTTATACAAAATACACTTGGAACTGGGATAAGGAGAATTAAAAATGATTACAGGCGAATTAAAAAATAAAATTGATAGTTTGTGGGAGATATTCTGGACTGGTGGACTTACAAATCCTTTAGATGTAATTGAACAAATGACATATCTTATGTTCATTCATGATTTGGATGTTTCTGACAATACACATGCAAAAGAAAGTGCTATGCTCGGACTTTCTTATGAGAGCGTATTTTCCAAGAAAGTAAAAATAGGCGATAGAACAATTGATGGGACACAACTTAAATGGTCTGTGTTTAGAGACTTCCCAGCTGAAAAGATGTACACAGTAATGCAGGAAATGGTATTTCCATTTATTAAAAATCTTCATGCAAATAAAGATAGCGCATTTTCAAAATATATGGACGATGCAATATTTAAACTTCCAACACCGCTTATGCTTTCAAAAGTTGTAGATGCAATGGATGAATTGTATTCGCAAATGGCAAAGTTAAAAGATTCAGATGCCAGAGGAGATGTATATGAATATCTTCTTTCAAAATTATCAACAGCGGGCGTAAATGGTCAATTTAGAACACCGCGTCATATTATAAAGATGATGGTAGAACTTATGGACCCTAAAGCTGATGATGTTATTTGCGATCCAAGTTGTGGCACAGCGGGATTCCTTGTAGAAGCAGGAGAATATTTATGGAAAAACAAGAAAGAAGAAATCTTTTTTGATAAACAAAAGAAAGACCACTTTATGAATCACATGTTCCACGGTTTTGATATGGATAGAACAATGCTACGCATTGGTGCTATGAATATGATGAATCACAGAGTAGAGAGTCCATTTATTGAGTATAGAGATAGTTTATCTGAACAAAATCCAGATAAGGATAAATATTCTTTGATATTAGCAAATCCTCCTTTTAAGGGGAGCCTTGATTATGATATTGTTTCACCAGATTTGCTTAAGGTTTGCAAAACAAAAAAGACCGAGTTACTTTTCTTAACATTGTTTGTTCGTATGCTTAAGATTGGTGGAAGATGTGCATGTATTGTTCCTGATGGAGTTTTATTTGGCTCATCTAATGCACATAAAGCTATTAGAAAAGAAATAATTGAAAACCAAAGATTAGAAGCAGTTATTTCAATGCCTTCAGGAGTTTTTAAACCATATGCTGGAGTTTCAACAGCTATATTGATATTCACAAAGACTAATCATGGTGGAACGGATAACGTTTGGTTTTATGATATGACAGCAGATGGTTTTAGCTTGGATGATAAAAGATCTTCTGTTGAGGAAAATGATATTCCGGATATTATTGAAAGATTTAAAAATTTAGACAAGGAAGCAGATAGAAAACGTACGGATAAATCATTCATGGTTCCTAAAAAAGATATTATTGATAATGAGTACGACCTAAGTATTAACAAATATAAAGAAGTTGAATATGTTGCAGTTGAGTATCCACCTACAAAGGACATAATGGCGGAAATTAAAGAACTAGAAAAATATATTGGCAAAGAGATGAAAATACTGGAGGAATTATTATCTTGAAGACATGTATTGTTTATTTTGATGAAGCTGGAGACGATGGTATTACAACAGCTTCAAGCGACCATTTTGTTTTAACAAGTGTGTATATGTCGGCTGAATCATGGCAAATCAATTATGATAAAATGAAAAATCTCAGAAAAGAGCTTAAAAATAAGTATAATTTTCATGTTTCGCAAGAAATGCATACAAAACAGTTTCTTTCTGATAAGAATCCATATAGAGAATATAATTGGACTCCAGAAATCAGAAAAAATATATTAATAGATTTCACAAAAATAATTGCTGAGATGGATTTGAAAATAATCAACGTAATTATTGATAAAACAAAAATTAAAGATGATAACTATTCTGTATTAAAAAGTGCTTTAGTTTATAACGTGCAAAGAATAGAAAATGATAGTAAGGAAAATGATTGGAACTATTTGCTTATAACGGATGAAGGAAGGCTAGCGCCGATGCGAAAAACTGCAAGAGAAATAAGAGCGGTTAATCTTATCCAATCAAAATATAATTATGAGTATAAAAATATACCGATTGAAAACATGATTGAGGATATTTTAGAGAAAAATTCATCAGAATCATATTTTATTCAAATTGCAGATTTTGTTTCGTGCTTTGTACATTATTATTTTGAAATAAAAGTACGTGGCAAACAATTGCCAAAAAGAATTCAAAAGATCATTGATGATAATTTTGTTATGAGTGTTATGGAAACATTAAAAATAAAAGGGATTCTTAATTTGAAAGCAAATTTAAGAAATAAGTACGGATTGGTTATATATCCTAGATAGTAAAACACCACCTACATCGCATAAGCGGGTTCAGTGGTTCACTAGTATTATATGATATTTATATAGAAAGGTCAAGCAACCGAATTAATAATAGTAACTATTATAGATTAATGAATAAATTCGGATTTGTAGGGATGA
>JAZLLU010000008.1:0-20467 GCA_045598285.1 Lachnospiraceae bacterium | reverse complement strand
GAAATCGTTAGGCATTGAAGAAACGATATTAATTAACAAGATAATTGAAATACCGTTACCGATACCCTTTTCAGTGATTTGCTCACCCATCCACATAACAAGGACAGAACCAGCAGTTAAAATAATGATATCGCAAATCATTGTCCAAGTTTTAAGACCACCAGAAAGTGTACCAAAAATACCTTGGTTACCAAAGCCGATAACCATAGCAATACTTTCAACTAAACCAAGACCAACCGTTAAGTAACGAGTGATCTTAGCAATTTTTTGTCTGCCGTCTTCGCCTTCTTTTTGCATTTCCTCTAAAGCAGGAATAGCAATAGTAAGAAGTTGGATAATAATTGACGCTGTAATGTATACTGTAATATTCAATGCAAAGATTGACATAGAACTAAAAGAAGATCCAGTCAATGCATCGAAGAAACCAAAGGCGCCAGTGGAAAGTCCACCAAGCACTTCTTTGATTACGTCGGCGTCTGTTCCCGGAAGAGGAATTTGACAACCTATTCTGACAATAATAAGCATAACAACTGTATAAAGAAGTTTTTTACGAATTTCTTTTATTTTGAATGCCTGTACTATTGTTTTGAACATTATTCTTCTACCTCACATGTTCCGCCAGCAGCTTCGATTTTCTCTTTAGCTGTGGCACTGAATGCGTTAACTTTTACATTGAGTTTCTTTGTGATGTTTCCGTTACCTAAAATCTTAACACCATCTTTAGGATTCTTAACGATACCAATATCCATTAATGTTTCAATAGTAACGTCTGCACCATCTTCGAATCTTTCAAGAGCACTTACGTTAATACCAACGATTTCTTTAGTATTAATATTTGTAAATCCTCTCTTAGGAATTCTTCTGTATAAAGGCATCTGTCCACCTTCGAAACCAATACGTGGTCTACCTGAACGAGCCTTTTGACCTTTATGTCCTTTACCTGCTGTTTTTCCGTTTCCTGAAGCATGGCCACGACCTCTTCTGAAGTTGTTGCTTTGCTTTGAACCCTCTGCAGGATGTAACTCAGATAAATTCATTTCGTGACCTCCTTTAAGCTTCTTCAACTTTTACTAAATGTCTTACGTGCCAAATCATTCCTCTAACTGCATCGTTATCAGGAAGTTCTACTGTTTGATGCATCTTTTTAAGACCAAGAGCTTCTACAGTAGCTTTCTGTTTTGGAATAGCGCCTATAGGAGATTTGACTAATGTTACTTTAACTTTTTTATCTGCCATTTTTTTACCCTCCTATTATGCCATTACTTCTTCTACAGTTTTGCCACGTTTCTTAGCAACTTCTTGTGGAGTTGTAAGCTGTTTAAGACCATCCATAACTGCAAGAACAACGTTTTGTTTATTGTTTGAACCTAAAGACTTAGCACGAATGTTCTTGATACCTGCAAGTTCAACAACGTTACGAGCAGGGCCACCAGCGATAACACCAGTACCTTGTGAAGCTTTCTTAAGTAATACAGAAGCTCCACCATAATTACCGATAATGTCGTGTGGGATACTAGCTGTTTCATCAACAGGAATCTCAACTAAGTTCTTCATTGCATCTTCTTTTCCCTTACGAATAGCTTCAGGGATTTCAATAGCTTTACCAAGGCCAACGCCAACTTTTCCTTTGCCATTTCCAACAACAACTAGTGCCGTGAATTTGAAGTTACGTCCGCCCTTAACAACTTTAGTAACACGTTTGATAGTTACAACTCTCTCTTCGAATTCAGGAGCTTCACCATTTCCGTGAAAATCATCTTGTTTTCTCATTTGCGCAACTCTCCTTCCTAAAATTCCAAACCGGCTTCTCTAGCTGCATCAGCTAAAGCCTTGATTTTACCATGATAAATATAACCACCTCTGTCAAAGACAACTTCAGTTATACCTTTTTCTTTTGCCTTTTTGGCAATAACTTTGCCGAGGTATGCAGCTGCTGCTACATCATTAGTTTTTTCTAATTCAGCCTTAACATCTTTTTGAACTGTTGAAGCTGCAACTAATGTTTTATGCTCAAGATCATTAATGATTTGTGCATAAATATGCATATTGCTTCTGTACACTGCAAGACGTGGTCTATCAGCAGTACCTTTGAAGCGATTGCGTAATTTCATATGTTTCTTTTCGCGGATATCCGCTCTGGATTTTTTACTAATCATTATCTCTCACGCTCCTTTACGCTTTTGCACCAGTCTTACCAACTTTACGTCTGATGTACTCGTTTGCATACTTGATACCTTTGCCCTTGTATGGCTCAGGTGGTCTGTATCCTCTGATTTCAGCGGCACATTGACCAACTACTTCTTTGTTAATTCCCTTAACAATAATTTTGTTTTGGTCAGGAACCTCAATTGTGATTCCTTCAGGAGCTTTATAAACTACAGGGTGAGAATATCCTAACGAAAGGTTAAGGTCTGTTCCCTGCATTGCAGCTTTGTAACCAACACCATTGATTTCCAAAACTTTTTCAAATCCATCTGTAACTCCAACTACCATGTTGTTAAGTAATGCTCTTGTAAGACCATGGAAAGATTTATTTTTCTTTTGATCATCAGGTCTTTCAACAATCATTTCAGCACCTTCAACCTTGATAGTCATTTCCGCTGGGAGTGTTCTTTTAAGTTCTCCCTTAGGTCCTTTTACAGTCACTACATTATTTTCTGCTATATCAACAGTAACACCTGCTGGGATAGCGATAGGCATTTTTCCAACTCGTGACATGCCGTTTCCTCCTTTTCTTTTTCCGCACTGCTTTGTGGTGGTTTAACACAAGCATTAACAGCGGTATATTTTAGTTGTTACCACACGAATGCTAATACTTCTCCACCTACGTTGAGTTTTCTTGCTTCTTTGTCTGTGATAACACCATTGTTTGTTGAAATAATAGCAATACCCATGCCGCCTAAAACTCTAGGGAGTTCTTCGCAGCTAGCATAAACTCTAAGACCTGGTTTAGAGATTCTCTTTAAGCCAGTAATAATCTTTTCGTTTTTGTCTTTGCCATATTTTAAATCGATATGGATAACGTCAAAATTACCATCCTTAACGATTTCGTATTTTGCAATATATCCTTCATCTAATAAGATTTTTGCGATAGCAAGTTTCATTTTAGATGATGGAACATCTACACTGTCGTGTTTAGCCGTATTTGCATTACGAATTCTTGTAAGCATATCAGCAATAGGATCGCTCATTGCCATAACTAATTCCTCCTTCTAAAATGTACTTTTTACCATGATGCCTTGCGAACACCAGGGATTTGTCCCTTATATGCAAGCTCTCTAAAGCAGATTCTGCAGATACCATATTTTCTTAAGTATCCATGTGGACGACCACAGATTCTACATCTGTTGTATTCCTGTGTTGAAAATCTAGCTTTACGTTGCTGTTTAACTTTCATAGCTGTTTTAGCCATAGTATCCTCCTTTTACTTTGCAAATGGCATATTGAACAATGTCAATAATTCGCGTGCTTCCTCATCAGTCTGAGCTGTTGTAACGATGATAACGTCCATACCTCTAACTTTATCAATCTTGTCATACTCGATTTCTGGGAAAATTAATTGTTCCTTAATACCAAGAGCGTAGTTACCTCTACCATCAAATGCATTAGGGTTTACACCTCTAAAGTCACGTACACGTGGGAGAGCTAAGTTAATAAGTCTATCGAGGAAGTTATACATCTTCTCGCCTCTTAAAGTTGTTTTGCATCCGATTTGCATGCCTTCACGAACTTTAAAGTTAGCAACTGACTTTTTAGCCTTAGTAGTAACAGCTTTTTGACCTGTGACAATTTGCATGTCGCCGATTGCAGCTTCAAGAGCTTTTGCATTTTCTTTAGCTTCGCCAACGCCCATGTTAACAACTATCTTGTCAATCTTTGGTACTTGCATAATGTTTTTGTATTCAAACTTCTTCATCATAGCTTCTACGATTTCAGAATTATACATTTCTTTAAGTCTGTTCAACTCTTTGGACCTCCTTCCCTTTCTTAATCAATCGTCTTGTTTGTTGTTTTAGCGTAACGAACTTTTTTGCCGTCTTCTACGCGGAAGCCAACTCTAGTTGCTTTTCCACCAACAACGCACATTACGTTAGAAATATTAATAGGTCCTTCCTGTGAAATGATACCGCCTTCTTGGTGTTGTGAATTAGGTTTAGTATGTTTCTTAATCATGTTTACGCCTTCAACCACAACAGTACCATCTACTGGATTAACAGCAAGTACCTTGCCTTCTTTATCTTTGTCTTTACCTGCGATAACTTTTACTGTATCGCCTTTTTTGATTTTTAATGTTGCCATCATGCACCTCCTAGAGTACTTCAGGAGCAAGAGAAACAATCTTCATAAACTGTTTATCTCTAAGCTCTCTGGCTACCGGTCCGAAGATACGTGTTCCAGCAGGAGTTTTATCTTCTTTGATGATTACGGCAGCATTCTCGTCAAATTTAATGTAAGATCCGTCTTTACGACGAGCGCCTTTCTTGGTACGTACTACAACTGCTTTAACAACGTCACCCTTTTTAACAGTTCCGCCAGGGTTAGCGTCCTTAACTGTAGCAACGATGATATCACCGATATTGGCATATCTTCTAGTAGAACCACCAAGAACTCTTATGCAAAGTATTTCTTTAGCGCCTGTGTTGTCAGCAACTTTAAGTCTACTTTCTTGTTGTATCATAACAATTCTCCTTTCTACTATTTAGCCTTCTCGATAATTTCTACAAGGCGCCATCTCTTATCTTTTGAGAGTGGTCTTGTTTCCATTACTTTTACTGTATCGCCAATGTTGCACTCGTTGTTCTCGTCATGTGCCTTTAATTTATAAGTTCTTTTAATGATCTTTTTGTATAAAGGATGTTTAACGTTATCAACTACAGCTACAACAATGGTCTTGTCCATTTTATTACTTAATACTTTTCCCGTACGGGTTTTTCTTAAATTTCTTTCCACGCTTTTACCCTCCTTTATTACTCGGCAGCGCTAGTCTTTTGTGTAATCACAGTCTGTATCCTAGCGATGTTTCTTCTAACTTCTTTAATTCTGCCTGTATTTTCCAGCTGGTTTGTAGCGTTCTGGAATCTTAAGTTGAAAAGCTCTTTCTTTGCTGCTGTTAATTCTTCATTAAGTTCTGCAGCTGATTTAGTTCTTAAATCTTCTAAATATTTATTAGTTTTCACTTGATTCACCGCCTTCCAAATCTGCCTTTGAAGCGATCTTACACTTGATAGGAAGCTTATGTGTTGCAAGTCTTAAAGCTTCTCTAGCTAAGTTTTCCGGTACACCGGCGATCTCAAACATTACACGGCCTGGTTTAACTACTGCTACCCAGTACTCAAGAGCACCTTTACCTGAACCCATACGTGTTTCAGCAGGTTTTGCTGTAACAGGTTTGTCAGGGAAAATTTTAATCCAAACGCGGCCACCACGTTTTACGTATCTAGTCATAGCAATACGGGCTGCCTCAATCTGGTTTGATGTAATCCAGCCTGGTTCTTGAGCTACAATACCAAACTCACCATAAGAAATAGTATTGCCTCTCATAGCTTTTCCTCTCATAGAACCACGGAACTGTTTACGATGTTTTGTTCTTTTTGGCATTAACATTATTTATCGCTCCCTTCCTTTGTGTTCTTTGTTGGAAGTACTTCGCCTTTGTAAATCCAAACCTTTACACCAACTTTTCCATAAGTTGTATCAGCTTCAGCAAATCCATATTCGATATCAGCACGAAGAGTTTGAAGAGGAATAGTTCCTTCTGAGTAAAACTCTGTACGAGCCATATCAGCACCGCCAAGACGGCCAGAGCATGAAGCTTTGATACCAAGTGCACCAGCCTTAAGTGAACGGCTCATTGCACTCTTCATAGCACGTCTGAAAGATACACGGTTTTCTAATTGCTGTGCGATATTCTCAGCTACGAGTTGAGCATCTTTGTCAGCTCTCTTAACTTCGATAATATCTAAAACTGCATCTTTGCCGATTAATTTCTTAATCTGTGCTTTAACTTTTTCAATTTCACCGCCGCCTTTACCGATGATAACACCAGGTTTTGCAGCATGAACTTTAATTTTAATTAATTTGTCAGAAGCTCTTTCAATTTCAATCTTTGAGATTCCGGCATTATATAATTTTTTCTTAAGGAATTTTCTGATCTGGTAATCTTCAACTAAGTTATCTGCAAAGTCTTTCTCTGCATACCACATTGAATCCCAGCCATTGATAACTCCTACTCTCAATCCATGAGGATTAACTTTTTGTCCCATATGCCCTCCTATCTTTCGTCAAGCACAACTGTGATGTGGCTTAATCTCTTCTCGATTCTATAAGCTCTACCTTGTGCTCTCGGTCTAATTCTTTTCATTGTTGGGCCCTTATTTGCAAAACATTCTGCAATATAAAGGTCTTCAGGATTCATACCATTATTGTTTTGAGCGTTAGCAATAGCACTCTTTAACAACTTTTCAATAATGGAAGCTCCATATCTAGGATTGTAAGCAAGGATTCCAAGGGCTTCGTTTACATTCTTACCTCTGATAGCATCAAGCACGTAACATGCTTTTTGAACAGAGATGCGGGCAAATGAAAGCTTAGCAGATGGTCTTGTGTCCTTGTTTGCATTTCTTTCTCTTTTAATTTGTGATCTATGTCCCTTTGCCATGGATTAAACCTCCTTTCGAAATTTCGCTTATTTAGACTTCTTTTCGTCTTTGCCATGTCCTCTGTAAGTTCTAGTTGCAACGAACTCGCCGAGTTTGTGTCCAACCATATCTTCTGTAACATATACAGGAACATGTTTTCTGCCATCATGAACAGCAATTGTATGACCTACAAAATTTGGGAAGATTGTAGAACGACGTGACCATGTTTTGATTACGCTCTTTTCATCGCTTGCGTTCAATTTTTCTATCTTCTTAAGCAAACTTTCGTCTGCAAAAGGGCCTTTTTTTAATGATCTTGCCATAGGTATCCTCCTTACTTCATGTTACGGCCGTCTCTACGACGGATGATGAGTTTATTAGACGCTTTGTGTTTGTTACGTGTCTTAAGACCAAGAGCTGGTTTGCCCCAAGGTGTACAAGGACCTGGACGGCCGATACCAGTCTTACCTTCACCACCACCATGTGGGTGGTCGTTAGGGTTCATAACGCTACCACGTACTGTTGGTCTGATACCCATGTTTCTCTTACGACCTGCTTTTCCGATATTTACAAGGTCATGCTCGATATTACCAACTTGACCAATTGTAGCTCTGCAAATGATCGGAACCATTCTCATTTCGCCAGAAGGAAGACGAAGTGTTGCGTACTTACCTTCTTTAGCCATGAGTTGAGCTGAGTTACCAGCACTACGAACTAACTGTCCGCCCTTGCCTGGATAAAGCTCAATGTTGTGAATTTCAGTACCAATTGGAATATTCTCAAGTGGGAGGCAGTTGCCAACCTTAACTTCAGCTTCAGGGCCAGACATAACTGTCATGCCATCTGTTAAACCAAGAGGTGCTAAGATATAAGCTTTCTCTCCATCAGCATAGCTAAGAAGAGCAATATTAGCTGTTCTGTTTGGATCGTACTCGATGCCAACTACTTTAGCAGGAATACCATCTTTATTTCTCTTAAAGTCAATAATTCTGTACTGTCTTCTAGTACCGCCACCTTGATGTCTTACAGTGATTTTACCTTGATTGTTACGACCAGCATTTTTCTTATTTACTGAGATTAAAGATTTCTCTGGTGTTTGTTTTGTAACATCCTTTTTATCAAGGGCTGTCATCTGTCTTCTTGAAGGTGTGTATGGGTTAAATGTTTTAATGCCCATTTTTTTCTCCTTTCAAAACGTTTATTGTCGCGCTCGCCATGCGCATAATTTTATAGGCCTTCAAAGATTTCGATATCTTTGCTATCAGCTGTAAGCTGAACGATTGCTTTCTTAGATTCAGGTGTCTTACCAGTGATACGTCCACGAGTTCTAGTCTTTGGATGGTTGTTCATAGTATTAACCTTTGCAACCTTTGTGCCTTCGAACATCTTTTCAACAGCTTCTTTGATTTGAGCCTTGTTTGCATCAACATGAACTAAGAAAGTGTATTTCTTTTCAGCTATCTGATTCATGCTCTTTTCAGAAATAACTGGGCGCTTGATAATATCATAATATTTTAAATCTGCCATTATTCATACACCTCCTCGATTGTTGCTAAAGCAGCCTTATCTAAAACAAGATTATCGTATTTAAGAATATCAAATACGTTGATTGTGTTTGTAAGGTCAACCTTAACGTTTTCAATGTTTCTTGTAGAGCAGATAACCTTTTGGTCATTGTCGTTAAGAACAACTAATGCTTTATCAAGATTTAAGCTCTTAAAGAAATCAGCCATAGTCTTTGTTTTGATTTCATCAACTTTGAGTTCATCAATAACAAAAATCTTATTATCATTAACTCTTGAAGTAAGAGCGCTCTTAAGAGCAATTCTCTTTTCTTTCTTATTTAATTTCACTGAGTAATCACGTGGCTTTGGTGCGAATACGATTCCGCCACCTGTCCATTGTGCTGCACGGATAGAACCTTGACGTGCATGTCCAGTTCCTTTTTGTCTCCATGGCTTTCTTCCACCACCTGATACTTCAGAGCGAGTCTTTGCACTTTGTGTGCCTTGACGTTTGTTAGCAAGTTGAGCAACTACTGCCATATGAACAAGGTGCTCATTTACCTCAACACCAAAGATTTCATCTTTGAGTTCGATATCGCCAACTGTCTCGCCTTTCATATTGTAAACAGATACTTTTGACATCTGAATTTCCTCCTTTCTAAGTCTCGTTAAGCTTGAAGAGCTTTAACAGCTTCTTTTACAACTACTAAAGCCTTCTTTGGTCCAGGAACTGCGCCCTTAACTAAAAGAAGATTATCTTCAGCATCAACTCTAACTACTTCAAGGTTTTGGATGGTAACTTTCTTGCATCCCATTTGGCCTGGCATATGTTTTCCTTTGAATACTCTTGAAGGATCAGATGCTGAGCCGTTAGAACCTGCATGACGGTGATATTTTGAACCGTGTTTCATAGGTCCTCTGTGCTGACCAAATCTCTTGATAGCACCTTGGAAGCCTTTACCTTTTGAAATTGCAGTAACGTCAATCTTGTCGCCAGCTGCAAAGATGTCTGCCTTGATTTCATCTTTTACATTGTAATCAGCAGCATTCTCTACTCTAAGTTCTCTAACGAATCTCTTGTAAGGAATATCTGCTTTGTCGAATTTGCCTCTGTCAGGAGAGTTTACTAATGTATCTCTCTTGTCCATGAAGCCAACTTGTACGGCACTATAGCCGTCAGTTTCTTCTGTCTTAACCTGTGTAACGACACATGGTCCAGCAAGAAGAACTGTAACCGGTGTAAGAACGCCATCTTCATTGAAGATTTGAGTCATACCGATTTTTGTTGCTAAAATCGCTTTCTTCATATTATTAACCTCCTGTTAAACTATAGCGGAACGCCAACCGTATTAAGCGATAATCGTCATTGACGTTCATTCTAGAACAGTCGTGTGTTCTACTGCTCTTATAGTCCCTTCTATATAGAAGAAACATTTTCCTTTCGGAATAGAACTACTGCTCGATCATTTTGATGTTGGCAAAAACACCTGCAGGCATATCAAGCTTTGATAAAGCTTCCATTGTCTTAGGTGTAGGTGCAATAACATCGATTAATCTTTTGTGAGTTCTTTGCTCGAACTGTTCACGAGAATCTTTGTATTTATGTACAGCTCTTAATATAGTAACAACTTCCTTTTTAGTAGGAAGTGGAACTGGACCAGATACTGTAGATCCGTTTTTCTTAACAGTTTCGATAATTTTTGCGGCTGATTGATCGATAAGTTGGTGATCATAAGCCTTAAGTGTAATTCTCATTACTTGATTAGCCATTAAATTGCCTCCTAAAAAATGATTTTTTGTTTTGTACACTCTTCCGTGTGTGTCGCGCTATCTCCGTAAAAAATGGAAATCTGTTGACTTCCTTTTTAGGCGCACGCTCTCACGTGGTTTCCACCTCAATTAGTGGACCTAGATGTACTTAAGACGTGTTGTCGGATTTTCCGACCTTCGCTCCACATGAATTACCTGCTTTTCATGCAGCAACTTCATGTTTCACAGCTATCAACGTCACAGCTCGACTATCATACATTAATGGGGAACTAAATGCAAGCACTTTTTTTAAAAGTTTTTGATTTTTTTATAGATACCCTCTGAGTCTAGACCAAACTCTTTTAGGAGTTCCTTAGCTGGGCCAGAATGACCAAAGACGTCTTCGACACCAATGCCAAGAATTTTTGTTGGTGCTTTCTTTGCGGCAACTTCGCAAACAGCACTATAAAGACCCCCTATTAATGAATGCTCTTCTACTGTTACTGCTTTGCCTGTCTTTTCAAGCGATTTACAGATAAGCTCTTCATCAATAGGTTTGATTGTGTGAATATTTATTACTTCTGCATCTATGCCATCATTTGCAAGCATTTGTGCAGCAAGCAACGCTTCATAAACTTCAAGACCTGTCGCAAAAATTGTAAGGTCTTTTCCTTCTTTTAATACTATACCTTTTCCAAGTTCAAATTTATAAGTTTCTTCATTATTAATAACTGGGATTGCAAGACGACCAAATCTTAAATACATTGGCCCTTCATATTCATACGCTGCTTTGACAGCAGCTTTCGCTTCAATGTCGTCACATGGATTAACAACAACCATATTTGGAATGCTTCTCATAAGAGAGATATCTTCGCAACATTGATGTGTCGCGCCATCTTCGCCAACAGAAATTCCTGCATGGCTAGCACAAATTTTTACATTAAGGTTAGTATGTGCAATTGTATTTCTAACTTGCTCGAAAGCTCTTCCAGTAGCAAACATTGCAAACGATGAGGCAAAAACAACATGTCCACATGAAGCGATGCCAGCAGCGACACCCATCATATTGCCTTCTGCGATACCACAATCAATATGTCTGTCAGGAAATTCTTTCTTGAAAGTTCCTGTCTTAGTTGCGCCTGCAAGATCTGCATCAAGAACAAAAAAATCGTCGTGTTCTTTTCCAAGTTCAACTAATGTATTTCCATAACTATCTCTTGTTGCTATTTTGTTTTCGCCAGATAAATCAATTTTCATTCTTTTTATTATGCCTCTATATTTCCCAAATCTTTCATTGCAATTTCAAACTCTTCATCGTTCGGAGCTTTTCCATGCCATCCGGCATTGTTTTCCATAAACGAAACACCTTTGCCTTTTATACTTTTTGCAATAATAGCACTTGGCATTCCCTTTGTATTTTTTGCTTCTTCAAAAGCCTTACTAAGCGAATCAAAATCATGCGCATCCGCATAAATAACATGGAAATTAAATGCTTTGAATTTATCGTCAAACGGATAAGGGTCACAAACATCCGTTATCGCACCATCAATTTGAAGATTGTTGTTATCTAAAATAGCAACAAGGTTGTCTAACTTTCTTGCGCCAGCAAACATAAGCGCTTCCCAAATTTGTCCTTCTTGAGATTCTCCGTCGCCGAGTAATGAATAAACCCTATAATCTTTTTTGTCGAGTTTTGCAGCCAACGCCATCCCTACTGCTGTGGAAAGCCCTTGGCCTAGTGAACCAGTAGACATATCAACCCCAGGCAAAAGATTCATGTCTGGGTGACCTTGAAGTCGTGATCCAATTTTTCTAAGTGTTAATAATTCTTCTTTGTCAAAAAAACCTCTTTGCGCAAGCGTTGCATAAAGCACTGGCGCTGCATGACCCTTAGAAAGAACAAATCTATCTCTGTCTGGATTATTAGGATTAGACGGATCAACGTTCATCTCTTCAAAATAAAGATATGTCATTATCTCTGTTGCTGAAAGTGATCCGCCAGGATGACCTGCTTTCGCAGCATGTACCGACTTAATAATCCCTTTTCTAATTTCGTTTGCATGTTTTGCTAATTGTTCTGTATTCACTCTTAAACTTCCTTATGCAAAATCGTCTTCAATTAATTCTATATCTTCTTGTTTCTTTCTCTTCTTTTTAATTACTTTCGGAGACAAACGATTGCTAGCATTCTCGATTGCCTCATCAACAATTTCAAGAATATCTGCCGTTCCTAATTTTCTAGTTGGAACATTAAGTTCGTCTATCTTCGCATGTAACGCAAGCGAAGCCATATCGCCAATAACAAATCCTTGTTCGTTTGCATAATCGTTAGCAATATCAGCCCATTGTGGAAGTGAAAGTTCATCAATATCTAAGCGATTCTTAAACATTTCATTAATTTCAGGGAACTTAGAAGTTAAGTTTTCAATTGCAAGATTGTTTCCTTCGAGAACTACCATTGAATCATACTTCTGAGATTTAATTGTTTCAATTAAATCTCTTGTGCTATCTTCATCTAGATATCCGATATTTTCAATAATCAAATCACTACCAACAACCTTATCAAATACTTTTTCCATCTTCTTGCCACGCAAAGCTGCCGCAGGAACTTTTGCAACTCTTCCATTACCATTGCCAAGTATTTTTCCGATTGCTTTAATTAATGCTATTGTTAAATACGTCTTGCCGCTCTTTGGATCGCCAGCAACTATAAGATTGGTGTCAAGTTTGTGGCCTTTGTTTTTCGCATTAACAATATTGCTTAATGTATTTTCAATCTTTTCTTCCATACCTTCTACTAAGAAGAACTCCGATAATTCTTCTCTTAATTCGTATGGAATTTCAACTTGAATATCTGGAATTTCTTCTTCGGCTTCTTCGAACTCTTCTTCTGACTCTTCGTCATTAGTTTCTTCGAGTTCTTCTAATTCCTCATCTTCTTCGAATTCTTCTTCTAACTCTTCGTCGCCTTCAAATTCTTCGTTGTCTTCAAATTCAGTTTCTTCAGTTTCTTCTACTTCTTCGAATTCTTCTTCTGGCTCTTCATCTTCTTCAAATTCTTCTGACTCATCATATTCTTCATAATCGTCATACTCTTCTGTCTCGTCATATTCTTCATCAAAGTCCTCAAAATCGTCATGCTCTTTGCTGAAGTTTTCAGTAGCCTCTTTCATTTCTTCATCTTCTTCGAACTCTTCTTCAAAGTCTTCATCAAATTCTTCTTCGAACTCTTCTTCAAAGTCTTCTTCGAACTCTTCGTCAAATTTTTCTTCGAACTCTTCATCGAACTCTTCTGCAGGTTCTTCTGCTTCCTTGTTTGTTTTTCTTACGCTACCAAAAATCATATTGAGTCCTGGATCTGTCTCTTGAGTTCCTTCAGACTTTTGTGCTTCTTCTATCTCTTCTTCAACTAATCCCTCAACTACTGATTCTTCTTTCTCAACAGAATATTCGCCATTAAATTCGCCATTAAATACATCATCGAAGTCTTCATCAAAATCAAACTCTTCGTCGCTATCGCTAACACCTGCAGCATCAAACGCTAAAATTGCTTTTTCTGCAGCCGAAAGTTCTGGCTCTTTATTTTTTCTTTTTTGTTTTTCAACCTTCTTTGGTTTCTTAGGCTCTTCAATTACTGGTTCTTCTTCAACTAACTCCTCGACTACTGGCTCTTCTTCTATTGGCTCTTCTATGATTGGTTCTTCTTCTATTGGCTCTTCTATAATTGGTTCTTCTTCTGGCATGCCAAAATCATCCCAATCACTTTCAAGTTCTTCTGATTCTTCCCATTCATCTTGTTCATCAGAATCGTCCCATTCTTTCTCAACTACTTTTGGTTTCTTTGTGTCAGTAAATTGATTATCGAATTCTTCAAATTCTTTTTCATAGTTGATAAAATCGTCTTCTTCTTGAACATCAAATTCTTCTTCAAAATCTTCTTCCTCATCAAAGACTACTTCATTTGAAGATTTATTCATTACATCAAAAGCCATAATAGCTTTTTCCGCATCCGTATATTCTTCACCATCATCAAAACCATTTTCTGCATAATCATCTTCAAATTCTTGTTCGAAGTCGAATGCCTCACCTGAATTTCTAAAGCGTCTAAGTTCAGAAGAATCATCGTCGTCAAACAATGCTTTTTCCGACTCTTGCCATTCATCATTGTATCCATAATCTGAAGGCATTACATTGTCATCATCAAGTTCGTCATCACCTAAATCAAGATCATCTCTTTCGAGCAAATCATCTGTAGTTAATTCGCCTGCACCAAAAGCTCTAATAGCTTTTTGAGTTTCTGTTAGATTTTCTTCTGGTTCAGATGCAATTGCTGCAACCGAAGATGCTCCAAGTGCTGCAGAGATAACGCCCGAGCGTTTTGGTATATATTCAATAGCACCTTGTTGTGGTGTGTCATCAACATCATATCCTCTAGGGTCAGCAAAAGGTGTTCCAGACTTAAGCTCTACAAATTTTGTTTGTGGAACTTGCTGAGCAAAAGGAACTTCTTTTTGCCCAAACGTCGGTTTATCCTTAGGAATTTCCAACATCGTTGAAAAATAATCTGGTTCTTCATCTATTTCCGGTGCCTCAGAAGGAGCATCGTTCATGTTTAGCGAACCCCATGTTCTAAAATCTCCACCCCAATTGTCGTCCCAGCCAAGGCTTACTCGTCCATCCTTACCTACGAGACTAGGCTGTGAGCCATCAGGACTCATAACAACTTTAACTGGATCCACACTTAAATTTTTAGGTGCAGGGATTGAAGTTTGTCTCATTGTGCTAGAAGTAAAAGCTCCGCCAGTTTGTTGTGGTGCTACTTCAGGCTGATTATATTGAACAACTTGAATATCTGATGGTGTTTGATAATCTCCACCAGGAACTTTATATTTTATTTCATCTATAGGACCAACCTTCAAGACTGGTCTTCTAACCAAATTAGCCTTATCTGACATATTCGGTATTGTTCCTGTAAATGCACTTGTTGTAACAATTTCATTTTGTGCTGCTGCATCAGGTGCAATTGAGAATGCAAATGGTTTTGCGCCAAGTAAAGATGGTTCTTCTTGTTCTCTTGGTGTTTCTAAGTTTGCATCATAAGGTTGTGGTGCATACGCTTGTCCTTGATACGAAGTATCATAATTAGGAGTTTGATAAGCAGGTGCTTGCAAAGTAGGCTCCTGATAAGATGGCGCTAGCGTTGGCGCTAGCGTTGGTGTTAGCGTTGGCGTTGGCGTTGGTGTTGGTGCGGCCGCAGGCGCCGTATAAACTGGAGCCTGTGGAACAGGTTGCAACGGTGTATTTAGCCTACCTGCGCTAACAGGTATATGTGCAGGCATCGTGAAAGGACTTCTTTGCTCTGTTTGTTGTGGCTCTTCTGGTGCTACATAATCGTCTCTTAAGTGAGCAGGTCTGTGTGCTCCAAATACAGGCTCAACAAATTCTTCTTGAGGCTGTTGTGGTTCCATAAGATCTTCTGGCATTTCCCATGAAGAGTCATAATCAGAATACACATCAAAATCTTCGTAATCCCCATAGATTTCATCTGGGTCAGTCCAACCGCGTTGAATACTATCTTCAATCATTGCCCAATTACGATTGTTCTCATCCGCGTCATTCCAGCTATTATCACTACTATCTTTTTTATTGCCACTATAGTAGTTATCATAATCATCAACTTCTTCTTCGTAACTATCATCGAAGTCATTAAATGACAGTCCACCAGTTGATTTAGATTTTGACTCAGTAATAACTGGATCATACTTCTTGTTTGGCTTACGCCATGAAACATTCTCATTCATAAGTGGTTTATCTTCCAATCTTTGAATTTCCACAGCCGGAGCATCATCAAAAATTTCTTCTGATTTTGGCTGCGTATATTGTTTTGCTTTTTCTTCCGGAATATCTTCGATGTTTTCATCATCGAACAAACTTAAAGTTCCTCTTCTTTTAGGAGCTTGGTTTTGTTGCATGATTCCGAGACATGCGTCTTTAAGTTTTTGTGCTTTCTTTGCATATGCTCCTTCTGCAAACCAAAGCATTATTTCGTCGCAAAGTTCTATACATTCTTCTTTTCTGCCTGTTGCTCGATAGAGATTAGCTAATTCATATTTGTATTTTTCATCCATCTCTTTTTCGCAATAAGCTTCTAGCACTTCAACAAGATTTTTTCTTGCGACTCCACCTTTTTTTCCAATCTCATATTTGAGAATAAATTTTTTGCTGTCGTTTGGAGCCATGCGGCAAAAGTCATGATAAAATTCTGCTGCATTGTCAAGGTCGTTTAACTTAATGGAAATATCACAAAGTTTGTATGCCATTTGTCTGCCCATCGGCGTTCTCTCATACGCGATAAGCAAAACTTCTCTGGCGATATCAGCTCTTCCCATCTGTTCATAAGAATCAGCAATAATTTCTAAAATGTGATTATCACTAACCTTTTTAACGTCAAGTTCCTGAGCAATCATTAATACACGATCATAATTTTCTTCTAAATAAGCTTTATTTATTTCTTCCAAAATTACGCGGTATTCTTGTTTGTCCATCGTCTATATCTCCACTCTTCCTTCAAGTGCTCTAAGTAATGTAACTTCATCAATGCATTCAAGGTCGCCGCCTACTGGCACACCGCTAGCAATTCTACTGACCTTTATACCTGCGGGCTTAATAAGTTTGCTAATATACATAGCTGTGGTCTCGCCCTCTAGTGAAGAATTAGTAGCAACAATAACTTCTTTTACATCGCCTCTTAAGCGTTCTACCAATTCTTTTAATTTTATATCTGATGGTCCGATACCAAGCATTGGCGAGATTGCTCCGTGCAAGACATGATAAACTCCGTTAAATTTTCCTGTCTTTTCATAAGCCGCTAAATCTCTAGTACTTTCAACCACCATAATTACGCTGTGGTCACGTTTTGAGCTTTTGCATATCGGACACTCGTCTTCGTCCGTGATTGTGAAACATGTTTTGCAATACTTAATGTTTTGTTTTGCTTCCACCAAAGTTTTTGACAACTCTTCAACTTCATCTTTTGGCATATCGATTATGTAAAATGCCAAACGTTGTGCGGACTTAGGTCCGATTCCTGGCAAGAGTGAAAGCTGCTCTATAAGTTTTGAAATTGTATCGCTAAAATAGTCCACCGACTCCTCCGGTTATTTTTGACATTTTTTCTTGTGAAAGGTCTTCCATCTTTCTTAATGCTTCGTTCGTAGCTGCTACGATTAAGTCTTCGAGCATTTCGACATCGTCAGGGTCAACAGCCTCTTTTTGAATCTTGATAGAAGTAACTTCTTTCTTTCCTGAAACGGTAACCTCAACTGCTCCGCCACCTGCTGATGCGCTAACAGTTTCATCTTCAAGTGCCGCACTAGCTTCTTCCATCTCGCGTTGCATCTTAAGCGCCTTTTGTTGAAGCTGTTGCATTTGTTTCATGTTCGGCATTCCTCCGCCAAATCCCGGATAGCCTCCACGTCCTTTACCCACTTATATGTCCTCCGTTTTTATGTCAATATTTATATTTCCTAAAAGTGATTCGATGCTCGTTTGATTAGCTATCTCACTTTTTTGTCCAACTTCTCTAACAATAATTTCTGCATCAATTCCAGTAAAATCTTTTATCGTTTTTTTAAGATATGCCACTGCGCTTTCTTCTTTCAGTTGCATGTGCGCCATTGCACTCATCGGATAAATTGCAACCACATCACCTTCAAGTGCTACTGAACATTTTCCTAAATTGCTTTTAATTCTTTTATCGTTTAAGCTACTTACCATTTCTTCCCATTTTTCCATGACAAGACTTAATGAGGCATCTTCGTATATAACAACTGGCGTTTTAATAACTTCTGGTTCAGTTTTTTGTTCTTCAAAATTTTGTGGCTCTAAATTTTGTGACTCAAAACTTTGTTCTTCAAAATTTTGTGACTCAAAACTTTGTTCTTCAAAATCTTGTGACTCAAAACTTTGTTCTTCAAAATCTTCAAAGTTCGTAATCGTCATCTCATCATAATCTTGACTCATATCGATTATGTCTGGGTTTGGCTCAAAACTTTTTTCTTCCGGAACATGTACCGGAGCAATTTTTCTATCTTCTTCCAACTGTCTTATTCTATCAGCCAAAGATGCTGCATCGCTTTCCATCTGAGGCTTAGAAAGTTTTATAATTGCAACTTCAGTAAGAATTTGTTTTGCTGGTGAAAATCTTAATTGGTTAATCAACTCTGAAAGAACTCTTATGTATCTTAAAAGAATTTCTTCGCTAGCAATTTGTGTATCTTCTTTAAGCATCTTTAAGTTTTCTTCTGAAACACCAAGCACTTCGCTGTCGGAAGTTTTGTTGATTTTCAAAAGCAAAACATTTCTTAAATACCAAATAAAATCATTTATGAATTGGCTTAAATCTTTTCCAGTGTCAACAGCTTCGTCGACAATCTCTAGAGCTTTGCCTGTATCACCACTAGCAACGCTTCTAAGCAAATTAGAAAAAGTTTCTGTGTCAACAACGCCTAGTGTGCCTAGTACATCTTCGTAAGTAATTTTATTTCCAAGATTAAACGCAATGCATTTATCTAATAAACTAATTGAATCTCTAGACGATCCTTCGCCCATCTTTGCTATGTATCTTAAAGCTTTATCTTCAATCTCAACATTTTCTTTGTCGGTGATGCTCTTTAAGTTTTCGGCTAAATCATCAAGTGAAATTCTTTTGAAATCATATCTTTGGCATCTTGAAAGAATTGTTATCGGAAGCTTATGCGGATCAGTCGTAGCTAAAATAAAAATTGCATATTCTGGTGGTTCTTCTAGCGTTTTAAGAAATGCATTTGCGGCCGACGAGCTAAGCATATGCGCTTCGTCTATGATATAAACTTTGTATTTTCCCTTAACTGGGGTGTATTGAATTTCATCGATTACTCTACGGATATCTTCAACGCCAGTGTTAGAAGCTGCATCAATTTCAACAACGTCCATAAAGTTTCCTTGCATTATTGCTTTGCAATTTTCACATTCATTACAAGGCTCACCATCAATAGGGTTTAGGCAATTGACTGCTTTTGCAAAAATTTTGGCAACACTAGTCTTTCCTGTACCTCTAGTTCCGGTAAATAAATACGCATGCCCAATACGTCCATTTCCGACCTGATTTTTAAGCGTTCTAACAACATGGTCTTGTCCTTTTACCAAGCTAAAATTCTGCGGTCTGAACTTTCTGTAAAGAGCAACATACGTCATAAAAATGTACCCCAAAAATATGGCTAGTTATACTAACCCATAGTTGTAAACAATTTTAGCATATTAAATATGTAATATCAACAAAAAAGCTAATATTTTCAAGGTTATTTCGCGAAGTGTTTACTCCACTTTCGCGAGATTTCTAAGCATTTTTTCTTTCATGTTTTGCCGGTTAGTTAAAAAAATAACAAATAATTTTAGCATTTTTATTGACATAAAATTTTATTAGGAGTAATAGTTTTAGTATGAAAAATATGCGACTAATAAAATCATCTGAAATAAAAGAAATTTCGTATGAGATTGCGAAAGCTTTTATAGATTACCCTCTTTATTCAGAATTTTTTCCAGATGATGACAAAAAATTAAAACGTGTCCATCTATTCTTTTGGGTTAGACTAGTTACACGAAAAAAATGCACCTATATAAATAATGACAAAACATTGGTCTGCTCTATTCTCGCGCCTGACGAAAAGGAGCTTCCTTTTTTTGTTGCTGCCATCACAAATCCTGGATTAATTTTCCAATACTTAAAATATATTAGGCCTAAACATCTGCGTACAGCTAGAGAATTTAGCGCAATCGATAAGGATCAAAAAAAGAGATGTTACGACCCGAAAAAAGATTATTATGTGCAAATGGTCGCAGTAATAAATTCGCCAAAAACAATTGGGCCTTTTAGAAATTTTATTGTTAACATAGATCACTCTATTCCATACTACTGTGAAACTCATACGCCTGAAAATGAAAAACTTTATAAATTCTTAAACTTCAAAACAGTTGACACTGTTTATTGGAGAGGTATTCCTCAGTTTGCTATGAAACGCGAGCCTGAAGAAACTGTCGAAGGCGACCGCGCTTTATATCACATGCAAAAATAATCGTTTGCAAATTTCTAAATTATATGTAATCAAAATAACATCTCGGCAAACCTGCAATTTGTCTGGCTCTTTTGGGCAGTGGATTTATGGATGATCGGCGCTCGAAGTGGAAAGGACTTATGCAACTTGACGTTGTCCGCATCCTTCCCGCTTTCTCGCAACCACGTCGATAATCCACAAATCACACTGCCTCTACTACTATCTTCCTTTGCGTCGCCTTTGGCGCCGCTTCGCTGGCTACGCCAGCTCCATATATAAAAATAGCTTTTGAAGTTCTATTTACGCAAAAAAACATAAAAAAAATTTTTAAAAAATATTTTTACCGAAAAAGGGGCCATTGGTACCCAATAAGCGTTGTTAAAAATTTTGATGTATTTTACAAAAGTTTAAAAACCTTGAAAAATCAAGATTTTTAGTTTCTATACTTTTCCAACAAGTTCTCATAATGAATAAATTTAATGGA
>JAZLLU010000007.1:0-83951 GCA_045598285.1 Lachnospiraceae bacterium | reverse complement strand
GTCCTTCCTTTTTTGTAAACTCATTTATTTAAGAGAAACCCCACGGAGAAACCCTACGGACAGACCCCACGGAAGCACCCCACGGAGTGACCCAACTAACAGACCCTACTAAAGCCAGACCCCACGAAACTTTGGATACCCTAAAAAAAATAACTCGTATCGAAGATACGGGTTTATTTTTTTTATTCCAAAATCGGAAAAGAAGTCTACTTTTTGAAGGTGATTTTGCGTTTTTAAGGGGTTTTCTCTCTGATTTATCACATTTATTTCATACTTAATTCATAATCTTTTGGTGGAATAATAGGGTAGTTAATAATTAATTTGAAAGGAATGGCTAAACATGAAAAAACTACTTATTATTTTAACTTCTATTTCTTTGTGTTTTGCTTTGTGCGCATGCGGAGCAAGTAAAAACTCATCTGATTATTCATTAAACAATTTACAAAAGAAATATTCGGACGCACATTTATTAGTATTAGATAATAATACTGCTACATTAGATGGTGAAAAATTAAAAGATTATTCTTATGTTTGGGAATATGACCCATCTATGGAAGAACCAATTTATACAGGAAATAAGCCTGACGATTCTAAGTGCTATATTGCACATGATATTATTTATTATCCTGAAATTGATTCTTCTTTATTTTCTCAGGAAAACTACGATGGTGAAGTTGAATGGGTAACTCATTTTACAAATGAAAATTTAAAAGATTATCTTTTCTCAACTCTTCCAGTTTTAGGAACTGAACTTCCAACTGATATGATGCATTCTAAAGAAGAAGCATTTAACAATCCTGTTATTCATATTACGCAACCAGGTGAATATATTGTTGAAGGTACATTCAATGGACAGTTATATATTGACTTAGGAGATGAAGACGAAACTTTCACAGACGAAGATAAAAAAGTTACATTAATTTTTAATGGTGCTGATATTACATGTAGTGTTGCTCCTAGTGTTGTATTTTATAGTCTTTATGAATGCGATAATAAATGGGAAGACGCAAAAGAGCATACTGGAACAGTTGATATTACAGATGCTGGTGCTAAAGTTGTTTTAGTTGATGGAACAGAAAATAATTTTTCAGGTACAAATATTTTCAGATTATTGAAACCTCAATATAAAGACGAAGGAACAACAGTTCAAAAGAAAATAACAAAAATGGATGGTGCTTTCTATAGTTTTGTATCACTTCTAATCGAAGGAAATACGGGAATTATGAATTTGAACGCGCCAACATATGAAGGTTTGGACAGCGAACTTCATTTAACAATAAATGGTGGTTATATAAATATAGTTTCTAATGATGATGGAATTAATGTTAACGAAGATGAAGTTTCTGTATTTACTATGAATGGTGGTAGACTAACTATTTTTGCTGGTCAAGGAGCTGAAGGGGATGTTATTGATTCAAATGGATTTATTACAGTAAATGACGGGATTATTCTAGGCGCTTCGCCATCAGTTGCTGATGAAATCTTAGATTCTGAATCTGGAACAGTTGTTGGCGATAATGCCACAGTAATAAATAATACGGCATCAATTCAAGGAGGTATGCCGATGCAGCCAGGAGAAGGCGGTATGCAAGGCGGTCCGCAGCCACCAGAGGGAATGCCAGGACAGGGCGGAACGCCACCAGAAATTCCAAATATATTTTAATTACAAAAGCGAGCAGAGCCGACACAACTTTTTTCAGAGCGTATTAGCGATTGAAAAAAGTTCGTGTGGGATGCGAGCCTAACTAGAAATTATTCTCAAAATTTCATATAATGGTATGTATGAAAAATGTATTGATAACTGGCGTTGCTGGCGGCATGGGAAATGCCACAGCAACGTTACTAGAAAACAAAGGCTATAATGTATACGGCTTAGATTATAAGAAACCTGTTGGAGAATTTAATTGGCAGTATTTCAAGTGTGATTTAACAGATATGAATTCAGTTAAACATGCATATGAAGAGATTTCTGCGCAGTTAGATTCTCCTTTTAACGCTATAATACATTTTGCAGGCAAGTATGATATGAATTCTCTTATTGAGATGAGCGAAGAAGACTTTTTTGGAATCTTTAATATCAATGTATTTGCAATTTATAGGGTTAATAAAGTATTTTATCCATTGCTTTCTAAAGACGGCAAAATAGTTATTACAGCATCCGAATTAGCGCCTTTAGATCCACTTCCGTTTAACGGAATATACGGTATTACTAAGACAACAATAGAGAAGTATTGCCATTCTCTTAGAATGGAACTTCAATTACATGGGCAGAAGGTAATAGAACTTAGACCAGGCGCAGTAGAAACAAAACTTTTAGATGTAAGCACAAATAGAATACAAAAATTTGTGGATAATACTAAGCTGTATAAAGTAAGCGGAAAAAAATTCTTAAAAATTACAAATAGTATAGAAGCAAAAAGTATTCCAACAACAAAAATAGCAGAACTAGTTTATAAAATACTATGCGCAAAAAATCCGAAGTTTATTTATAATATTAATAGAAATCCATTACTATTAATATTAAATGCATTGCCAGATAGATTTCAAACATGGATAATAAAAAAATTATTAGCGAGCAGAGCCGCATAACTTTTTTTAGAACGTATGAGTGATTGAAAAAAGTTCATGCGGGATACGAGCTTAAGTATAAAACAATGGGAATTTTTACGAAAAACAAAATCTTTTATAAGAAAGTATTTGCGATAATGTTGCCAATTCTTTTTCAAAATGTGGTGACTAATTTAGTAAGCCTTGTAGATAATATAATGGTCGGACAAGTTGGAACTGAACCAATGTCTGGAGTTGCAATTGCTAATCAACTTATTTTTGTTTTTCTTTTAAGTATATTTGGTGGCATATCTGGAGCTGGAATATATACTTCTCAATTTTACGGACAAGGTAATAAAAAGGGCATAGCAAATTCATTTAAGATGAAGATATATCTTGCTTTAGGTTGTATCATTATTTTTGCTTTTGTATTCTTTGTTTTTGGAAAAGAACTTATATATCTATTCTTACATGAAGGTAATGAAAATCTTGATTTAAATGCAACATTTAATTATGGTATTCATTATCTTAGAATAATGACAATTCAGATGATTCCTTTTTCATTGATGCAAGTATATTCATCAACAATTAAAGAATGCGGAGAAACTGTTCTACCACTTAAAGCAAGCTTAATTGCCGTTGCAGTAAATGTTGTTGGAAACTATATTCTTATTTTTGGAAAATTAGGAATGCCTGCCTTAGGTGTTACCGGTGCTGCTATAGCTACTATTATTGCAAGGTTTGTTGAGTGCGGAATTCTTATAGTATATACACATAAAAACAAAGAAAGATTTTCTTTCATTAGTGAAGTTTTCAAATCTTTTAAAATTCCATTTAACTTAGCAAAAGAAATGATTAAAAAATCTTTGCCTCTCTTAGCAAACGAAGTTTTTTGGGCAGCTGGAATAGCAATGCTAAACCAATGTTATTCTATGAGAGGACTAGAAGTTGTATCCGCAACTAATATATCTTCTACAGTCATTAATCTATTTTCATGCGGTATGATGGCAATGGGAACGACTATATCAATAATGGTTGGTCAGCGGCTTGGACAAGGTAGACTCAAAGAAGCAGTTGAAGAGGATAAAAAATTACTTATATTATCTGTATGTATTACTATTTTTCTTGCTAGCATTTTAGCTTTATGTGCTATTCCTATTGCGAATATTTATAATACTACAGATATGGTTAAAACAATGGCAACTAGATTCTTGTGGGTTTCTGCAATTTTTATGCCTTTTGATGCAATTACGCATGGTTCTTATTTTACATTAAGAAGTGGTGGAAAAACTGTTATTACATTTTTATTTGATTCATTTTTCTTGTGGGCAGTATATGTAACAACAGCATTTATACTAACAAGATTTACAAATTTACCAATCTTCGCAATCTATTTTATAGTAAACTCGCTATATGTAATAAAGAGTATAATAGGAATTATAATGGTGCGTTCAAAGAAGTGGGTCGTAAATCTGGTAGATAATAAATAATAATAGCGAGCAGAGCCGCATAACTTTTTTCAGAGCGTATTAGCGATTGAAAAAAGTTCGTGCGGGATGCGAGCATAAGAATAAATTAATGAATAATAATTATGATGTAATAATAATTGGTGGCGGAGTTTTAGGATGTATGTGTGCTAGAACTTTTGCTAAATATGATTTAAGTATTTGCGTCTTAGAAAAAAGAGAAGACGTTGCTACTGGTATGACAAAATCTAATTTAGGAATTGTTTATGCTGGATATGATATGAAACCAGGTTCTTTAAAAGCAAAACTTTGTGTTAAGGCTAATAAATCATTAGAAGAAACATGCAATGAGTTAGATGTTCCATTTATTAGATCAGGATCTTTAATGGTTTCTTATGGGCCTAAAGGTGATGCATCTTTAAAAAAGAAATATAATGATGGTATTAACAACGGAATAAAAGAATTAAAACTTATTAGTGGTAATGAGGCTGAAAAACTTGAGCCTAATATAAAGAAGGGAATTACAAGTGCGCTTCTTAGCGAAACAACCTCTCTAGTTTTTCCATTTAGTTTATGTATTGCAGCATTTGAAAATGCTAAAGATAATGGTGTTGAATTTAAGTTTAATGAAGAAGTACTTGATTTAGAATATCTTAATAATGATATTAAAGTTATAACAAATAATAATACTTATATAGCTAAAACTGTTATTAATTGTGGTGGTGTTTTTTCAGATAAAATCCGTGAATTTTGTAATGAACCTTCGATAAGAAATAATCTTTCACATGCTGATTATATCGTTTATGATGAAACTTCTTCATTTCAAATTAATCATGTAATTTTTAATGAAAGTGAAGATAAATCTAATATGTATGAAATCATTCCAACTATGTTTACTAATTTAATTGTTGGAGCTAGTCATATAGATTGGGATGGTGATTATAACGAATCTACAAATGAACAAGGTGTAGAAGATTTGATAAATTATACAAAAGATATGCTTCCAAGCCTTAATCAAAATCTTTTAGTAAATGAATTTGGCGGACTAAGAAATGATGCTGTTGATATAAAAGATGAAGGCAAGCATATAAATGATTTGTGTGTTTTAGATGATAATGGTCTTATTAGTTTAATAGGCGTGAAAACTCCAGGCATGACAATATCTGAAGAGCTGGCGAAACATGTGCTAAATATTGCTAAAAAATATTTAGGAGAATTAAAAGAAAACCCTAACTTTAATCCTATTAGAAAAGTATATACTTTTGTATTTAATCCGTCTGATTATAATCCTAATTTACATGGAGAACTTGTTTGTAAATGTAATAATGTTTACGAAATTACTATTAGAGAAGCAATTAGAAAAGGGGCAACAACTGTTAACGGTGTCAGAAGAAGAACTGGCGCTTGCATGGGAAGATGCCAAGGTTCATATTGCGAGAATAAAATTATTGAACTTCTTGCAGATGAATTAAAATTAAATAAAATAGATATCACAAAAGACGGAAAGGGCAGTCAAATCATTTTTGACAAATAAATCATGAAAAAAGTATTTCCAATAATTTCAATTATATTAGCAGGCGTATTTTGGGGGTGTTTAAGTTTATTTCTTAGACCACTTCAAAGTTATGGATTAGATGGTATGCAAACTGCAACAATTAAAATTGTTTTTGCTGCTATTATTTATTTTTTGATTATTTTGTTTTATAATCCTAAACTTTTCAAAATTAATTTAAAAGATATATGGATTTTTTTATTTATAGGAATTATTTGTATAAGTCTATTTTCGTTTTTATACTTTGAAACTGTTATTAAGTCAGAAGTAGCTGTTGCTGTTGTTCTTTTATATACTTCACCTATTTTTGTTCTTATTTGTTCTGCTTTTATTTTTAAGGAAAAAATTACTTTATTAAAAGTTATTGCTTCAATTGTTACTGTAATTGGTTGCATATTTGTTTCTGGCATTATAAATGGGGCAGCTATTATTACTCCTATGGTTTTACTTACTGGTCTTTTATCGGGAGTAATTTTTGCTCTACATAATATTTTTGTTAGAATAGCTGGTAGTAAAAATTATAATGGTCTTACTATTAATTTTTATGCTTTCCTCATTGGTATGATTTTTATTTTGCCATTTGGAAAAGTTGGTAATACAATTAATGTATTAAAGGAAAATCCAATTGCTATTTTGTGGGGAATAGGTCTTGCATTAGTCAATGCAGTGTTGGCATACTTTTTATTTTCATATGGTTTAAAACATGTGCCATCATCAACAGCTTCTATTTTGGTTGCTACTGAGCCTATGGTTGGATCTATATTAGGAATGACTGTTTTTCACGAAAGTCATGATATATTTAAGATACTAGGAGTAATATTTATTGTTTTATCAATTGTTTTGATGAATATTAGATGGAGAACAAATGAAAAGGTTCAAGGTTAAAACTTTAGTTTTTTCAGCAGTTGCTATTGCACTTGCTACAGTGACATCATTTATTAAAATTATTGATTTGCCAATGGGCGGAGCAGTAACTTTATTTAGCATGTTGTTTGTAACATTAATTGGATATTGGTTTGGTCCTTTTATTGGTATTATTTGTGCTGTTGTTTATGGCATAATTCAATTTATTACTAATCCCGCATTTTATTCTTTTTTTCAATTTTTATTTGATTATATATTTGCCTTTGGCTGTCTTGGTCTTTCAGGCTTTTTCAATAAATATAAATATGGATTACAAATAGGGTATTTGATTTCTATATTTGGTCGTTTTGTATTTGGAGTTATTTCTGGAGTGATGTTCTTTGCTTCTTATGCCGAAGGAACAGGTTTTGGACCATTTGTTTATTCTATTTTATATAACGGATCTTATATTGGATTAGAAGGTGCAATTACTTTGGCAATTCTATTTATTCCTCCAGTACGCATGGGATTAAATTACATAAAATCTTTAGCTTTATCTTAAAAACATCCTTTCATTTGTTAGATTTTCATTATTGTATTAATATCGTTAAAGCGATATAATGTATTTAGGCATATATCGT
The DNA here is from genome assembly GCA_045598285.1 of Lachnospiraceae bacterium. Classification (GTDB taxonomy): domain Bacteria; phylum Bacillota; class Clostridia; order Lachnospirales; family Lachnospiraceae; genus RGIG5612. The sequence continues at coordinate 76,902 of JAZLLU010000007.1, read as the reverse complement.
TAAAACGATATTAATTAGGAGGCAAATTATTTACGTATTTCACGGATCTTCAAAGATAATACAGGCACCATTATACAACTTTGGTAACCATATTAATGATTTTGGCCAAGGTTTTTATTGTTGTAATGATACAGAACAGGCTAAACTTTGGGCTGCTCAAAATAGAACGACTGGTTTTATTAATGCTTATGAAATTAACTTAGAGTATTTTAATGTTTTAGATCTTACAAATGAAAAATATCATGTGTTAAATTGGCTTGCTCTTGTGATATCTAATAAACATATAGAGGAGAGAAATAAATCTTTAATAAAAATAAAAGATTACATTAAAGAAGAGTTTTGTCCTGAACTTAAGAAAATTGATGTTATTAAAGGTATTAGAGCTGATAACTCTTATTTTGCTGTAATTCGTAGGTTTTTATTAGGAGAAATTTCTTTGCACAAGTTCAATAAACTTGTGCATGCAAATAGCTTGTGTGACCAACTTGTGTTTGTTAGTGAGAGGTCTATAAACACTTTAAGTTTTAAGTATGCTGAAAATGTTGACTATAATAAATATTATCAAATAATCATTAATAATGATTTAGATTTACAAATTCAATTAAATGAGAAAGATGATTCTGATTATATTTATATAAACGATATTTATATCGACAGATGGAGAAATAACGATGCTCGCTTACAACGAATATTACATTGAGGATAGTATGCATATTATGGGTGAAATGTTTGATTTCGCAGTTAACTGTCTTAACTACGATATTGATACTTTTTATTCGTGTTTTGTTTCTTCTTATGTTGCTAAAAATTTTGAAGTTGGTAATCCCAAATTTGTATCAGGTATCTCAGGTGATGATCTTGCGTTACATGTCTTAAAAAGTATTGGTGTTGAAACTGAATATATAACTCCAATTGCCAAAAATAATTTTGATTCGGTTGAATATTGGGTGGGTAGGATTTGTGCATATTTTCAATGGAACAAGAATGTATCTTTTAAGGAAATGAGCGATAACGGACTTTCTCCAAGTGAAATTAGTAAGTATTATGAACTTAATAATAATGATCTTCCATTGTTTATTATTAAAATCGATAGAATTTTCAATGAAAATTATTTTAGTAAAGAAACTAGATTGGCTTATTATAGAAAACTAAGAGGATTTACTCAAAAACAGCTTAGTGAAAAATCAAATGTTTCTCTGAGAATGATTCAACTATATGAGCAAAGGAGAAATGATATTTCAAAGGCTAGCGTAGATGTCGTATTAGCATTAGCTAATTCTTTAATGTGCGATGTTAAAGATTTGATTAGATAATAATCTAATGTATAATTAAACAATGAATAAAATTTCAAAAAATATTATAAAAGAAAATACTGATGAACCTATTAGGCTTAACAAATTTTTAAGTGATGCTGGTTTTTGTTCTAGACGCGAAGCCGATAGACTTATTGAAAATGGAAAAGTTTTCGTTGATGACAAAGTAGCTTTGATAGGGCAAAAGGTTTCAAAAAATCAAGTGGTAAAAGTAAATGGGAAAATCGTTGAAACTAATGATGATTTTATTTTAATTGCTTTTAATAAACCTGTTGGTATTGAATGCACTTCAAATTTAAGTAATCCTGACAATATTATTAATTATATAAAATATCCGACCAGAATTTATCCAATTGGTAGATTAGATAAAAATTCTTCTGGTTTAATCTTGCTTACTAACACTGGTGAAATAGTTAATAAAATATTAAAGTCTTCAAATTATCACGAAAAAGAATACATTGTTGATGTTGATAAACCTATTACAAAAGATTTTTTAAGTAAGATGCGTGACGGTGTTGAAATTTTACTAGAAGATGATACAAAAAAAGTTAAGACACGAAAATGCCAAGTTAAGCAAATTGATAAATGTACTTTTTCAATAATTTTAACTCAAGGTTATAATAGGCAAATTAGAAGAATGTGTAAGGTTGTTGGATTTAATGTGCTTAACCTAAAACGTGTGCGAATCATGAATATTAATCTAGGAAATTTGCCAGTTGGTCATTATAGAAATATCACCGAATCTGAAATTAATAAATTATTAAGTGGTCTTAAATAAAGGCCACTTTTTAATTTATTTTGTATTATAATATAGGTATGAATAAATCAGAGCGAATTAAGGAATTAATTGAATTATTAAATAATGCTAGTAAAGCTTATTATGCTGAGGATATTGAAATAATGTCTAATGCTGAATATGATGAGCTTTACGATGAACTTGTTTTGTTAGAAAAGGAAACAGGACTTATTTATTCTAACTCTCCAACACAAAATGTTGGATTTGAAGCAGCTGAAAGTTTAATTAAAGAACGTCACGAAAGTCCTATGCTTTCTTTAGATAAAACTAAAGATCCTTTAGTTTTAGCAGAATTTTTGGGCGAGCAAATAGGTCTTTTATCATGGAAACTTGACGGTCTTACAATTGTATTAACTTATAATGAGGGTACACTTAAAAAAGCTGTTACAAGAGGTAATGGTGAGATTGGCGAAGTCGTTACTAATAACGCAAAAACATTTATTAATATTCCTCTTAATATTCCTTATAAAGGTAAACTTGTTGTTCGCGGTGAAGCCGTTATAAAATATTCTGATTTTGAAATAATAAACGAAAGTATAAGCGAAGCTGAATCAAAATATAAAAATCCAAGGAATCTTTGCTCTGGTTCCGTTCGACAATTAGATCCAAATATTACTGCTAGTAGGAAAGTTAATGTTTTTATTTTTTCTTTAGAAAGTACTAATCAAGACATTGATTTTAATAATTCAAATGAAAATAAATTTTTATGGCTAAAAAAATTAGGGTTTGATGTTGTTCCTTATAAAAAGGTTAGTGCTCGTTCTGTTGAAAATGCTATTAAAGATTATTCTAAAGAAATTGAGTCTTTTGATATTCCTTCTGATGGACTTGTTCTTTTAATGGATGATATTGAATATGGTAAAAGTTTAGGAAGAACAGCAAAGTTTCCGAGAAATGCTATGGCGTTTAAGTGGAAAGATGAACTTGCTACGACAACTCTTTTAGATGTAGAGTGGTCGCCTTCTAGGACAGGTCTAATTAATCCTGTTGCAATTTTTGAAAGTGTCGAATTAGAGGGAACAACTGTCAGCAGAGCTTCTCTTCATAATGTTAGTATTATTGAAGGTTTAGAACTTGGAATTGGTGATAAAATCACTGTTTATAAAGCTAATATGATTATTCCACAAATTAAAGATAATCTTACTAAGAGTAATACTTTAGTTCCAACTAAAGTTTGTCCTGCTTGTGGTGGACCTACAGTTATAAAAAATGAAAACGATGTAAAAACTTTAATTTGTCCTAATCTAAATTGTCCAGCAAAAAAAATTAAATCTTTTGTAGATTTTGTAAGTAGAAATGCAATGAATATTGAGGGAATTTCTGAAGAGACTTTAGAAAAATTTATTGGATGTGGATTTATAAATAATTTTGCTGATATTTACAAATTAGAGCAGTATAAAGAGCGTATTACAACGATGAATGGATTTGGCGAAAAATCTTATGAAAATATAATAACTTCGGTTAATTCTTCACGTAATACACAATGTTTTAGAGTTCTTAATGCTTTAGGTATTTTAGGTATTGGGGCTGCAAACGCTAAAGTCATATCTAAATATTTTGATTACGATTTTAATAAAATTAGAAATGCTTCGTTTGATGATTTGATTTTAATTGATGGCATTGGCGATGTTCTTGCAAAAGCTATTGTTTATTACTTTAATGACAAAAATAATTCTTTAATAGTTGACGAATTATTAAATGAAGTTAAAATTGAAATACCGGCGGTACATGAATCGGATGAGAAACTTAAGGGTTTAATTTTTGTAATTACTGGATCGTTAGAAAAATACGAAAACAGGGATGCTCTTAAGGCCGAAATAGAAAATTTTGGTGGTAAGGTTTCGGGAAGCGTTTCTTCAAAAACTAGTTACTTAATTAATAATGATATATTAAGTAATTCTTCAAAAAATAAGAGTGCAAAAGAACTTGGTATACCAATTATTACAGAACAAGATTACATAGAAAAATTTAAGAATTAGAGGTGCTTTATGCCAATTAAAGTTCAACATGATCTTCCAGCTAGGTCAGTAATTGAAAATGAGAATATTTTTATTATGGATGAGACCAGGGCAATTTCTCAGGATATACGTCCTTTAGAGATTGTACTTCTTAATTTAATGCCATTAAAAGAAGATACTGAAATTCAAATTATCAGGTCTCTTTCAAATACCCCTTTGCAAGTTAATTTAACTTTTATGATTCCTTCGGGTCATAAATCTAAAAACACTGCAATATCTCACTTAAACCAATTTTATTGTCAATTTAATGATATTAAAGATAAAAAATATGATGGTTTAATTATTACTGGCGCACCTTTAGAACTACTAAGTTATGAAGCAATTGATTATTGGGAAGAATTAGAGCAGATTATGGATTGGGCTGACAAAAATGTTACTTCTTCTTTGTTCCTTTGTTGGGGTGCACAAGCAGCTCTTTATCATTTTTATGGACTTAAAAAATATAAATTAAGACAAAAACTAACAGGTATTTATTCTCATGAAGTTCATCATAGAAAATGTCCTTTGGTAAGAGGGTTTGATGATGTATTCTTAGCTCCACACTCTAGATACACTGAAGTTCGTGCTGAAGATATTGCTAAAATAAAAGATATAACGATTTTAGCTGACTCAAAAACTGCTGGCGTATTTTTAGCTATGTCTAAAGACGGAAAAAGAATCTTTGTGATGGGACATCCAGAGTATGATAGAAATACTTTAGATTCAGAATATAAAAGAGATGTTAAAAAAGGGCTTAATCCTAAAATTCCTAAAAATTATTATCCTAAAAACGATCCTAATAATAAGCCTTTGCTTACTTGGCGTGGTCACGCTAATACGTTATATACAAATTGGCTTAATTATTACGTATATCAAGCTACACCTTATGAATTAAATTAATGTCTAAAATTACTTTATCTAAAATTGAAATTATACTTTCTATGGCTATATTTGGAAGTATTGGTGTTTTTGTTAAATACATCAATCTTCCTAGTAGCTTTATTTCTATGTGTAGAGGATTAGTTGCGTTTTTATTTATGCTAATTGTATGTCTTTTTAAAAGAAAATCTGTTAATTTCAAATATAAATTTAAAGATTATATTTTGATAATTATTACTGGAGTTGCAATAGGTTTTAATTGGGTTCTTTTATTCGAGGCTTACAAATATACTTCTGTTGCTATTGCAACTTTATTTTATTATTTTGCTCCTGTAATAGTAATTTTATTTTCCCCTATAGTTATTAAAGAAAAATTATCTGTGCAAAAAATTCTTTGCGTTATTGTTATATTAATTGGTATGGTTTTTATTTCAGGATTAATTGGCAATTTTAATTCAAATGATTTCACACCTTTAGGTATGATTTTTGGTTTAGGTGCAGCAATTCTTTATGCTTTCGTAATTTTAATAAATAAAAAAATGGATGTTGGGTCATATGAGAGAACAACAGGCCAGATGCTTTTTGCTGGATTAGTTATGATTCCGTATGTTTTTTCAACTCAAAAAGTAAGCGAATTAACTTTTGATACTCGCTCAATAATTTTCTTATTAATTGTTTGTATTGTTCATACTGGCATAGCTTATATGCTTTATTTTGCAGCTATGATAAATTTACCTGCGCAAACTTGCGGAATTTTAAGTTATATTGATCCTTTTATTGCAGTTTTATGTTCTGTTTTTATTCTATTAGAGCCTTTCGATATGTACACAATTTTTGGTGCTATCTTAATTATTGGTGGAGCAGTAGTTTCAGAAATAAACATAAAAAAATCCGTTTAATTATTTATTCATAAAAAATTTTTTTATTTTTTTCTTGCATTTATTTTTCAAAAGTGTATAATTTCAAATTACAAATCTGATATTTCAACAATTCTTCGTTGGGATCTCAACATGATTTCGAAAAAAGTTTTTTATAATTTAATATTTCCTTTTTGGTTTGCATTTCTTTGCATATCAATCTTTTAATCTTTTAGGAGGTTTCTATGAACGAAAAATTCTTAAAAAAGCTGTCTAAAATCACAGCAAAAGTCTTAGCTATTATCTTATGCGTTTTTTTATGTTTAATAATAATTATTAATATTTCATTATGGATTCACCAAACATTTCATAAAAATTCTAATAGTAAAATTTTTGGCGTCTATCCTTTAATTGTGGAATCTAATTCAATGTATCCATTATTTGAAAAAGGTGATTTGATTTTTTCTAAGCCAATAAAGCCTGGTGAAATTGTTGTTGGGGATATAATTTCTTTTGAAGATAATAATTCTAGCAAAAAAATAATTGTTACTCATCGTATCGAAAATATATTTTATGAAAAAAATATTAAAAAATTTTCTACTAAAGGTGATGCTAATAATTTTAGCGATGGATATAAGCTAGATAGTAATTCTATTTTAGGAAAATATGTTGGACGTATTCCAAAACTTGGCTCGTTTATTAAAATAATTAGGCAACCTATAACTTTAATATTAATTTTTGTTGTTGTTATTTTGGCGTATGCATTAATTATTTTGTTTTCAAAATTTAAGAAGCACTTTAAACGCAGATATTTAAATAATAGATAGTTATATATCTGGGGTATGACGGTTTATATATAAAGAAAATTTTTAGAAAGGAAAAAAGATGAAACAAAATAAAACTTACAAAATTCTAACTGGATTAGCTTTAGTTACTATTTTAACTACTACTGTAATTGGAAGTACTATGGCAAATTTCACCACAGCAACTACTTATGAAGATAGTGCTAATGTAGCATCTTGTAATATCGAGATAACTGGTAGCGATCTCTTCAATAAAAAGTATATTTCTGATGTTGAAGAACTAGCTAAAAAAACTACTTATTCTGTTAAAGCAGACGCTAAAGTTTTAGCTCCTGGTACTAGTAATAAAATTAATTTAAAATTTAATGGAATTAATGAAATTTTACTAGATGGTACTTATAGCCTAGACCTTGAATTAAACGGCGATTGGGAAGACGGAAGCGGAAATTTCTATTGTCCAATTAATTTTAAGCTAACACATGCTCTTGATAATAATTCAAAAGAAGAATTTACATTAAATGGTTTAGATTATAGTAGCAAGGAAGATTTACTTGCAGCTCTAGAAGAGGTAGTAGTATGTCACGAAATTTTTAATGCTAATTATCTATATGAAGATTACTCGCCTATATCTATAGAATGGAGTTGGCCGTTTTCAACATCTAAAGAAAACGATGCAAAAGATACTGCATTAATGAGTAACTCAGCAAAAAATCCTATCTCATTAAAACTCATTTGTAAAACTCAATTTACTCAAATTGACTAGTGTGTCCCTATAAATAAATATAAACTTTTAAGACCCTTTGCATACCCAAAGGGTCTTATTTTATTGCATATATAGGGCTTTTTTTGACTATTTTATACAATATATTGAGGTCGTTTGTTGACAATCTTTGTTAAAAATATTAAAATACATCTGTTGTATTGTACAATGAAAATTAAATAAGGAGGTGCTCCTCGTATGGTTCAAACTTGGTTAACGATCCTTATTGCTGTAGTTTGTTTCGTTGTTGGTGCAGCACTTGCTTGGAAATTCTCTGAAAAGAAAACTACTGATGATTTTAAAAATAAAATTGGTAGTGCTGAAGAGAAGGCAAGAAGCATTATTGATGATGCTCTTAAAGCTGCTGAAACCAAGAAAAAAGAAGCTCTTATTGAGGTTAAAGAGGAATCTATTCGTGTTAAAAACGATTTAGAAAAAGAATCAAAAGAGCGAAGAAACGAATTGCAAAAATACGAGAAGAGAGTTCTTCAAAAAGAAGAAGCAGTTGATAAAAAGAATGAGCAATTAGATAGATTGCAACAATCCTTAAATGATAAAACTGCTGATTTGGAAAAGCAAAAAGAAGAACTAAAAGTTGTTACTGAACAACGAAAAAAAGAACTAGAAAGAATTTCTGGTTATACCTCCGAACAAGCAAAAGAAATTTTACTTGATAGTCTTAAAGAAGAAGTAGAACTCGATGCTGCTAAAATGATTAAAGAATCTGAAGTTAGGGCTAGAGAAGACGCTGATAAAAAGGCAAAGGAATACATTGTTTCTGCTATTCAGCGTAGCGCTGCAGACCATGTTTCAGAATCTACTATTTCAGTTGTGCAGTTGCCGAACGATGAAATGAAGGGGCGTATCATTGGTCGTGAAGGAAGAAATATCCGTGCTTTAGAAACTATCACGGGTGTTGATCTTATTATTGATGATACTCCTGAAGCTGTTATTTTATCAGGATTTGACCCTGTAAGACGTGAAGTAGCTAGAATTGCTCTAGAAAAACTTATCGTCGATGGTAGAATTCATCCGGCAAGAATCGAAGAAACTGTAGAAAAAGCTCAAAAAGAAGTTGACAAAATCATCAAGGAAGCTGGCGAGAATGCTGTACTTGAGGTTGGTGTGCATGGTATTCACCCTGAACTTGTTAAACTTCTTGGAAAGATGAAATACAGAACTAGCTATGGACAGAATGCACTCAAGCACTCTATAGAGGTTGCTATTCTTTCAGGATTATTGGCAAGTGAGATTGGATGCGATGTAAGAATTGCTAAAAGAGCTGGTCTTCTTCATGATATTGGTAAGGCAATTGACCATGAAATTGAAGGCTCTCATATTCAAATTGGTGTTGATCTTTGTAAAAAATATAAAGAATCACAAATTATTATCAATTCTGTCGCATCTCATCATGGCGATGTTGAGCCAGAATCACTTATTGCTTGCATAGTTGCTGCTGCAGACGCTATCAGTGCTGCTAGACCAGGTGCAAGACGTGAATCACTTGATACTTATACAAATAGACTTCAACAACTTGAAGATATTTGCAATGAACAAAATGGTGTTGATAAATCTTTTGCTATTCAGGCAGGTAGAGAAATTAGAGTTATGGTTGTACCTGAAAAGGTTAACGATGCTCAGATGGTAATTATGGGTAGAGATATTGTTAAACGTATCGAAGATGAACTAGAATATCCTGGACAAATTAAAGTAAATATTATCCGCGAATCTAGAGTTACAGATATTGCTAAATAGTCTTTATCAAAATATCATTAAAAATCAATAAACAAGACGCTATTTTGCGTCTTGTTTTATTTTAAAATATACTTGTATTTCTATTTAATAAGTGTGTATAATTAACAAAATTTTATAAGGAGTGATTGTTATGTCACTAGAATTATCAACTAAAGCATTAGCTGTTAAATCTTCTTCCACATTAGAAATTACAGCAAAAGCTAAAGAAATGAAAAAGAACGGAATGGATGTTGTAGGTTTTGCAGCTGGCGAACCTGATTTTAATACTCCTGAGCATATTTGTACTGCTGCAAAAAGAGCTATTGATGATGGATTTACTAAATATACTCCTGCATCAGGTATTGTTGAACTTAAAGAAGCAATTGCTAAGAAATTTAAGAATTATAATAAAATTAATTATTCGCCTGAGCAAATTGTTATTTGTAATGGTGGTAAACATGTTCTTACTAATGTTTTTACTGCGATTATTAACCCTGGTGACGAAGTAATTATTCCTTCTCCTTATTGGTTAAGTTATCCTGAAATTGTAAAACTTGCTGGTGGAGTGCCAGTTATTGTTGAAGGGTCTAAGGAAACTTCTTATAAGATTAACGTTGATATGTTAGAAAAAGCCTTTACATCGAAGACTAAAGCTTTCATCTTAAATTCACCTAACAATCCTACTGGTATGGTTTATGAAAAAGATGAACTTGAGGAAATTGCTAAGTTTGCTGTTTCTCATGATATTTATGTTATTTCTGATGAAATTTACGAAAATCTTTGTTACGGAAAAGAAGAAGCGGTTAGTATTGCTTCTTTGAATGATGAAATTTATAAAAGAACAATTACTGTTAATGGTCTTGCAAAAAGTTATGCTATGACTGGATGGAGAATAGGTTATGCAGGTGCACCTTTAGAGATTGCGAAAATTATGGGAAATGTTCAATCACACCAAACATCTAATCCTAATTCTATTGCGCAGATGGCTGCTTTTAGTGCAATCAGTGGTGACCAAACTTGTGTGAGGGAAATGAATGCCGCTTTCGATGAAAGGCGTAAATATATTTTTTCAAAACTTAGGGAAATTGATAATCTCAGTGCATTGGAACCTCAAGGTGCCTTTTATCTTTTTGTTGATATGTCAGAACTTATTGGTAAAAAATATTTTGGTCATGTAATTAATAATGCTAAAGATTTTGCTAAATATTTATTAGAAGATTATCAAGTTGCAATTATTCCTTGTGATGATTTTGGTTTTGATGATCACTTTAGACTTTCTTATGCAATTAGTGTAGCTCAAATAGACAAGGGTATGAGTAGAATAAAAGAATTTTGTTCAAATATAGAGTAAGAAGTTTAAGTTATTTTTTATAATAAAAGAAAAAAGAGTGTCGCTGACACTCTTTTTCCTTTTATGCAGGTGGTGGGACTTCCGCCGGCACTTCGTGCCTTTCAGGCCGCGTCAGATTCTTCGCACTTTCGTGCTTGAATCTTCCTTGTTCAAGTCCCACTTGGGATAAAAGAAAGCAGACTACCTCATAGTCTGCTTCCTTTTATGCAGGTGGTGGGACTTGAACCCACACAAGGTTGCCCTCGCCAGATTTTGAGTCTGGTGCGTCTGCCATTCCGCCACACCTGCAAGCTTTTATATCTTATAAAAATTCATTAAAAATATCAAGTATAATTAATTTTTATTATTAAAATTAGATATTGTTTTTTTACTTATACGCCAATATGTGTTATACTACACTAGTAAAAATATATTTTTATCATACTACGGAGGTATATTAAATGAAGTACTGTGGAAATTGTGGCGAAACATGCAAAGACGAGTATGAATTTTGTCCAAACTGCGGAGCAGTTATTCCTGTTATAGTTGCCGAGCCAGTTGTAGAACAACCTATAGAGGAAGTTGTTGCCGAGCCAGTTGTAGAACAACCTATAGAGGAAGTTGTTGCCGAGCCAGTTGTAGAACAGCCTAAAGAGGAAGTTGTTACTGAGCTAGTTGTAGAACAGCCTAAAGAGGAAGTTGTTGCTGAGCCAGTTGTAGAACAGCCTATAGAAGAAGTTGCTGCTGAGCCAGTTGTAGAACAGCCTAAAGAGGAAGTTGCTGTTGTGGTTGCAGAAAAAGAAGCTGATCCTAAAAATAATAATATCAGTAAAAAAGATGAAAAATATTTTAGACCTGTACCACCTGAAGGAAAAGGAAAATGTACTGCTGGACTTTCACTTGGTTTTGGTTTAATTTCACTTTTATTCTTCTGGATTCCAGGCGTTAATGTTGTAGTTTTTGTATTATCTATCTTTGGTATTATCTTTGGTGGTGCTGCAACAAGACATTATAGATATGGTGCTGCTATAGCAGGTAAAACTTTATCTATTTTTGCTTTAATATTCAATATTATTCTTGTTGGTATTTTTGTTGCCGCTGTTTATACAGGAAATATCACATTTGAAGGTTTTTTACCTGTTTTGGAAAAATACTTAACATTTACAACTAGCTTAATTAAAGAAGTTGGCAATTTCCTGGCATCATTCTTATTAGTACAATAATTTAGTATGGGTTCAAGCAATAAATTATTATTAATTGATGGACATAGTATAATTAACAGAGCTTTTTATGGAGTCCCTCTGAAAACTAATGCAGAGGGACTTCATACTAATGCAATATATGGTTTTCTTAATATCTTTTTTAATGCTTATGCAAAGCATTGTCCAACACATGTGATTGTTGCTTTTGACCTTAAAGATAAAACCTTTAGGCATAAGATGTATGATGCTTATAAAGGCACTAGAAAGGGAATGCCTCCTGAACTTTTAGAGCAGGTTCCTGTATTAAAAGATGTTTTACATGCTATGAATATCAAAACTGCTGAAGTTAGTGGATTTGAAGCTGATGATATTTTAGGAACTTATTCATGTCTTGCTAGCAAAGAAGGTTTTGATGTTGTTATTTTATCTGGCGATAGAGATCTTTTACAACTCGCTTCTGATAAAATTCTTATTTCTATTCCTAAAACTAAATCTGGTGGTACTGAAATTGAAAATTATTTTGCTTGTGATGTTTTAGAAAAATATGGCGTTACCCCTAGTGAATTTATTGAGGTTAAGGCTCTACAGGGCGATGCATCTGATAATATTCCTGGTATTCCTGGAATTGGCGAAAAAACTGCAGTTAATATTATTTCTCAATATAAATCTTTAGAAAATGCTTATGCTCATATAGATGAGATTACCCCAAACAAAGCAAGAACTAATTTAGGTGAGTTTATTGAACAGGGTAGACTTAGTCTTAAACTTGCGACAATTATTAAAGATGCACCCGTTCCTTTTGATTTCAAAGATTCGTTTTTAGAAAACGAAAGTGTTTTTTACAATAATGATTCTTATGAAATTTTTAATCGATTAAAATTCAACTCTTTTTTAAAGAGATTTGAAATAAATAATATTGAAAATTTTGAATTTAATTATTCATTAAAATATTCTCTTGATGAATTAAATAGTTTTATTGATTTAGCCAAAGATATCGGTTTTAGTTTTGGCCTTTTCTTTGACGAAAATTTAAGTGTTTTATCTGTTTCTTACTATATTGATAAAAAATTTAATTCATTAGTTTTTTGTGATTTACAAAAGAGTAGTTTTCGTTCTTTAGTAATTAACTTACTTAACTTAAAAAATGAAATTTATGTTTTTGATTTAAAAGATATGCTTCATGCTGTAGATTGCAGTGATTTTATTTCTACTAATATTTATGATTTAAAAATCATGGCTTATCTTTTAAATCCAAATGCTCCTTCTTATATGTTTCATGATATTTCAGAAAAATATTTAGGAAGGAATGTTCCTACCAAAGAAATTCTTATTGGAAAATCTAATATTGCACAGGCACTACAAACGAATTCGAACAATGTTTATGAGCTTGCAAGTCTTATTAGCTTATCAGCGCTTGATTGTTTTAATGCGCTTAAAGATGAATTAATTAAATCTAATATGTATAAACTTTTTACCAAAATGGAAATGCCTCTTTTATATTCACTTTATAACATGGAAAGAGTTGGCATTTTAGTTGATAAAAAAGCTTTGAACGATTTTTCTTTACAGCTTAAAGATACTTTAGAATCTTTAGAAAAAGAAATATATATTGAGGCTGGCGAAGAATTCAATATTAATTCTCCTAAACAATTAGGTGTTATTTTATTTGAAAATTTAAAACTTCCTCATGGTAAGAAAACTAAGACGGGATATTCAACTTCTGCTGATGTTTTAGAAAAGCTTGCTGATGAATTTCCTTTTGTAAATAAGATTTTAAAATATAGACAGGTGTCAAAACTTAAATCTACTTATGCTGATGGATTACCTGCTTATATTTCTGAGGATGGTAGGATTCACGGAACTTTTAACCAAACTGTTACTGCAACTGGCCGTATTAGTTCTTCAGATCCTAATCTTCAAAATATTCCTATTCGTTCTGAATTAGGGCAAGAAATTCGAAAGGCTTTTGTAGCTAAAGAAGGCTTTGTTCTTTTGGATGCTGACTATTCTCAAATTGAGCTTAGACTTTTAGCGGAACTTTCAGGTGATAAAAACTTAATCGAAGCTTATAAAAGTGATGCTGATATTCATAAAATTACTGCTTCTAAAGTTTTTAATACTCCTATTGATGAGGTTACTAAAGAGCAAAGAAGAAATGCCAAGGCTGTTAACTTTGGTATTGTTTACGGTATAAGTTCTTTTGGACTTAGTCAAGATTTGAGTATTTCAAAAAATCAAGCTAACGAATATATTAATCAGTATTTTCAGACATATCCTGATGTTAAAAAATATCTTGATAGCACTGTTGCTTTTGCAAAAATGAATGGATTTACTACGACACTTTTTGATAGAAGAAGACCTATTCCTGAAATTACTTCTAGTAATTTTATTCAGCGTTCTTTTGGCGAAAGAGCAGCTAAAAATGCACCTATCCAAGGTAGTGCTGCTGATATTATGAAAATTGCTATGATTAATGTTGAAAGAGCATTATTAAAAAACAATCTTAAAGCTCGTATTGTTTTGCAAGTTCATGACGAGTTATTAGTTGAGGCTCCAATTGAAGAAGAAAAAATTGTAAAAGAGATTTTATATTCCGAAATGAAGAGTGCAGCTAAAACACAAGTTCCTTTAGAAGTTGAAGTTGAAGTTGGAAAAGATTGGTTTGAGGCACATTAATGATTATTGGAGTAACTGGTGGTGTTGGTTCTGGAAAAAGTACCATTTTAGACATCTTAAAATCCGATTATAACGCTCATATTATTTTAGCAGATGAAGTTGCACGCGAACTTATGAAACCCTCTAAAAGTGCTTTTAATGCTGTTTGCGATGCTTTTGGTAATGATATACTTCGTGATATTGATGGCGTAACATGTATCGACAGAATACAATTGTCTAAAATCGTTTTTAAAAATCCTGATAAACTTAAATTATTAAATTCTATTATTCATCCGCTAGTTAGAGTTGAGATTCTTAAAATTTTTGATGATATTTATTCTATAGATAATAACGCCTTAATTATTCTTGAATCTGCTATTTTGATTGAGGCTGGTTATAAAGATTTACTTGATTATCTTTGGTTTGTTTATGCTAGAAAAGATATTAGAATAAATCGTTTAATTGAGAGTAGAGGTTATTCATTAGAAAGATGTGAAAATATTATGGAAAACCAACTTTCTGATGATCAATATAAAAATAATTGTGATTTTGTTATTGATAATTCTGAATCTATTGATTTTTCAAAAAAGCAAATTAGCAATTGGTTTAATTCACTTTAGGAGTTTTACTTGAGAGAGATTATCGTTTCAAATGAATATGCTGGTGGTAGATTTGATAAGTTTTTATTCAAGTATCTTAATTTTGCTTCTAAAAACTTTGTTTATAAAATGCTTCGTAAAAAAAATATCACCTTAAATAACAAAAAAGCTGTCGGTAATGAAATTTTACAAGATGGTGATGTTGTTAAACTTTTTTTAGCAGAAGAAACGATTGAAAATTTCAAGCAAAATAATGCGGTTACTATTGATAATGCTGATTATAGCAGAGTAAATATTGTTCCTAGAATTATTTGCTATGAAGATGACAATATTATTATACTTAATAAACCTTTCGGTATTCTTTCTCAAAAATCTAAGTTTTCTGATTATTCTTTGAATGAGATGCTTTTTGAGTATTTATCGCTTGGCAGGCCTTCTGATGATTCGCTGTTTGATTTTAAGTCTGGCGTTTCTAACAGACTTGATAGAAATACTACTGGTATTATTCTTGCTGGTAAAAATCTTAAAACGACTCGACTTCTTAATGAGGCTATTAAAAATCGTTTTTTAACAAAAAATTATTTATGCGTCGTTAATGGCGTTTTAGAAGAAACACAAACTATTAAAGGTTATCTATTCAAAAACAAACAATCTAATACTGTTTCTGTTTTTGAAAACAATCTTAATGGTCAGGGCAAAAAAATTATTACTACTTATAAACCTTTAATTAACAATGGTAGTTTGACTTTACTTGAGGTTAATCTTATTACTGGTAAAAGTCATCAAATTAGGGCTCACCTTGCTTCTATTGGGCATTATTTAATTGGTGATAATAAATATGGTGATATTTTTACTAATCATGTTTTTAAGAAAAAATATAATATTAAAGCTCAACTTTTACATGCAAGAAATGTAAAATTTGTTTCTATGGAAGATGATCTTGTTTATCTTAACGGGCTTTCAGTTAATGCTCAGCTTCCTGATTATTTTATTGATTTATTAAAAGGTGAAAATTTATGGCAACCTGGGATAGTAGAGGACTAAGAGGTTCTAGTCTTGAAAATTTAATAAACCAATCTAACGAAAAGTATCGTGAACTTGGACTTGCTCTTGTTCAAAAAATTCCGACTCCTATTAAACCTGTAGAGATTGATGATAAACGGCATATAACTCTTGGATATTTTGAACAAAAAAGTACTGTTGATTATATTGGTGTTGTCCAATCTTTTCCTGTTTGTTTTGATGCAAAGGAATGTTCGAGTGATTCATTTTCATTTTCTAATTTACATGAGCATCAATTTAAGTTTATGGAAGATTTTGAAAATCAGGGTGGTATTTCTTTTTTAATTATTTATTTTTCTAAATCTGATAAATTTTATTATATGAGATTTTACGAATTAAAAAAATTTTTCTTACGCGCTAATGATGGTGGCAAGAAAAGTGTAAATATAAATGAACTTGATGAAAACTTTTTTATTTTTGAAAAACTTGGTGTTCCTCTTCATTATTTAGAGGGCATTAACAAAGATATTAATGAAAGAGATTAGTATGCGTAAACTTGCTTTATCGAATGAAATTTTAATGAATATTGAAAAGCCTGCTAGATATACTGGCGGTGAAATTAACTCTGTCTATAAAGACCTTGAGAATATAGATGTTCGTTTTGCTATGTGTTTTCCAGATGTTTATGAAATTGGCATGAGTCATCTTGGTCTACAAATTATTTACTCTATGCTTAATGAACGAGATGATATTTGGTGTGAAAGAGTTTTTTCACCTTGGAATGATTTGCATACTATCTTAAAAAAGAAGTGTATTCCTTTATTTGCATTGGAGTCACAAGACCCTGTAAAAGATTTTGATTTTCTTGGCATCACTCTTCAATATGAAATGGCTTATACGAATGTTTTACAAATTCTTGATTTGTCTGATATTCCTTTACTAGCTTTAGATAGAGATGAGTGCGACCCTATAGTTATTGGCGGCGGTCCATGTACTTATAATCCTGAACCTTTAGCTGACTTTTTTGATTTATTTTATATTGGTGAAGGTGAATGTGTTTATTATGATTTACTAAATCTTTATAAGGATTTTAAGGCTCGCAGAGAAAGTAGAGAAGCTTTTTTAAGAGCTGCTGCCAACATTCCTGGGATTTACGTTCCTTCTTTATATTCTATTTCTTACAATGATGATGGTACGATTAATTCTTTTGAACCTATTGAAAGTGGTGTTCCAACTAAAATAATAAAACAAGTTGTTTGCGATTTAAGCAATACTTTTTATCCTGATGCTCCTGTTGTACCTTATGTTCAAGCAACTCAAGATAGAGCTGTTTTAGAAGTTCAACGTGGTTGTATTCGTGGTTGTAGATTTTGTCAGGCGGGTCAAGTATATAAACCGCTTCGTACTAGGTCGTTAGATTTTCTTAAAAACAAAGCTGTTGAACTCATAAAAAACACTGGTTTTGAAGAGCTTTCTTTATCTTCTCTTAGCACGAGTGATTATCCTGATTTAAAAGAACTTTTAGATTTTCTTTTATCTGAATTTAAGGATAAAAAGGTTAATATTTCTTTGCCTTCTCTTCGTATTGATGAGTTTTCTTTGGATGTTATGAATAAAGTTCAAGATGTAAGAAAGAGTTCTTTAACTTTTGCTCCTGAAGCAGGTAGTCAAAGGCTTAGAGATGTTATCAACAAGGGTATTTGTGAAGAGGATATTATTAATGGTTCTTCTTTAGCTTTCAAAGGTGGATGGAATAAGGTTAAATTGTATTTTATGCTTGGTCTTCCTACCGAAACCAATGATGATATTTTAGGTATTTCTAATTTAGCCGAGTTAATTGCTGAAACTTATTATGAAACTGTTCCTAAAAAAGAGCGTATTGGTAAGGTTCAAATTACTGTTAGTACTTCATTCTTTATTCCTAAACCTTTTACTCCTTTTGAGTGGGCTCCTATGTATTCGCCTGAAACTTATTTGGATAAGGCTCATTTTTTAAATGATTCGATACATGAACAACTTAATAAAAAGAGTATTAGATATAATTGGCACGATGCTAAGACTTCTGTTATTGAAGGACTTCTTGCCAGAGGTGATAGAAAAGTTGGTTCTATTATTCTTGATGCTTATAAAAATGGCGCTATGTTTGATTCATGGACAGATTTCTTTAATTATGACATTTGGCTTGATGCAATTAATAGAGCGGAATTTGGTTTAGATTTTTATGTTTATAGAAGTAGAAATCTTGACGAAGTTTTTCCTTGGGATTTTATTGATGTTGGCGTCACTAAAGAATTCCTTATTCGAGAATGGAAAAACGCCCTTGAAGAAAAAGTTACTCCTAATTGTAAAGAGCTTTGCGCTGGTTGCGGTGCTAATTGTTTCAAAGGAGGTATCTGCTTTGAGAATTAGAATTCGTTTTGCTAAAAAAAATGCTGCAAGGTACCTTGGGCATCTTGATATTTTAAGATTTTTCCAAAGACTTTTTAATCGTGCTGATGTTTTAATGGAATATTCTGAAGGTTTTAATCCTCACCAAAAACTTAGTTTTGCTCAACCTCTTGGTGTAGGCATTTTAAGTAATGGCGAATATCTTGATGCTGAGATCAAAGATGGCCAGGACCTCGTTTTAATTTTTAATAATCTTAATTTGTTTTGTGGTGATGGTTTTGAGATTTTAAGTGTTAAGGAAGTTGTTGGCAATTTTAATGCTATGGCTGCTCTTAAATTTGCTAAATATCGCGTTTCTGGTTCTTTTAATTTTGATTCTTCTACTTTAGATTTATTACTTAATAAAGAGTCT
Organism: Lachnospiraceae bacterium; assembly: GCA_045598285.1. Taxonomy (GTDB): domain Bacteria; phylum Bacillota; class Clostridia; order Lachnospirales; family Lachnospiraceae; genus RGIG5612. The sequence continues at coordinate 58,175 of JAZLLU010000007.1, read as the reverse complement.
TTTATTGTTTCTAAATCTTCTAAGAGTGGAATAAAAGACGTTGATATAAGGCCAGCGATACATGAACTTTATTTTGATAATGAAGATTTAGTTTTTCTTGTATCTGCTGCCTCTGATAATAATTTGAAAGCTGATTTACTTCTGAACGCTCTTTGTGATTTAGCTAATGTTTCTTATAATAAATTTAATTTCATTATTACAAGGGTGGATTTGTTTTCAGATAATTTTGTTTCTCTTGAGGATTTTCAAACGGTTTGATTTATGAAAAAACAAGGTAAATTAGTTATTACTAAAATTGATAATTATATTTTTTCTCTTTTGTATGATAACAATAATGATATCATGCAAATTAATGTTGACGGAAACGAAGAGAGTATTCTTGGCAATGTTTACGTCGGTCGTGTTTCTAATATCGTCAAAAATATTAATGCTGCTTTTATTGAATTTCAAAATGGCCTTACTGGTTATTATTCTTTAGATACTTTTGATAATCCTATTTTTATTAATCCTGATAGAGCTCCTGGACCTTTACGTCAGGGAGATTTGGTTTTAGTTCAGGTTATTAAAGAGGCTAGTGGACAAAAAGACCCTGTTCTTACAACTAACATTAATTTTGTTGGTAAGTATGTTGTCTTTTCGCTTAAACAGCCTGGCGTGCATTTTTCTAATAAACTTAAATGGCCTGAATTAATCGAGGCTATTTCTAATCGTTATAGCAAATTGAATTACTTTGATTTTGGTTTTATTATTAGAACTAATGCTTATCATGCTGAGGTTGATGATATTTTTGAAGAGATTGAATTGTTTGTTAAGCTTTGGCTTGTTATTAAAGATCTTGCTTTCCAAAATAAAAATCTTTCGCTTCTTTACAAAGCTCCTAAATCTTATATTTCTTCTATTCGTGATGGCTATCATAACGAGGTAGGGCAAATTATCACTGACAATAAACTTATTTATGATGAGATTCGTTCTTATCTTGAAGCTTATCAATTTGCTGATTTAAATAAACTTAAGTTTTATGACAATTCAGTTACTTCGTTACAAACCTTATATAATGTAAGAAAAAATATTTCTGATGCTCTTTGCAACAGAGTATGGCTTAAGTCTGGTGGCTATATTGTTATTGAACCTACCGAGGCTTTAACTTCGATTGATGTTAACTCGGGTAAATATGTTTCTCAAAAAGATTCTCAAAAAGAATTTCTTAAAATTAATCTTGAGGCTGCTAAGGAAATTGCTCACCAAATTCGCTTAAGAAATCTTACTGGGATAATTATTATTGACTTTATTAATATGAAAAACAAAGATTATCAAACTCAATTAATCAAATCTCTAGAAGAATTTTTGCTTGAAGATCCGATAAAAACTTCTTTGGTTGATATGACCAAACTTAATCTTGTAGAGATTACACGCAAAAAGGGACGTCTTCCTTTGCATCAAATAGTTGTTAAAAATTTTTTACAAAATCTTTAAATTTTTAGTTGAAATTAATTTTGTTTTTTGATATTATGTTCAAACGAGTTTGATTTATTTTGTTTTTTTCTATTTTTTGAGGTGTATAAATGAACGATATTATTCAAGAAATAAGGAACGGAAACAAAGCTGCTGTCAAGGCTGTATACCAGAAATACGCTAAGGATGTTTATAATTTTGCTAAGTCTATTACTGGTGATCATGACAGTGCTTTATTTGCGACTAAAAAAACATTTTCAGTATTATTTAATAACATTAAACACGGAGATGAACCTGCTAATTTACGTACGGCAGCTTTAAAGATTGCTTATGATGAAGCATATAATGCTGCAACTGCACTTAAGTCTTCTGATAATTCTACTGAAGCTTATGCAGAGTCTGAATCTCCTGCTAACAAAACTTATCTTTCTCCAAAGAATATTGAAAATAATTCTTATGATGCTATGCCTGTTTCTAATAGAAATGCTAGCAACTATGATTATGATGATTATGATGACGCTTATAGCGCTCGTCCTTCTAGAACAACTGCTAAAAGACAACAACGTTACTCAGAGCCTGTTTATGATTCATATGATAATTATGATGAAGATAGTTATAATGACTATGATGATTATGAGGCTCCTAAAAAATCTAAACGTGTTAGAAGTAGAGCAGATGTTTATAATGCTTTTGATGATGACAATCAATATGATGATTACAATGAGGAGTCTAATGATGGAAAACATCGTAACAAAGGTTTGTTTGTTTTCTGTATTATCATAAATGTAATTTTAATTCTTATTCTTTTATGGTTCCTTTGTGGTTTACTTGTTAACCTTGGTGTTCTTCCTGACATTGACCTTGGTTATACTTGGTTTAACAACACAATTTATCCTTTGTTTTAGCTAGACTAATTAATATTGATTTATGGGAAATGTCGTTGACATTTCCTTTTTTTTATGCTAAATTTTTATGGTTGACCGCTCAATGAGGTTTAAGTCCGTTTGGCACCGTAGTTGGCGAGTATTTATTTAGGAGGTACATCCTTATGTACGCAATTTTTGTTACCGGCGGCAAACAATACAAAGTTGCCAATGGCGATGTAATCAAGGTTGAAAAACTTGACCTTGAAGTTGGTGCAAAAGTTACTTTTGACCAGGTACTTTTAGTTAGCGACAAAAAGGTTACTATTGGTAATCCTTATGTTGCAGGTGCTAAAGTTGAAGCTACTGTTAAAAATCAGGGCAAATCTAAAAAGGTAATCGTTTACAAGTATAAACCTAAATCTGGTTACCATAAGAAACAAGGCCATCGTCAGCTTTTTACTGAATTAGAAATCAACAAGGTTGTTTTCGGTTCAACTAAGCAAGAAGATGCAGATGCTGCTGATAAAGCTGAGGCTTAAGTATTGATTTTTTAGAAAAGGAGTGAAGACATATGGCACATAAAAAAGGTGTGGGTTCTACTCGTAACGGTAGAGATTCTGAGTCCAAACGTTTAGGCGCTAAAAGAGCTGATGGTCAGTTTGTTAAAGCTGGTAATATCTTATACAAACAAAGAGGTACTAAGATTCATCCAGGTGAAAACGTTGGCCGCGGCAAAGATGATACTTTATTTGCACTTGCTGATGGTAAAGTTCATTTCCACAGATTAGGCAGAGATAAAAAACAAGTTTCTGTTTTGCCTGTTGAAAAATAAAGCGTTGACTTAAAGGGCTTCAAACTTGGGTTTGAGGCCCTAAATTTTTTATTATGTTTGCTGATTTTGCGAAAATTTCAATTAAATCTGGCAAGGGCGGTGATGGTCATGTTTCTTTTAGAAGAGAGAAGTATGTTCCTGATGGAGGTCCTGATGGTGGCGACGGTGGCAACGGCGGCAACGTTGTTTTTGTTGTTGATAAAAATATTAATACTCTAATTGACTATCGTCATAAACATAAATTTACGGCGGAACATGGACAAGAAGGCGGCCCTAAAAGATGCCATGGTGCTAATGGTGCTGATATCGTTCTTAAAGTTCCCGAGGGTACTATTATTCGTGAAGCTAATTCTAATTTAATTATCCATGATATGGGTTCTTCTTTGGAGCCTTTTGTAATTTTGAAAGGCGGCCGCGGTGGCAAGGGTAATATGAACTATGCTACTTCTGTTATGCAAGCTCCTAAATATGCTCAACCTGGCGGCAAGGCCAAAGAACTTGATATTATTCTTGAACTTAAATGTATCGCTGATGTTGGATTGGTCGGTTTCCCTAATGTTGGTAAATCTACTTTTCTTGCTTTAGTAACTAATGCTAAACCTAAGATTGCTAATTATCACTTTACTACGCTTGATCCTAATCTTGGCGTTGTTGATATTGGTGATAACGGTTTTGTTATGGCTGATATTCCTGGACTTATCGAAGGTGCTTCTGATGGCGTTGGTTTAGGTCATGAGTTTCTTAAACATATTGAACGTTGCCGGGTGCTTATTCATATTGTTGATGCTAGTGGTATTGAAGGTCGCAATCCTATTGATGATGTTTTGGCTATTAATAATGAACTTTCAAAATATTCAGATATTTTATCTAATAAAAAACAGGTTATTGCTGCTAATAAAATCGATTTGATTTATGATGAGAATGAGCTTAATGATGTTTTAGATAGGCTTTCTAATATTAATCCTAACATTAAAGTTTTTCCTATTTCTGCTGCCACCTCAAAAGGTGCTGATGAACTTTTATACTATGTTCAAGAACTCTTAAATGTTACTGATAAGGTTGGTGTTTTTGATAGTGAATTTGATGTTTATGGTCAATATGATGAAACTGAGGAGCCTTTAAATATTTATAAACTTGACGATTCTACTTATTGTGCTGAAGGTCCTAGAATTGAAAGGATGCTTGGCTATACTAATCTTGAATCTGAAAAGGGATTTATGTTTTTCCAAAACTTCATGAAAGAACAGGGTATTATTGACGAAATGAAAAAACTCGGCCTTTCTGAAGGTGATACTGTTAAAATTTATGGTCATGAATTTGACTACTATGAGGATTAATTATGAATAGTAAAGAACGTGCAGCTTTAAGAAGCTTAGCACACCATTTAGAACCTATAATTAACGTTGGTAAAGAAGGGGTTTCTCCTGAAGTTGCCCATGCTACTGATGAAGCATTAGAAGCCAGAGAACTTATTAAAATTGGCGTTTTGAAAAACTGTTTTGAAGATGTTAGAGAAATTGCGGTTAAACTTTCTGAACGCACAAATTCACAAATTGTGCAGGTTATGGGTAGAAAAATTACTCTTTATAGGTATAATAAAAGTAAGCATAAAAAATAATTTTGGAGGTTATTATGAAAATTGGTATTTTAGGTGGAACTTTTGATCCTATTCATCTTGGTCATTTAATTTTAGCTGAAAGTGCTAGAGATAAATTTAATCTTGATAAGGTTATTTTTATGCCTGCTGGTAAACCTTATTTTAAGGACCTTGATAGCGTTTCATGTAGTGATTACAGAGCTGATATGGTTAATCTTGCTATTACTTGTAATGACAACTTTTTCTTTTCAGATATTGAACTCAAAAGAGAAGGCGAGACTTATACTGTTGATACTTTAATTGAACTTAAAGATATTTATCCTAACGATGAGCTTTTCCTTATCGTTGGTTCTGATACTTTATATCAAATTGAAAATTGGAAGAATCCTGCTAAGGTTTTAGAACTTGCTACTATCTTGATTGCTTCTAGAAGTGCTGTTGGCGAAGATGTTCAATCTAAAATTTATGATCTTCAAGATACTTTCCCTGGCTCTAAGTTTGAGAGACTTAATATGCTTAATATTGACATTTCATCTACTAACATTAGAGCTAGAGTTAAGGCTGGTGCTTCTATCAAGTATCTTGTTCCTGATAGCGTTGTTGATTATATTGGAAAGAATAATTTATATAAATAATTCTTTCGAGGCTATTAATGAAGCTTGAGTATTTCGATTTTATTTGTGAATCTTTGCGTAATGATTTAGAACATGACAGATATTGTCATACTATCGGTGTTGCGTTAACTGCTGCTGCATTAGCTATGCGTTATCGTTTTGATAGCCCTGACAGAGCACAAATTGCCGGACTATTACACGACTGCGCTAAATGTATTCCTAACGAGGACAAATACGCTTTATGCAACGAATTTGGCGTTTATTTGAATGATTTTGAACTTAAAAATCCTTCTTTAGTTCACGCTAAACTTGGCGCTGAGATTGCTTCGAATAAATTTGGTGTTTTTGACAGAGATATTCTTGATGCTATTCGCACACATACAACTGGCGCGCCAAATATGTCATTACTTCAAAAAATTATTTATGTGGCTGATTTTATTGAACCTAATCGTGATGACATTATTCCACATATTGAATCTATTCAATCTTTGGCCTTTGAAGATTTAGATAGAGCAGTTTATGAAATTTCAGGTTATTCTATTGATTACTTGAATAAGTCGGGTAAAGAAATTGATCCTGCAACTATTGCAACTCATAATTTTTATAAAAATAAAATTGAAGGGAATTAATTATGGCTGATTCTTTTTCACCTAATGATATTGCAAAAAAAGCTTTTCTTGCTTTAGACGAGAAGAAAGCTATTGATATAAAAATTATTGATATTAGCAAAATTTCTGTTTTAGCTGATTATTTTATAATAGCTGGTGGTTCTAATGATCGACAAGTAAAAGCTTTAGCTGATAACGTTGAAGAAAAACTTGGTAAAGAAGGTATTCTAGCAAAAAGTAGTGAAGGATACGCTAATGCAAAATGGATTTTACTTGATTACCAAGATGTTATCATTCATATTTTCAATCAAGAAGACCGTTTGTTTTATGATTTAGAACGGATTTGGATGGATGGTAATTTAACCGAAATCTCCGATTTATAATCTTTTGATATACTAAAAAATACCGGAATTTCTCCGGTATTTTTATTTATCTAATATTTATACAATTATCTTTAGAAAAGTCTAAATACGCCAATTACTTCGCCTAAAACAGTACAATCTTGAACAATAATCGGTTCATAATCTGGATTTTCTGGTTGTAATCTTATATAACCATTTTCTTTATAAAAAGTTTTCACTGTTGCACCATCTTCTATCATTGCAACAACCATATCACCATTTGAAGCAGTATTAGTTTGTTTTACTAAAACTTTGTCGCCATCAAATATTCCTGCATTTATCATACTATCTCCACGTACAACCAACATAAATACTTTGGCATTAGGTAGCATATCTGTTGGAATAGGGAAGTAGTCTTGGATATTTTGCTCCGCCAAAATTGGCTCGCCTGCAGCAACGCGTCCTACAATAGGTACTTGCGCACATTCTCTTCGTGATAGAGCAAACTCATCATCTATTATTTCTATTGCTCTAGGCTTAGTTGGGTCTCTTCTAATATAGCCTTTCTTTTCAAGTGACTCAAGATGTGCATGCACAGAAGCAGTAGATTTTAAGTTAACTGCATCGCATATATCTCTTACTGTTGGCGGATAACCTTTTGATAATGTTTCGGATTTAATGTATTCTAAAATCTCTAGTTGTTTTGATGAAATTTTATCGTTTGACATATTTTTCTCCTATCAAATTATTTTAATGCTTGGATTATATCATGCCGAACATACATTTGCAAACATTTGTTTGTATTTTTTTCTTGACAAACGTTTGTTCGTATTGTAATATTTATACAAACAAATGTTCGTATTTGATTTGTATGGTTTTATTTAGAAATCGGAGGAAATTATGAATCAAAAAATAGTTAGAAGGTTAAATAGTAAAAATACTAGATTATTAAAACAAAAACGTGCTTTAAGAAAAAGAGTATTAGTTAGGTTCTTATTAAGTGTAAGTGCTGTTGCTGTTTTAGTTTTTATACTTATATTTTCATCTAAGAATATTACGCAGGCAAATGAATCGAGTAGCTATGTTGCTAAAACAAAATATTATAAAACAATTGATATAAATGCTGGAGATTCTTTATGGACTATTGCAAACGAATATAAAAGTGGTGAGTATAGAAGTGTAACTGATTTAATAAACGAAATAAAATTAATTAATAACCTTACAAACGAAAAAATTATTGCAGGTGAAAAACTTATTGTTCCTTATTTTGAATAAATTTAATATTCTGATCGGGATTATGAGTTCTAATTACCTATTAAAAAAACAACCTAATATGGGTTGTTTTTTATATATTAAATTTTTAAATTATATTATCTTGTTGCTAATGATTTATAATATATTATAATAATTTTTAAGTTAAAAAGTATTTTTTATTTAAAAAAATTTTGTATTATGATTGTTTATTTAACACTAAATATGTTCTTAATTAGAGATAAGGCAACTAAAGAAGTTTGGTTTACTGGTACTGTTTATGAACCATTATTATGGGAAGACGATATGACAAAATCTAGTTATTAATCCAAACAAATAATATTTGTTATAATATTATTTATTTTGTGATCTTAATGAAACTTTATTTCTTGCACTTCTGCGTCGTTCATCTTCAATAGCTGCATAATGTTTTTTAGTGGTATTAACATCAGAATGTCCTAATACATCTGCAACTAAATATATATCACCAGTTTGTCTATATAATTGTGTTCCATATGTAGACCTTAATTTATGCGGTGTAATTTTCTTTATTGTTGTGACCTGAGATGCATATTTTTTTACTAAATTTTCTACGCTTCTTACGCCAATTCTTTTCTTTTGTAATGATAAGAATAGAGCATCTTCATTGCCAGGTATAGGAACTATTGAATTTCTTTCTCTTATATAATTCAATAATGCTTCCTCAACTTCATCTCCAAAATAAACAACTACTTGATTTCCACCTTTTCTAACAATTCTAATACCATGATTTTTAAAATCCACATCCTTTATATCGAGGCCTACACATTCAGAAACACGAATTCCTGTGCCTAAGAGTAGAGTAATAATAGCTACATCTCTAACCTTAGTCTTATCGTGATATGCTGCTTGTTGTTTTGTAAGATTTTTACCCGTTTCAACTGTATCTAACAAGTTCACAACTTCATCCGCATCTAATCTAATAATATCTTTATCATGAATCTTTGGCATTTTAACAATAGATGCTGGGTTACTTGTGATTAATTCCATTTGATAAAAGAATTTATAAAAAGATCTAATAGACGCAAGTTTTCTATTTAAGCCTCTTTCACCATTTGCGCGCTCAGTTTCGTCTTCATTATTGTAAATTTTTAGATAATCTAAATAATCTTGTATGATTGTGGGCGTTACTTTATCTAATATTGTGATGGGATACTCGTGAATTTCTTTATTTTTACCTAATCCTGTTTCCTTGTGTATGTAATTAAAAAATATTGTGAGGTCATAAGCATACGCCATTCTTGTTCTGGCGGAGGTTGTGGGTTCTATTCCTCTAAAAAACATAGTCACAAAAGGTGGCAAAATTTTGAGTTGCTCACGCAGTTTTTTGTCATAATCGATCTTAATTTGTTCATGATATGTTCTGTTGGCCATTGTAATTTTTCCTTATTTTTGTACTTTATCGTCATAAATTTTACTTGTTTGCACTTCATTACTTCATTTTATTTATAAGAAGTGCTGATTTTTGCTTTACGAAAATAGGGTAAAAGTTAAATTTTACTCCGATACCCGTTTAATTTTACTTAATTCGGTAAGATTCGACTTTTTCTAGTATGGAATTGAATAATCTCTGCTTACATCCGGGATGATCTTTGTTCAATTTTGCTGCCAATTCTTTAGCATATTGGCGCTTAGTTTCACCATCAACGGGACATGGATTTTTCAGCACGGGAAGAGCATACTTATTAACAAAACCGACTAGGTCAACTTCTTCAACGTACATAAACGGTCTTATCAAAGTTACTTGTGTCCTGTCTAAATATGTTACAGGTGAAAATGTATGAAATCTGCCTTCGAATATAAGTGAAAGCAGCATAGTTTCTATAATATCATCTTTATGATGACCAAACGCACTTTTATTACATCCATGTATAATAGCTAGTGAATTAAAGGCCCCTTTACGCATTTTAGCGCATAAAGAACATGGGCTTTTTTCCTTACGATCTTCAAATACAATAGTCGCAATATCTGTTTGTGCTACGTAATATGGAATAGAGCGTTCTTCGCAAAAAGCTCTAATTTGCTTAAAATCAATGTTTCCAAAGCCTAAATCTACGCTTATGGCAATGATATCAAATTTTTTAGGATAAAATCTTTGTAATTCTTTTAATGCAACTAACAAAGAGATGCTGTCTTTTCCGCCAGAAACTCCTACAGCAATCTTATCACCATCTTCAATCATGTTATAATCGTCAATAGCTTTTCTTGTTAAACTTAATAATTGTTGTAATTTCATAATATTTCATTCCATCTTAATAAAATTTTTTTCAAAAAACTAAGAGTAGATAGACAAATTTTATGTTTTTGATTAATATATTGTTAAAAAATCCTAACACAACTTTTCGCAAAAGTCAACTTTAACGAAAAGTATATATCGGAAAAACTATAGATAATCAAGAAACATAATTTGTTTTATTTTTAAGCTTTTCTAGCATTTTTTCAAAATATAATGGTCTAGGTGCTGTAAACTCCATATATTCTCCTGTTATTGGATGATTAAATCCTAATAGCTTCGCATGTAACGTTTGACCGATAATATTTTCATTTCCAAGCTTATATTCAGTCCTTTTGCCACCATAAATTGAATCACCAACCAGCGGATGATTGATGCTTGTGAGATGAACTCTAATTTGATGCGTTCTTCCTGTTTCTAATTGACATTCTACATGAGCATAATTTTTATAATTTTTAATGACTTTATAATGTGTTGTAGCTGGTTTTCCTTTAGGATTATAACCCATTAATTTTCGATCATTTGTCTTTCTTCCTATAGGAAAAGAAATAGTTCCTGACTCATCCTTAAAATTGCCAACTACAATAGCTTCATAAATTCTATTGATTGAATGCTCTTTGAACTGTTCTGCAAGATTTTTATGTGAAGTATCTGATTTAGCGCAAACAATAACTCCTGAAGTATCTTTATCAATACGATGAACGATTCCTGGACGCAAGATTCCGTTGATACCAGAAAGGTCTTGACAATGAAATAACAAGCCATTGACAACAGTACCCGTGTAGTGACCACTTGATGGGTGAACAACCATGCCTTTAGGCTTATTTATAACTATGATGTCAGGGTCCTCATAGATAACATGTAAATCAATATTTTCAGGCAAAATGTTGAATAACTCAGTTTGATCAGGTATATCAAAGCATATACAATCGCCACACCTTACTTCATAATTCGCTTTTTTGGGCACTCCATTTACTTTCAAATTGCCACATTTAATTAGTTTTTGAATATAGCTCCTCGATAATTTATCGTTTTCAGCAGCCAAATAGCGATCTATACGCATATTTTCATCAAAATCAGATACATTTAATATAATATTACTCATTTTTTGACCTCTTTTTGAAAATTACGTAATATTTATCTTCCTTATAGATAAACAAAAAATATACAATCAACAAAATAGCTGAAATTGTAACACAAATATCAGCAAAATTAAATATCCAAAAATCAATAAGTTTGAAGTAAATAAAATCGATAACATACTTATGAATCACTCTATCGATGAGATTTCCAATTGCTCCAGCACATAAAATTGCAATAAGATAATTTAAGAAAATCCTATTGTTAAAAATTTTACAATTAAATTTTTCATCATCGATAGTGGAGTATTTTTTCATCATATTTGCATTTTTTATAAAAACGAATACTAACACCATTACAACTAAAGCGGTAATGATGTAAAACAACCATTGCATATTTTGCATGGAACCGAAGGCTGCGCCGAAATTTTCAAGATATTCAAATTCTAAAACATCCTTAATAATTATTGCAGAATTCTTTCCCTTCAAATTTTCAAAAGCTAAATATTTCGTAAATTGATCAATTAAGACCAGGGATGCGAAAACAAAAATTTGTGCAAAAATATTAACTTGTGCTCTCTTTTTTTTGTTCATATTTTTCTTCCTTTTGCATAAAATATTATTTTAATAACAAGGCTACATATAGTTCATCGCTGATAAAATATCCGCTTGTGTGATTTCATTGCTAACACAAGCATTTCCAATTTTTGATAATAAAACAAAATTCATACCCAAGCAATTGACTTTTTTGTCTTGTGTTAAATTAAATATAATGCAATCAATAAAATCTTTTGTGAAGTTCATCGATATATTTAAGCCGTAATTAACACAAGTCTTTGCGAATCTAACTTCATCTTCAGCAGAAATCAGCCCTTTATTTTTAGAAATTCTCATTGCTACAGCTATACCAAAGGTTATCGCTTGTCCATGTTTAATTTCATAACAAGTTGCACGTTCAATAGCATGCCCAATAGTATGTCCAAAGTTAAGAATATGCCTTTCATTTTCATCATAAGGGTCAATTTCAATAAAATGTTTCTTAACAAGTATAGAATTAATAACAATATTAACAAGAAAATCAATAAAATTTTCTGTCTTCATAACTGAAGCATTTTCAATATAACTAAAGAATTCTTCATCATAGATTAATGCTGATTTGATAATTTCACCCATTCCATTAATTCTTTCTTCTAAAGGAAGGTCTTTATAAGTTAAAACATTACTATAAACTAAAACAGGTTGGTATATAGTGCCAACCATATTTTTGAAATTATTAAAATCAACTGCACATTTTCCACCTATACTTGCATCAACTTGAGCTAGTAATGTTGTAGGAATTTGAATATAATTTAAGCCCCTTTTAAAATTCGAAGCGCAAAAACCAGTCAAATCACCTACTACACCACCACCTAAAGCAACTAAATAATCATCCTTATTAAATTCATATTCTATTAATTTTGAATATAAATAATCGATAGATTTACTATTTTTAGTTGTTTCACCAGGTTCTAATTCAATAGAATAAATATTTTGAGTTAATTCAGAAAATATTCTCATGATTTTATGTAAATATAAATGGCTTACATTAGAATCAGTTATTAAACAAACTTTTTTATTTTGAAGATTAAAATCTTTACAAGCCTCCGCTAAATAATCAAATGAATCTGTTACATATACATCATATCCAGCAAAAGATCTATTATTTGTTGGAATATTAATACGAACAACTTCTATAAAATTTTCCTTATAAGTATACTTTTGCATAATCAAATCCTTTATTAAACTTTTATCAAATATAATTATTTATATTTTATAAAAATTTAGCTGCCAAACGTTTCCGAAAGGCAGCCAACAACTTTTTAATTAACAATATTATTATAGTATCTTAGTTTTATAGCAAAGGTGATTTAAATCCTGCAATATCAAATGAATTACTTTCTGCATTAAATATATCTTGGAAATCACCAGAAATATCAACTGAATTAGGCGTTGCAATAAAAATGTAATTTGAAATCTTTTGAAGATTTCCATCTAAAGCATAGCAAGAACCTGAGATAAAATCGATAATTCTTTGTGAAATCTCAACATGTAATCCTTCAAAATTAATTACAACAGCTTTTCCAAGTAATAAAGTTTCTGTAATTTCTCTAGAATCCTCGATTGAAGATGGTTTAAAAATACATACTTCTTGTTGTCCACCTCTTCCAGTTCTAAAAGAATTAACTCTTGTATTATTTGTGGTTGAACGTGAAGGTTGTTGAGGTTGAACCTGAGGCTTGAAATTTGAAGCAGCACGTTCTTCTTCAACTTTTTCTTTTTTCTTTAATGATGGTTTCTTGAACTCTTCTTCAGGAAGAAAATCTTCTTCATCATCGTCATAGAATTCGTCATCATCATAGAAATCATCATCGAAATCATCGCCTTCAACCGTGAAAGCTTTTAAAAACTTATCGCTGAATTTTCCCATAAATCAATCTCCTTTATGATTAATTTACCCGTAATAGTCTCTTTTGCCAAAGATATCAGTACCAACACGAACAAAATTGGCGCCCTCGTTTATGGCAACCAAATAGTCATTGCTCATGCCCATTGATAGCATTAGCATATTAATATTATCAATGTTTTGTCTCAGAATGTCAATAGATAAATCATACAACGAATTAAAAATCCCTCTACAATTTTCAGCATTTTCAGTAGAAGGAGCTATAGTCATAAGACCCAAAATTTTAATATTTTCAAGTAAAGAAATCTTTCTAATAAGATCAATAGTTTTTTCTTTTTCAATGCCAAATTTGGTTTCTTCACCGGAAATATTGACTTGAACTAAAATATTAACAACAACATTCTTTTTTTTAGCCTGTTTATCAATTTCAACAGCTAATTTATAAGAATCAACAGAATGAATAAGATAAACTTTATCGACAATATATTTAACCTTATTAGTTTGAAGATGGCCAATTAAATGCCATCTAATATCTGATGGTAAAACGTCAATTTTACTTAAAAGTTCTTGAACTTTATTTTCGCCAAAATCTCTAATACCAAGTTCATAGGCTTCTAAAATCATATCAATCGGATGCGTTTTGCTAACAGCAACTAAGCAAACATCTTGACCATATTTACTACTAGAAGAAGCTATTTTAATATTATTAAGAACATTTTCTAAATTTTCTTTAATCATCTATTTATTACTTGATCTTCCTTATAATCTTTTGCGTCAGTTATAACTCGGTCATACAAAGAAAGTCCGCCCGCGACATGTTCCGAAACAATATAATAAGAGTTATTTTCGCCAATAATCTCAATCATTTTAAAATTAGTAAAACCATTATTTACAACGAAAACACCTTGTAAATTCTCCTTATGACCAATTTGATATAAAGCGTTTGTTTCGTTCATAACTAAAACATCGCCTTCTTCAAAAGAATCCGTGCTAACATAACAATATTCTTCATCTCGCTTAACAATATCTACAGCAACAAATTGAATTGAAGATGAGCCATCCTCAAGAATTACTTGCTTATTAAATCCATCACTAGAAGAATTCCCGCCTTGAGTAATATATTGAAGTGGAATCGAATAAAATTGTTTTTCTGTCACAGAAGTCTTAGGAATCTTCAATCCCTTCTTTGTACTATCTAATATTTGAATTTGAAGATAGCGATCTGCGATATAACGAATCATATATTTATTAAGAGAAACAACGCCGTAGGTATTGCCTGATTTAGTAAACATTTCAAAGCTGCCCTCAGCTTCTACCCCATCTTTAAGAAATTCAATATCTAAACTATCCAATCCTTTAAACGTTTCTGGGTCATTAATTTGAAAAATAATTTTCCAATCCCCTGAAGTAACAACCTTATATGCAGGAGAATCTTTTTTAATCAAATCTCCAGATTTAATAATATTTTTCTTATATTCAGATTTCTTAAATGAATTATTTTCTACATCATCTAATTTAAAGTTTTCGAAACCATCTACATTATGAATAATATCGCCTGAAATTTCGGAACTATAAATAGAAAAAGAAGAGTTGCCAGAAACATCATTATTTAAATCTGAGAAAACCGACCCATTAATAAGATCCATTATTTGCGAATCAATTTTATACTTAAAATTATTTACATCATAATAATTCATAGAATTAAAAGATGTATCAAAATCATAAAGAGAATTTTTAATTTTTAAAAGATTATCAGCATTTAGGATTGATTGATTTTTTGCTGCCTCTTCAATTTTTGAGGTGAGTTCACCACTACTATCAATAACATAAGTTTGTTCATTAACATGTACCGTATCAGAATCACCTACGAAAAAAATAATATAGCCATTATTATTAGCATTTACAATAGATTCTTCACGAAGAATAAGACCGGTATATTGGCCCTCAAAGCGACTAGCAGTTGAACCTTCAACTACCTCATAAACAGCTGTACGTGTTCTAAAAAAGTAAATACAAAAATAAACAACTAAATATAAAAGAATCACAATACAAATAAAGATTCCTATATTTAGTTGTTTTTTATTCTTTTTATTCTTTTTTTTAGTAAATGAATCAGTCATTAAAGTGAAAGATCAACATACTCCTTGAACTTATCTGAGAGTAAATTCTCATCCATAGATAAGCTTGCGATAAAATTAACTTTTAATTTTTCAGCTAAAGTAATTAAATTTTCTAAAGTTACATCAAGATTCAATTCAGGATTTTCATCAAAATTAGCTAAAGTTAAAAAGCTATCGAAATAAATTGTTTCTATATCACTATTGCCAGAAACCAATCCACAGATAAAACCAAATAAAGTTTCAGGATTAAAAACTGGATATTCTTTAACATTAATAAGACGGATATTTCTATCCAAATCGAACATATGCTTAGCGTTTTTATCAAGATAAATTACAACACCATCAGAAGTTTTAGCTTCAGCATTAGCTGCCTCTAATATGAATTTTGTTTTTCCTTTACCTTTAGCGCCTACAACAAGTTTGACCATAGTATTGTACCTCCAAAAAATTATTTATAAGCATTACGCCAATCTAAATCTCCTCTATCAATAGCCATAACCAAAATTTCAGCAGAAGCAACATTCGTCGCAACTGGAATATTATGGATATCGCAAAGATCATAAACTCTAGTATAATCTAATTCATTTTGACGAAATTTAATTGGATCACGTAGAAAAATTACAGCATCTATTTGATTGCATTCTATTTGAGCACTCATCTGACGACCGCCACCAAGGTGACCAGATAAAAACTTATGAATATTTAGATTAGTAACATCTTCAATAAGTTTTCCAGTAGTTTCAGTAGCATATAAATCATGTTTAGATAAAATGCCTTTATAAGCAATGCAGAAATTTTGCATTAATTCTTTTTTAGAATCGTGAGCAATTAAACCGATGTTCAAAGTAATAAATTCTCCTACAAGTTTTGGTTATTTATTATACCACAATATTTTGTTCCCTGAAACTTAAATATTTATTATCTCCAATAATTATATGGTCTAAAAGTTTAATACCAATAATTTCGCCTGCTTCTTTAACTTTAGTAGTACAATTTATATCCATTTGGCTAGGATTAACCTCGCCACTAGGATGATTATGAATCAAAATAATATTAACAGCACCAACTTTTAAAGCATCGCAAAAAATCTCTCTAGGAGAAAGTAAAGATGCATTAACCGTACCTTTTGACATAACCTTTTCATTAATAAGATTACCCGCTGAGTCAACCATAAGGAGAATAACTACTTCTCTATCAAGATGTCTAAGTTCTTCGTAAAAATATTCAGCAACAGTTTTAGGGTTATTAAGAACCAACGATTTTTTCTTTACAGATTTAGAAATCCTTTTTGAAATTTCAAAAACAGCTTTAATTTGCAGCGCTTTTACTTTACCAATGCCCTTTATATGCATCAAATCATCAATACTAAGATTATAAACATTGAGTAAAGAAGAAACTCTAGATTTAAAAGAAAGAACCTTATCGGCAAGCTCAATAGATGTATCGTCAGCAGAGCCAGACCTAATAATAATTGCCAAAAGTTCAGCATCAGACAAAGATTCCGGACCATACTTAATAAATTTTTCATCTGGTCTTAAATCAAGTCCTAAATCTTTAATTGTTTTATTCAAAAAATCCTCTTTTCTAGGATCTTACTCACAATTTAAAACAGAATCAAGAGCACTAAGAATAGCAAATTTACCATGCTCAAAAGTAACACCGCCTTGAAAGAAAACGGTAAAAGGTTCTCTTAAAGGACCATCAGCAGAAAGTTCAATAGAAGAACCATTAATAAAAGCCCCACTAGCCATAATAACTTTATCTTGATATCCTGGCATATCCCAAGCTACAGGGGTAACATAACTATCAACATAAGAAGCAGCTTGAATTGCAATGCAAAATTCAGAAAGTTTCTTAGCATCTTTTAAGTCAATAGCCTCAACAATACATGAATGTTTTTCAAAAGGTCCCGGAGAAACCTTAAATCCAAAATTATTAAACATAGCAGCAGCAAAATGAGCATTTTTCAATGCTTCACCAACAACTTTAGGAGCAAAAGATAACCCTTGATAAAAAGATTTCAAGACACCTAAAGAGCCACCTACTTCCTTGCCCAGTCCAGGAGCTGTTAGCTTATAAGCACATCTTTCAATCAAACATGTTTTGCCGGCAATATATCCACCAATAGGAGCAAGCGAACCGCCCGGATTTTTTATTAAAGAACCGACGCAAAGATCAGCACCAACATTAGTAGGTTCTAACTCTTCAACAAACTCGCCATAACAATTATCCACAAAGCACAAAAGATTAGAATTAATATTTTTAACAAAATTAATAACCTCTTTCATTTTACTAATGCTAATTGATTTTCTATTAACATAACCTTTAGAACGTTGAATATAAACAATTTTAGTATTATCCGAAATAGCCTCTTTAATAGCATCAAAGTCAAAATCGCTATTATCTAAAAGATCAATAATCTTATAAGAAACACCATTCTCAACTAGCGAGCCAGCACAAGGAGTAATACCAATAGATTTCTCAAGCGAATCATAAGGTTTACCAGTAATAAAAATAATCTCATCGCCAGGAAGTAAATTTGAAGACAATGCAAGATAAAGAGCATGCGTACCGCAAGTAATTTGCGGTCTGACAAGAGCATCTTCAGTGCCAAAAATTTCAGCATAAACACACTCCAATTTTTCTCGACCAAGTTCATTATACCCATAACCAGAAGATTGATTAAAATCAGCCTCAGCAACTTTATTATTTCTAAAAGCACTAAGCACCTTAAATTGATTAGCCTCACAAATCTCATCGATTTGACTAAAAACTTCTAATAAACTATCTAAAACTTTATCAGACATATCAAGAATGTCTTTTCTAATACCCGGATAATTAAACAATCTTTTTCTCCCTTAAAATTTTCAAAATATATTCCAATAATTCATCTTTAGATTCAAAAGAATCCGCATCAATCCAAATAGCATCCTTTTCACGTTTAAACCAAGTAATTTGCCTTTTTGCAAAGTGTCTTGAACTTTGTTTAATTAAATTAACAGCATCATCCAAAGAGTATACTCCGTCCAAAAAAGAAACAATTTCTTTATAACCAAGGCCTTGCATAGAAAGCGCATCTTTAGAAACTCCAGCATCTAAAAGGCCTTTAACTTCCAAAAGCAAACCCGCCTCCATCATCAAATCAACACGATTGTTTATACGATTATAGACCTCTTCTCTATTCCTATTTATAACAAAATATGCAGCATTATAAGGAGATTTTTTTTCATGTTGAGACTTATTATGTTCAGAAATTTTTTGATTATTTTCCTTAAAAAATTCTAATGCCCTAATAACCCGCTTAACATTATTATAATGAATTTCATTTGCCGCATCTTCGTCAACTTCTCTTAAAATATTATGCAAAAACAACGGACCTTTCGAGGCCGCAAGTTCTTCAAGTTCTTTTCTATAATAAGAATTAGAAGTTTCTTCTTCAAAATCAATATCATATAAAACTGATTGAATATAAAAACCTGTGCCACCAACAATAATAGGAATTTTTCCCTCGCTATAAATCTTTTCAATATACCTCTTTGCACGAGACTTAAACTCATAAACATTAAAATTAAAATCAGGCTCAACCTCATCAATAAGATAGTGCTTAATTTTACACATTTCATCGTTGGTAATTTTAGCAGTACCAATATCAAACCCCTTATAAACTTGCATAGAATCAGCGCTAATAATCTCGCCGCCAATAGATTTAGCAAGTGAAATAGAAAGATTCGTTTTTCCAGTTGCAGTTGGGCCTGCAATAATAATTAACGGAATCATACTAAGCGCTTAAATTTCCTTTCAAGTTCAGATTTACTCATCCTAATAATAGTAGGTCTACCATGAGGACAATTATAAGGATTATCCAAAGACAAAAGTTCATCTATAAGATTATTAGCTTCAGAAAGAGAAAGATGCATGCCGCCTTTTACAGCCGCCTTGCAGGCAAGAGATGCAATCTTTTCCATCAACAAATCCGACGATAACGAATTTGACTGAGCAGCAACATCATTTAAGAAACTCAAGAATAAGTCCTTTTCGTTAAGCGAAGTTAAGTCCAAAGGAACTTCCGAAATAGCAAACTCATGACCACCAAACTCGTTAATCTCAAAACCAAGTTTTCTAAACTCAGGCAAAAACTTACGCAAAACACTTTCTTCTGAAGAACTAAGAGAAACAACAATTGGAGGATTAAGCAACTGAGACGGATGCTCTCCATCAACAATCTTTTTGTAAAACTGTTCGTAAAGCACCTTTTCATGTGCCGCATGCTGATCAATTATGAAAAGCTCATCATTATACTCAACAATCCAATAAGTATCAAAAACACATCCAATAATTTTATGTTTAAATCTAGCATTACTGCTCAAAAAAGCATCGTTGAAAAAAGTAGTTTGAGAAAAATCAATTGGCTCAGTTGGTTCAAATTTCTCATCATGTTCCGAAACACATGCATTATAATTAGACTCTTCAGAAAGCTTGTTAATTCTGTTTACTTCAAAAGGTTCTGGAGCATTATAGATAGAAATCACTTCAGGTTTAGACTTAACATCATTACCAATGCTAACCAAAGGTATATTCTCATTTTGTCTTAAAGCATCAAAAACAAAATTGTAAACAAAATCAAAAACTTTTTCGTTATCAAAAAATCTAATTTCCATCTTAGAAGGATGAACATTAACATCAATAAGTTCAGGTTCAAACCTTAAATTTAATAAGGCAAAAGGAAATGAGCCCTTCATTAAATAACTAGAATAAGCTTTTTCAATTGCGTTAGAAATTATTTTATCTTTAATAAAACGACCATTAATAAAATAAATTTCAAAATTTCTATTAGCTCTAGAAAATTCTGGTTTAGAAATAAAACCATCTAAACTAAAAAAGTCGCAGCTAGCCTTTATAGGAATAATAGACCTAGTAATATCTTTTCCAAAAACACTGTAAATAGAATCAATTAATTTATTATTACCAGAAGTCAGAATTTTAACTTTACCATTAACAATAAATTTAAAAGAAATTTCAGGATGAGAAAGAACAATACAATGAACAACATCCAAAACATAATCAGCTTCTCTAGAAGCAGACTTCAAAAACTTAAGTCTAGCAGGAGTATTGTAAAATAAATCTTTAACAATAACACTTGTTCCATCAGGAAGCCCTGCTTCACTAATAGATAAAATCTCGCCACCATTAACCTTAGCAATAACACCTGTTAAATTATCTTTTGTCTTTGTGCAAAACTCCATCTTTGAAACAGCACAAATACTAGAAAGTGCCTCACCACGAAAGCCCAAAGTGTTAATAAAAGAAATATCATCTGCTTTTGAAATTTTACTAGTAGAATGTCTAAGAAAAGCTTTTTCAATTTGAGACGGATCTATGCCAACCCCATTATCAGTAATCCTAATAAGTTTGATACCGCCATCTTTTATTTCAATAGAAATAGCGCTAGCACCAGCGTCAATCGAATTTTCAATTAATTCTTTAACAACACTAGAAGGTCTATCAACAACTTCACCAGCTGCAATTTTATCTATAGTATTTTTATCAAGTACATTAATAACATTCATATTATAAATCTTTAATCGTAATATCGTTTTTAACTAATTTAGCAACAATTTCTTTAGCCCTATCGGTAACAGATTCAGGAACACCTGCCAAAGCAGCAACTTGAATACCATAACTTTTATCGGCGCCACCCCTAATAATCTTTCTAAGGAAAATAATATCGTCACCTTGTTCTTTAACACTAATGCAAAAATTCTTAACACCATCAATTAAACCTTCAAGTTCAGTAAGCTCATGATAATGCGTTGAAAAGAAAGTCTTTGCACCACACTTTTCTTTATCAGCAATATGTTCAACAACCGCCCACGCAATACTAAGACCATCATAAGTAGAAGTGCCCCTACCAATTTCATCAAGAATAACTAAAGAATTTTTAGTTGCGTTATGTAGAATATTAGCAACCTCCGTCATCTCAAGCATAAAAGTACTTTGACCAGAAGCTAAATCATCTGACGCGCCAACACGTGTAAAAATCCTATCGCAAACGCAAATATTAGCAAAAGAAGCAGGCACGAAACTACCAATGCTAGCCATCAAAGTAATAAGTGCAAGCTGTCTCATATAAGTCGACTTACCCGCCATATTAGGACCAGTAATAATGCTAACCCTACATTCTTCAATGTCACTATAAGTATCGTTAGGAATAAATTGACCTTGTTCCATAACCTTTTCAACAACAGGATGCCTTCCATCTTTAATATCGATAACTCCATCTGTATTAATTAAAGGCTTAACATAATTATTTTGTTCAGCTACAAAGGCAAGTGACGCCAACGCATCAATAGAAGCAATATAAGCAGCAACTTTTTGAATACGTTTTACATTAGAAGCAATCTCTTCTCTAATATCAGAAAATACCGAATACTCCATCGCAAATAGTTTTTCTTCAGCACCCAAAATAGTATCTTCAAGTTCTTTTAACTCATCAGTAATATAACGTTCCGCATTAACAAGTGTTTGCTTTCTAATATATCTATCTGGCACCATATCCTTAAAAGAATTAGTAACTTCAATATAATATCCAAAAACTTTATTATATTTAATTTTCAAGGACTTAATTCCAGAAGCTTCTCGTTCTTTTTCTTCAATTTTAGCGAGCCATGTTTTGCCCTCAATTTTAGCCTTACGAAGATTATCAATTTTTTCATTATAACCTTCTTTGATAATGCCACCATCTTTAATAGTAAGCGGAGCATCTAAGTCAATAGCTAAATCAATAAGCTCAAAAATATCTTCTAAGCAGTCAAAATCATTAAATATATCTTCAAAAATTTCCGACTTGAAATTCCTTAAAATATATTTAATATGAGGAAGCATCTCAATAGAATTCTTAAAAGCAATTAAATCCCTAGGATTAGCCGACTTATAAGAAATCTTTGCAAGAATTCTTTCTAGGTCATAAATCGGATACAAATACTCTCTTAGTTCATCTCTTTCAATTAAGACAGAATTAAGTTCACTAATAGCATCCTGTCTCTTTATAATTTCATCTTTATCAATAAGAGGTTGCTCAATAAAAAATCTTAAAGCACGAGCACCCATAGCAGTTTTAGTCTTATCCAAAACCCAAAGAAGTGAACCCTTTTTATTCTTCTCTCTCATAGTTTCAACAAGTTCAAGATTTCTTCTAGAAGCAGAATCGATAACCATATATTTATTTGAAGAATAAATAGAAATCTTATTTAAGAACTCTAAAGAAGTTTTTTGAGTTTCATATAAATATTTTAAGATGGCACCAACACTAGGAATGCAACCTGGAAAATCTAAAAGGCCCAGACCAGAAAGGTCAATCACATTAAAGTGCTCTTTAATAATATCCTTTGATCCTTCGGCGCTAAAATAAGAATCGCTCAAATAATATAAAGAAATACCAAGTTTATCTTTAATATGATTAACATCAACTCCAGACATACTAAAAGCATTATTAGCAATAATTTCAGCAACTGGGAATTTATAAATCTCATTCAAAAAATCATTAATTGAATCAACTTGAGTAACTTCAAATTTACCAGTAGTAATATCAACAAAAGATAACGCAAAAAGATTTGTCGTATAATAAACGCAAAGAAGAAAATTGTTTTTATCTTCATCAAGACCTAAATTATTAGTATTAGTACCTGGCGTAACAACCTTAATAACATCCCTTTTAACAATGCCCTTTGCCTGCTTAGGGTCTTCTAATTGTTCAGCTATCGCAACTTTATAACCTTTAGAAACCAATCTATTAATATAACCTTCAGCAGCATGAAACGGAACGCCACACATAGGAGCGCGTTCCTCCAAGCCACAATCTTTACCAGTTAAAGTGATTTCAAGTTCTTTAGCACCTAACAAAGCGTCGTCATAAAAGAGCTCGTAAAAATCGCCTAAACGATAAAATAAAATACAATCTTCATATTGTTTTTTTGTCTCAAGATATTGAGACATCATCGGAGATAATGCCATTGTAATAAAAACCTTTTGCCTCAATTAATTTTACATTTATAAAACTACCAACCAAATCCTTTGAGCCCTCAAAATGAACAACAGCATTATTGCTTAAACGTCCATCTAAAAGCGAGGGATTTTTTGAATTAACACCTTCAACTAAAACTTCTTTTATGCAACCTTCAAGTTTAAGCGTCTGCTCTTTAGAAATTTTTGTAACTGTCTTAAGCAATCTATTAAATCTATCATTAACAGTATCTTTATCAATTTGATTTGTCATAGATGCAGCTTTTGTTCCAGTACGTTTAGAATAAATAAAAGTAAAAGCGCTATCGAAAGAAGCTTTATTTACAACATCTAAAGTTTCTAAAAAGTCTTCTTCAGTCTCACCCGGAAAACCAACAATAATATCTGTCGTAATAGAAACATCTTCGATATTATCTCTAATTTTCTTTACAAGATTTAAGTAATCTTCTTTCGTATATTTTCTATTCATCTCTTTTAAGATAGCACTACTTCCTGATTGCAAAGGAAGATGAATATGTCTAGCAATCTTAGGATTATTTTTTATTACATCAATAAGCGCATCACTTAAATCTTTTGGATGAGAAGTCATAAATCTAACGCGCTTGATACCCTCAATTTTAGAAACATCATCTAACAGTTTAGGGAAATCAAATTCATACGAATTAACATTTTGTCCTAAAAGCATTACTTCAACAACGCCTTCATTGGCAAGTTTTTCAACCTCTCTTAAAATATCATCAGGCTGTCTTGAACGCTCCCTTCCTCTAACATATGGCACTATGCAGTAACTACAAAAATTATTGCAACCATACATAATATTTACGCCACATTTAAAATAAAATTTACGTTCAGAAGGAAGATCTTCTACAATACCTTCAGGCCCATCAAGAATATCAATTTGCATCCCGCCACATGCAAAATGTAAAAATAAAAGTTCTGCTAACTTATAAATATTGTGAGTGCCAAAAATAATATCGACATTTCTATAACTTTTTTTAATTTTATCAACGACATGTTCCTCTTGCATCATACAACCACAAAGAGCGGTAATCATATCAGGATTTTTTTCTTTTTGATTTTTTAGAACGCCAAGACGTCCATAAACTCTAATG
Source organism: Lachnospiraceae bacterium (assembly GCA_045598285.1). Lineage (GTDB taxonomy): Bacteria > Bacillota > Clostridia > Lachnospirales > Lachnospiraceae > RGIG5612. Next base: position 33,569 of record JAZLLU010000007.1, on the reverse strand, counting down.
TTTGCATGCTCTCTAACGGTGCATGTATTGTAAAGAACAAAATCAGCATCTTCACTTTCAGATGATTCATAGCCAATCATTTTCATAATGCCAAGAAGTTTTTCAGAATCCTTTGCATTCATTTGACAGCCAAAAGTGTTAATGCATGCTTTAAGCTTGCGACCTTTTAATTTAGAAATATAATCAACAATCTCTTTATTTTTTTGCACAAAGTAAAACTGCCTCGAAGGTTCTTCATTCGGAGCATTTTCTAAAATAATAGATTTATTAATTTTAATTTCATCTAAAAAATCCATAAATTAAACCGTGTAAATATAATAAGTTGAATCTTTATAAACACCAGAAATATATTGATACTTCTCATCGAAATGGCAATCCATCTTAGGATAATTGTATATTCTTAAATAAGGTTTTTTTCCATAATATTTATATGTGATAAATAATTTTCCAAGAATATCAACAAATACCTCATCATAAAAAGAAATATCATTTTCACCAGTAAGCATATTAATAAATTCAACCGTTTCTTGAGTATTTACTCTAATGTAAGGGGTGTTATCAATAACATAAGAAAGTCTTAAGTCATTTAATGAAACTTCTGGTTGCTTAGCAGTAACAAACTCTTTAGAAACAAAATTATAAAAGATACATTCTGACGATTTATTTTGAAAATCTACAATATTATAAAAAATATAATCATCTTTAACATCCGGCATAAGAATATATCTATCAAAATATACAGAATGCAAAAGTTCCATATCAATATTTGTAAGTTGAAGCCCAATATCAGCAATAAATTTTGAAAGAGTTGTAACATAGATGCTCTCTATTAAAGCTTCATTTTCAGAATTATATTTAAGTCTAACATCTTCCAAAAAAGAAAAACCTGTTTTAATCATTATGTCTGTTTCATTAAGACACACAATAGAATTAATACCATTGTTTTTAAGATTTTCTTCAACAATCTTAACAGGTTCAGAGTTATCCGGAGAATAAAGCCATTGATTAAACTCAATAGTGCCCATCAAAATATCAGATTTATAATCTTTAACAATTTCAGTTTGAATAATAAAAGTATCATTAGAAAGAATAAAAACTTTAACAATCATATCTCCTGTTAATACTTTTTTATTAAGATCAAAAACACCACACACAGTACTAATGTCATCAATAAAATCATACGAAATTAATTGGACACGAATATTATCAGAATCTAAAATATCAAAAGTTGCAAAATAAATTAAATTATTAGCTTCATAAGTAACTCTAATATCAATAAAGCCGGCTTTTTTTATGTCACGACAAATTTCTTTAACAATGTTGTCTTTTGGATAATAAAGTTGCATCTCAAGAAAATCTATCTTGTCTTTGTTGACATGATAGATTTCTAAAATCTTGTTATCTCTAATAGACAAATCGTATAAATTACTTTTACTTTTAATTACGTTAATATCCATAAATTACGCTTTATACTTCGAATAAATCATTTCAAAAACTTTTATGCCATCAATAGCTGCACTAGTAATTCCTCCAGCATATCCCGCACCTTCGCCACAAGGATAGATTCCCTTAATATTACATTCAAAATTTTCATCTCTAACAATTCTAACAGGTGAAGACGTTCTACTTTCAACGCCACTAAGTACAGTATCACCCATAGAAAATCCAGCAATATTCTTTTCGAATTTTTCCATTGCTTCAACAATATCATTACAAACAAAATCAGGAAGAATTTCGTTTAAATCAGCAAATCCAACATCTCCTTGAGTTTCAGGATGGACAAGTCCAAAGCTACTAGAAACCTTCTTTAATTTGAAATCAGAAAATAGTTGAACTGGAATTTTTCCGTTACATGCATTGTAGGCTTTATACTCTAATACTTTTTGATACTCAAGACCATCAAGTGGTGAATCAGAAAAACAATAATCTTCAGGGTTAATGCTAACAACAATCGCACTATTAGCATTACCAGAATCACGAGAAGAAAAACTCATTCCGTTTACACAAAGTCTACCATTTTCAGAAGAAGAATTAACTACATATCCGCCAGGACACATGCAAAAAGAATAAACACTTCTACCATCTTCAGTTTTACAAGTAAGTTTGTAATCAGCTATAGGCAAAGCATCTCCATAAAGTTCTTTATAATTAAATCCATACTGAGCCTTATTAATAAATTCCTGGTCATGCTCAACGCGAACACCTATAGCAAAAGATTTAGGCATCATCTTAATTTTTCTATCAAAAAGCATTTTATATGTATCTCTTGCAGAATGACCAATTGCAAGAACAAGATTAGAACATTTAATAGCAATAAGTTTTTCTTTTTCGCCTTTTTGTTTCATCTTCAAGATGATTTTAGAAAGTTTACCATCTTCTACTTCAAAATCAACAAACTTGGTATCAAACATAACAAGGCCGCCATTAGCGACGATTTTTTCACGCATAGTCTTAACAATACGACTTAAAACATCCGTTCCAAGATGAGGCTTATTGCTAAAAAGAATTTCTGAAGGCGCGCCATTTTCAACGAAAGTTTTAAGAACAAGATTATTTCTTCCTTTTTGATCATTAACACCAGTATTTAGTTTACCATCAGAAAAAGTACCTGCGCCACCTTCGCCAAATTGAATATTACAGTCAATATCAAGTTTACCATCCTCAAAAAAATCATTGACTGAAACAATACGTTCCTCAACTGCATGACCTTGCTCAATTAAAATAGGATTATAGCCATATTTAGCAAGCATATAAGCAGCAAAAAGACCACATGGCCCAGAACCAATGATGCAAATTCTACCATCGATTTCTTCTGTGCCTCTTTTTGGAAGATGATATTTTTTTGTTTTAGCTGGCTCAATATTTTTATCATTAGCACATTTTTTAAGAACTTCATCCTCATTATCAACACGAACATCGATAATGTAATTCCAAATAATATTCTTTTTGCTTCTAGCATCAAGAGATTTTTTTACACAAAAAATATCTTTGTCTTCTAAATTAGTAACATGTAATTTTTTGCACAAAGATGTTTTAAGATCATTATACGAATGAATAACTGGTAAATGAACTTGACTGATCCGAATCATAATTATTGACTAAGGGCCTTTCCAAGATTTTTAATATATGTAAATCATGTATTAAATTCAGTATATTATATCATAAAATCAGCTTTCTTGCGACTATATTTGCTGATGAAAATGCCCATTGGAGATTATATCCACCGCAAATAGCGTTAACGTCGATAATTTCGCCGGCAAAAAAGAGATTATCCACAATTTTGGACTGTAAATCCTCTACACTAATTTCAGAAGTATCAATACCTCCAGAAGTAACTTGAGCTTTTTCAAAACCAAAAGTGCTAACAGGATGCATCTTAAATTTAGTAATTGTAGAAAAGAACGATTTCGCAAAATCACCACAGTTTGCATCAATAGGGGCACCTTTATGAGCTTTTTTTACTTCTTTGTCGACTACTAAAGCTAATTTTTTATTTAAAATTCCCATTAACTTATTCTCTTGATTTTTTGAAAGATAAGCAAAAAGTTCTTTCCTATCAATATCAGGAAGTAAATCAATAGAAACTAATAATTCTTTATTATCATCTAAAAGTCTTGTTGCTAGAGAAGAAATTTGGAAAACCGGGATGCCAGAAATTCCATCAGCTCTAAATTGCAAATTGCCTTTAGCACTTAGAATATCCTTAAAAACACCACCATCTTTAAGTTTTAATGTAATAGTGCAATCATTTCTTACACCGGCAAGTTCTTTAATAAATTTATCTGTGCATTTAAGGCCACAAAGCGCCGGTAAAGGCTTAATAATTGTATGACCAAACACTTTAGCGATATTATATCCCGAGCCGTCAGAGCCCGTTTTAGGAGCGCTCATTCCACCAGTTGCTAAAACCAATTTTTCGCACTGATATTTACCATCAATATCAAATAAATGTTCCTTTTTCGTTACATGTTTCGGTTCGAAATTAGTAACGACATCAATACATAATTCTTCGCACTTAAATCTTAAAAAATCTAAAACAGTAGAAGCCTGCTCAGATCTAGGGTAAATATATCCATTCTTATTTTCAGTAATAAGACCTAAATTATTAAAAAACTCAATTGTACTTTCACAGTCAAACTTTTTAATAATCTCTTCAACAAAAGTAATATCTCCAGAAGAAAAATAAGGATAAATATTTTCAGAATTTTTATCAAACAAACTAACCTTACATTCACTATTAGTAAGATTGCATTTTCCATTACCAGTAGAAAGAATTTTCTGGCCTACTCTATTAGAATGCTCCAGAATTAAAATGGAATTATTTTCTTTTTTAGACATTATGGCGGTGCACAAACCAGATGCACCGCCACCAATAATAATTATATCGTATTTCATTAAAAATTATTCTTCGCTATCTGTATGACGAGCAGCAACTTCTCTTTCTTGAACATCCGAAGGAGCTTGCTCATAACGTGAAAATTCATATTCGTAATCACCAAAACCACCAGTCATAGAACGAAGAGTTGTTCCGTAACCGAAAAGTTCTGATTGAGGAATATCAGCTTCAATACATGTTCTGCCACCATCTACAGGGTTAGAACCAAGTACACGACCTCTTCTCTTATTTAAGTCACCCATAACATCACCAGTGAATCTATCTGGAACAGTAACTTTAAGAGAAGAAATAGGCTCTAAAAGAACAGGACCAGCTTCCATAAATCCTTTCTTGAAAGCTAAAATTGTCGCCATCTTAAATGACATTTCGTTAGAGTCTACAGGGTGGTAAGAACCATCATAAAGAACAGCTTTAACACCAACAACAGGATAGTTAGCTAAAGGTCCTCTTTGAACGCATTCTTGCAAACCTTTTTCAACTGCTGGGAAGTAGTTCTTAGGAACACTACCACCAACAACTTCTTCAGTAAACTCATAAGCTTTAGAAGTATCACCTAAAGGCTCAAATCTCATTCTTACATCACCGTACTGACCATGGCCACCAGATTGTTTCTTATGCTTACCTTGAACATCAGAAGTCTTTCTAATAGTCTCACGGAAAGCAAAAGCAGGTTTTTCCAAAGCAACTTCAACTTTATATTTATCTTTCATCTTTGAAACAACAACATCAAGTTGTTGATCGCCAATACCATAAATAAGACTTTGTTTATTTTCTTCATCAGCAACAACCTTAAGAGTTTGATCTTCAGCACAAAGTTTTTGAAGAGCTTGCTGAATCTTATCTTCTTCACCCTTATTAACAGCGTTGTACTTCATGTAAGTATAAGGTTTAGACATAACGAATTTATCAAGAACGATAGGAGCATCTTTTCTAGATAAAGTATCACCTGTCTTAGCAAGATCAAGTTTACCAATAGCACCGATATCACCAGCAGCAAGCTCACTAACTTCTTCAACATTCTTGCCACGCATTACATAAAGTTTTGAAATCTTTTCGCTTTCATCAGTAGCACCATTAAAAACAGTGTCATCACCTTTAAGTAGCCCTGAAAATACTTTTACTAAAGAATATTTACCAATAAATGGGTCAACGATTGTCTTAAATACATAAGCTGCTAAAGGTTTATCTGGATTAACATCACAAATAAATTCAGAATCATCTTTCGTGTTCTTGCCCTTCTTAACAACCGGACTATTATTTGGTGCTGGGAAGTATTTACAAATAGTTTCAAGAACACCTCTTGGTCCAAGATTCTTAACTGAAACACCACAAAGAACAGGAACAACATCACCATCTTTAATGCCTGATTTAAGAGCTGTTGCGATTTCATCATCAGTGAATTCTTCTCCACCGAAATATTTTTCCATTAATTCTTCGCTTGTTTCAGCAACACTTTCCATCATTGCATCTTTAAAACCAGAAGCTTTATCAGCAATATCAGAAGGAACATCGCTAGGTTCAATAGTTCCGTCAGCTTTGAATTTGAAAGCTTTTCCAGAAAGAACATCAACATAACCAACTAATTCATTACCATTTTTAATAGGAAATTGGAACGGAGCAATCTTATTGCCAAACTCACCTTTAAGAGCATCAATAACGCCGCCAAAATCTGCATTAGCATCATCCATACCAGAAACATAAATAGTTCTAGGAATCTTAAAAGTTTCGCAGAATCTCCAAGCTTTATGAGCACCAACTTCAACTCCACTTTTAGCGTTAATTACGATAACAGCACTATCAGCAACAGAAAGACCTTCTTCTGTAGCACCAATAAAATCGAAATAACCAGGAGTGTCTAAAATATTAACCTTAACATTATTATATTCAACAGGAATAACTGTAGAACTAATAGAGAATTTACGTTTTTGTTCTTCTTTATCAAAGTCACTAATTGTATTGCCGTCATTGATATTACCCATTCTAGTGATAACACCAGTAGATAATGCCATAGCTTCAGCTAAAGTAGTTTTACCAGAACCACCATGTCCTAATAACACAGTATTTCTAATATTTTCTGTCTTATAAACATTCATAAATAAATACCTCCCATGTATTTAAAGCATATAGAAATATATTACTAAAAATATGGCCTATTTACAAGAGATTTTAGTATATTTTCATTTTTCCGCAGCAAAACTAGTCCTCATATGCTACAGCTTTATCAAATATTTCTTCTACGTCTTTGCCTGGAGCTTTTGTACAAAGTGTAACAATAATAGCAACAATAATGCCCACAATACAGCCTGGAACGATTTCATAAATTCCAGTAATATCTTTAAGGAATATAAGCCATAAAATATCTGTTAATCCACCAGCAATTATTGCTGCTGTTGCCCCTTGAATATTGAATCGTTTCCAATATAGAGAAAAAACAATGGCAGGACCAAAAGCAGCACCAAAAAGTCCCCAAGCATTTTCAACCATCGACATAATAGTTCCTGAATTAGGATTGCTTGCAATCAAAACAGCTACAATAGAAATAATAATAACAACAATTCTTCCAGCCCAAAGCATTTCCTTATCTGATGCATTTTTTCTAAAAACAGGTTTATAAATATCTGAACTAAAAGCTGAACTAGCAGCTAAAAGCTGGCTGTCTGCAGTAGACATAGCGGCAGCTAAAATAGCAGAAAGTAAAATACCGCAAATAATCGATGGGAAAATAGATCTAACAACTTGAATAAATACAGTTGAAGAATCTGAAATATCTCCTAAAAGTAAATGACCGATAGCACCTACTGCGCAACCAAATCCTAAAATAATTGCAGTCCAAACAATTCCAATAACTCTAGATTTTTTCAAGGATTTATTTGAATCAATAGACATAAATCTAACTATAATATGAGGCATTCCAAAATAACCCAAACCCCATCCTAGACCAGAAACGATTTCTCTCCAATCCGCAGTAAAGAAATTCCAATAACCTTCTGGCATCTGAGAAGGAAGCATAACTCCTCCACCATTATTAAGAATAAATAATGCAAATATAGGTGCAGCTAAAAGAGCCGCAAGCATAAGCAACCCTTGGAAAAAGTCAGTCCAACAAACTGCACTATAACCACCTAAAAACGTATAGGCAACAATTATCGCAGCAGCAATATACATAGCTAAAGTTGCATCCAGACCAGTAACAACATTAAACAATGTACCACACGCTTTTATGGATGAAGCAGCATACAAAGTATAAGCAACTAAAAACAAAATAGCGCAAATAATTCTTATTACAGAACTTGTACTTTTAAATCTATTAGTTAAATACTGAGGAATAGTTATGCTATCATCAAAGACAATAGTAAAACGTCTTAGACGAGGCGCTTCAAAAATCCATGAACATGCATAGCCAATAAGAAGTCCTACGCCAATCCATGTTTGTCCCATACCTAAAGCAAATACGCTAGCAGGCAATCCCATCAAAGACCATGCAGACATATCGCTAGCACCAGCAGACAAAGCTGAAACCCAAGGCCCCATTTTTCTTCCACCAAGAAAATATTCTTTTTCTCCTGATCCCTTAGATTTAAAAAAGAAAAAGATGCCAATACCTAACATGCAAAGCAAATAGATAATAAAGACAATTGTTTCAGTAATATTCATATTACTATTCCTCCAAAATTTTTTTATATTGTAATATAAATATAAATAGAATAAAATATGAACTAAAGTATATACATTTATATAAAATTTATAGAAAAAAGGTTGAAAATATGGGAAAAACAAGTGAAACGAAAAGTAGAATAGTTTCTGCAGCATGGAAATTATTTTATGAACAAGGTTATGATAATACTACAATTGATGATATTTTAACTGAAGCTCATGCCAGCAGAGGTTCATTTTATCATTACTTTGAAAGTAAAGATTCTCTTCCAGCTTCCCTTGGATATTTGTTTGATGAAAAATACGAAAAACTAAAAGAAACAATGCCCGACGACATGGATCCGATTGATAAACTAATTTTTATGAATCAGGAATTATTCTTAATGATTGAAAACACAGTATCCGTAGATTTATTATCAAGATTATTTAGTTCTCAATTAATATCAACCGAGCGTTCTCTTTTGGATAACAATCGTACCTATTATAAATTATTAAGACAAGTAACAATAGAAGCTCAGCAAAAAGGACTATTCAAAAAAGAATTCACAACAAATGACATTGTAAAAGCCTACGCAATGTTTGAGCGAGGATTAATGTATGATTGGTGCTTATCATCTGGCTCATACTCACTACCACAATACTCTTTGCAAATGCTTCCACCTTTCATTCGAAATTTTTGTTAAAAATAAAACTGGATGTTAATTTCACAACATCCAGTTTTTATAAATAATTAAATACTATTTTGCTCATTTGATTTTATAAATAAAATTCAATTTAAAATCAATCTACAACTTTTATTCAATCCCTAAATCATCAGGATTTTCTTCTGCCATATTCTTAGAATTTTCAGTTTTCTTAGTAGATTTAGTAGACTTTTTTGCTTTCGTTTCAGATTTTTCTTCTTTAGCATCTTCCTTAAGCTCGTCTTCACTATCTTCAAGATTAATCATGTCAATATAGCCATCAAAGCCTAATCTGGAACGAACTGCCGCATCTAAAGCCGTATAGAATTCTTCATTAGCTTTAAGATAAGCTTTTGCATTTTCTCTACCTTGACCAATCTTTTCGCCATTATAAGCATACCAAGCGCCACTCTTTTCAATAATACCAAATTCAACAGCCTGGTCTAAAATATCACCAACAGCAGAAATACCTTCGCCGAAGATAATATCAAATTCAGCCTCACGGAAAGGAGGTGCAACTTTATTTTTAACAACTTTAGCTCTTACTCTGTTACCTATAACGTCTCCACCTTGTTTAATAGATTCAATTCTTCTTACATCAATACGAACTGAAGAATAAAACTTAAGGGCACGACCACCAGTAGTAGTCTCAGAAGGTCCATAAAATACACCGATTTTTTCACGAAGTTGATTAATAAAAATAATCGAGCAACCTGTTTTAGAAGTAACTGCAGTAAGTTTTCTTAATGCCTGGCTCATAAGTCTAGCTTGAGCACCAACAGTAGCATCGCCCATCTCTCCTTCAATTTCATGTTTAGGAACAAGTGCAGCAACCGAGTCAACTACAATAATATCCATAGCACCAGAACGAACCATTGTCTCACAAATATCAAGACCTTGCTCACCATAATCAGGCTGAGAAATATATAAATTATCTACATCAACACCAATATCTCCAGCATATTTAGGATCAAGTGCATGCTCAGCATCTATAAAACCGGCAATACCACCAGCCTTTTGAACTTCAGCAACAATATGCAAAGCTAAAGTAGTTTTACCAGAAGCTTCAGGACCATAAATCTCAATAATTCTTCCACGAGGAATTCCTCCAACTCCCAAAGCTTTATCAAGACTTATAGAACCGGTCTTAATAACATCAATATCCAAAGCGGTTTTATCGCCCAGTTTCATAACCGAACCTTTACCGTGGTCTTTTTCTATCTTAGAAATTGCTACATCTAATGCTTTTAATTTTTCATTATTAACCATAAATATCTCCTTTACATAAACCGAACTTATGTTCGCTTTTAATATAATATATTTATTCACCATTGTCAACAATAAAATTTTTGAAAAAACAAGAACACGCTCGATTAACGTGTTCTTATAATACCATAATGAAATTAACAGGTCAAAAATTTAAGCCTTAAGTACTTGTCTGTTTTTATAAATATAATCAACAAACGAAATAATTGTAAGGACAAGTGCAATATACATAACAACTATTCTTGCAATCTCAAAAATATCGCAAACTCCAGGAATAATATCGCCAAGATAATAAGAAACATTAAGCGAAGTCATTACAATAAATACAATGTGTGCCCATGTTTTTACTTTTCCCCAAACTGACGCTGCAACAACAATTCCTTGTTCAACGCATATAAGTCTAAATCCCTCAATAGCAAGTTCTCTTGCGATTATAATAATGCAAATCCATGCAGGCATTTGCTCAAGTGAAACGAACGCTATAAAAGCTGAGCAAACAAGAAGTTTATCAGCTAAAGGATCAGCAAATTTTCCGAAATTAGTTACAAGGTTACGTTTTCTAGCAATGGCGCCATCAAGCCAGTCTGTAAGAGAAGCAACAATAAAAACAACCGTTGCAATTAGAAAATTCCATTTACTAAAAGGAATTAAATAAAATACAAGAAATACTGGTACTAATATGATTCTTATAATTGTTAATTTGTTTGGTAAATTCATACTAATTCTCCATATAAATCATATTGGCTATTTTCTAAAACCTTTGCCTTTATAATATCACCTGTGTGTAAAGTGCCATTATATTCAACATAAAAATAACCGTCAACATCCGGTGCGTCCATATAAGTTCTTCCTATATAGACGTCTTCATCGAATAACTTTCCTTCAATAAAAACGTCAAAAGTTTTTCCAATTTTTGATTGCAAGTTATTATACGAAATTTCTTCCTGAATTTCCATAAGTTTATTTTTTCTAGCAATTTTTATTTTCTCATCGATTTGGTCATCAAAACCAAAAGCCGGTGTGCCTTCCTCCTGCGAATATGTAAATACTCCAAGGTGATCAAATTTCACTTCACTTATAAACTCTTTTAAATTTTCAAAATCTTCTTCGCTTTCGCCAGGAAATCCAGCAATTAAAGAAGTTCTTAAAACAACATCAGGCACAATCTCTCTGGCCAATTTAATCTTTTGAATAATGCTTTCATGATTCGTACGCCTTCCCATTCTTCTTAAAATATTATCAGCAGAATGCTGAATAGGCATATCAATATAATTGCAAATTTTAGGTTCAGCGGCCATCACCTCTAAAAACTCACGAGTAATATCTTCAGGATAACAATATAAAACTCTAATCCATTCAAATCCATCTATTTTGCAAAGCTTGCTTAAAAGTTCTGGAAGTTTATCTTCACCGTATAAATCTCTTCCATAAATAGAAGTTTCTTGAGCCACAATAATTAATTCCTTAACGCCCTGGCTAGCAAGCTCTTTTGCCTCAGAAAGTAAATCTTTAATAGGCGCGCTTACATATCCACCTCTAATATAAGGAATAATGCAATACGTACATCTTTTATTACAACCTTCAGCAATTTTTAAGAATTCATAATGCCCACCAGTAGTAATAATTCTTTTTCTTTCAGGCGAAACATGTTCCGAATCTTTTCCAACTGCATCAACAATTTTTCTCAAATTAGAAGTACCAATATAAGCATCAACTTCAGGAAGTTCTTTAAGCAATTCGTCTTTATATCTTTCAGAAAGGCAACCAGATACAACTAATTTTTTGCAATTGCCATCTTCTTTGTGACGAGCCATCTCTAAAATAGTTTCAATAGATTCTTCTTTGGCATCATCAATAAAGCAGCATGTATTGATAACAATAACTTCTGCTTCCAATTCATCGTCAGTAAAAGAAAAGCCGGCAGCATCTAAATACGCCAGCATCTCTTCTGAATCAACTTTATTCTTATCACAGCCAAGTGATACAAAGAATAATTTAGTCTTCATCTTTATTAAGTATAGTTACTTTTTGGGAATAAATTTCATCAACAGCTGTTGATAAAGGTTTAGCAGAAGGATTTTCTACTAAAGTTTCAGCGCCGTCAACAATCTGGCGTGCTCTTTTAGAAGCTGCCATAACAATTGAGTATCTACTTTGAACAACAGGTTGTTCACCATTTTCAATTTCTGCGTTAACTGCGTCCATTAAATCAGTATAAGATGGATGTAACATAATTCACTCTCCTAATTTTTCTTTTTCAAGCGTCACTATATTATGCAACAAATCTACCGAATTTTCAATATTTTCATTAATAATCTTATGGTCAAATTTATCGACTAATTTTAGCTCATTTTCAGCAATTTTTAGTCTTTCTTCAATAGTATCAGCTGTTTCAGAACCCCTTTTAATCAACCTATTTTTAAGTTCTTCCATGCTAGGAGGAAGAATAAAGACTAAAGTGGTTCTATCAATCTTTTCTTTTGCATTAAAAGCCCCATGATAGTCAATTTCAAGAATAATATTTTTTCCCTCTTTAAGTTGCTCTTCTACCCAGACTTTAGGTGTTCCATAATAATTTCCGGCATAATTGTTATATTCTAAAAAGGCATCTTCTTTTATTTTTTGTTCAAATTCATCTTTTGTAATGAAGAAATAATCAATTCCATCTACCTCCCCTTCTCTAGGAGCTCTTGTTGTTGCAGAAACGCTAAATACATAGTTCGGATATTTTGCAAGCAATCTCTTACAAATAGTTCCTTTTCCTGCACCTGATAAACCTGAAACAATTAAAACAATGCCTTTTTCCATATTACGCCTCTTTATTCAATATTTTGAACCTGTTCTCTAATTTTTTCAATGCATGTCTTAAGTTCAATTCCGCGATTAGTAATTTCAATATCATTCGATTTAGAAAGAATTGTATTTGACTCTCTGTTCATCTCTTGAGCAAGGAAATCTAAATTTCTACCAATTTCTTTACCCTTATCTAAAATATCTTTCATATTCGCAATATGAGTAGAAAGTCTAACAAGTTCTTCATCAATTGCAATTTTGTCAGCATATATTGTAACTTCAGCTGCAATTCTTCCTTCATCAATTTGATTATTAGCTAAAAACTCTTTAACATTTTCCATTAACTTTTCTTTATAAGAAGAAATAATCGATGGAAGGCGCTCTTCTATAAACGATACATGTTCCGTCATCTCTGAAAGCTTAACTAAAATATTTTCTTTTAGGCTTTCACCTTCCTTAGCTCTTGAATCAGCGAACATCGAAAATGCTTCCCTAATAGGGCCTTCTAAAAACGACCACATTTCGTCTTCGTTAATTTCTTGCTCTTCTAATACTAAAACATCCGGACATCTAGCAATAGAAGAAGTTCTAATATCATCAACAACACCTAATTCATTTTGAATTTGTTTGTAATAATCAAAATATTCTTTTGCTAAAGAAGCATTATACCTAAGTGATGAATTAGATTCATTTAAGTCTTCATAAGAAATATACATATCGATTTTTCCTCTAGTCGCATATTCCTTTAAGAGCGATCTGATTTTGTTTTCAAACAAATTAAATTTTCGTGGCATCTTAATATTCAAATCAAAATATTTGTGATTGACAGACTTAAGTTCCACAATTACTTTTTTGTTGTCTTTGGTAGTTTCATTTCTACCAAATCCAGTCATGCTATAAATCATTTTTCCTTTTCTCCATTTTTTAGATTTATATACATTGTCTTAGCTCTAACGGCAATAGACAATTACATATCAATTAAAATAATAATCAAAAATATTTTTCGCAATGTAAGTTGCGCTAACGCCAACTTGATTAGTGTTCTCTATAATCGCACAAACCACTAGGCTTTGTCCATCATTTTCTGCGAAACCTACAAACCATGAATTATCAATCTGTTCATATTTCGAATCGGAAGTTTGTGCCGTTCCTGTCTTTCCATATGCTGTATAGTTACCATAATTAAGATTAGCACCTGTTCCATATTCAACAACCGCTCTTAAGTATTGTCTAAGACGACTAACTTCTGTTTCGTCAAATAGTTTTCCATATTTCGAATCCGGGAACTTTTCAATAATATTTCCAGCATCATTAACAGTATTTACAACTAGATGCGGAGTCATTAACGTTCCGTTGTTAGCAATTGCGCTCATTACAAGGCTTAAATGCAAAGGATTTGTAAGCGTCCTTCCTTGGCCGAAAGTCGTTTCCATAATCATAAATTTAGAATCGCCTTCTTTAAGTTCAAACGATGGACTATTTTGTGCAATATCAATAGGAAGTTCCTTATTAAATAATAGTTTTTGATTAGACTCTCTAAAACTACCTAAATCCAATGTTAATCCAATGTTAGAAAAAGCGCAGTTACATGAATAAGCAAAAGCATCCATTAAGCTCTCAACGCCATGTTCAGTATAATCCGAACAACTAATATCAACGCCTTCTTCTACAGGAGTAGTTCCCTCGCAAACAAAACTAAAGTTTTCATAATTAGGATCTTCATTCATAAATTCATTAAGAGTAAAAATCTTAAATGTTGAACCAGGCGCATACTTACCTTGCGTAACTCTATTTACTAAAGGAGAATTCTCCGTATCATTAGAAATTACATCCCAATTAGATTCTATATCATTTGGATTGAAATCAGGCTTAGAAACCATCGCATAAATGTGCCCCGTCTTCGGGTCAAGTGCAATTGCGCCACCTTTTAGTTCGCCAAGCAAATCATAAATATATCTTTGCATGTTTGAATCAAGCGTTGTATTAATACTATCTCCAGGATTTTTTAGACCATTAAATTCATTAGAGATTTTTTCAAACATGTTCGTGTGTGTTGTAAGCATATAAAAGTTGTAAGAAGACTCTAATCCTAAACCACCAAAATCTTCATATCCCACAACATGAGAAAATACATTATTAAAAGGATAGTATCTTTTTTCAACACCATCATTTATCTCGCTATAAGCTAAAATTTGTCCATCAGCAGAATAAATATTTCCTCTTTTAACAATTTTCTTAAATGACTCAGTACGTTTATTATAAGTATTGTTAATAACTGAACTAGCATCAAAAGTTAAGAAAATACAAAGATAAACAATTAACGCTGCAGCGAGCACGCTAAAGAAAATAGAAACCTTTATAATATCTTGATTGATAATACGGCTTTTATTTATCTTTTTTCTTTCACTATTAATTTTTCTAATTCGTCTTCTCTCACTCATTCTTAAAAATCATCAGGATCTA
This sequence comes from Lachnospiraceae bacterium, assembly GCA_045598285.1. Classification (GTDB taxonomy): domain Bacteria; phylum Bacillota; class Clostridia; order Lachnospirales; family Lachnospiraceae; genus RGIG5612. The sequence goes on along the minus strand of JAZLLU010000007.1, from coordinate 18,314 downwards.
AAAGTTTAATTCTGCTATTAGTATTTTCTTCTTCAAAATTATTTGGATCAACTTCTCTAATCTTATTTTTCATGTAACGCACGTCATCATTGTCTTTGGCTGTGATTGATTTAGAATCAACAGGAACAACTTTTAAGCCCTTGAAAGCTTTTTCATGTTCTTTCTTGATTTTTTTATCACTAACATTTTCAAATTCTTCAATATCAGCTCCACTAGAAATCATCTCTCGCTCAGATGCAACATCTGCTTCGCTAATAACGTATAAAGCCTGAATAATTCCAATCATAACCATCGATGCAATTAATGATGAACCACCACTTGAAATAAATGGGAGGTTTACACCTGTTAATGGAATAAACTTTATTGCACCACCAATTGTTAGGAAAACCTGGATTGCATAAGATGTTCCAAGACCAAAAGCTAAAAGTTTATAGAATGTATTATTAACTCTAAGTGCAACTCTCATTACCATAAGAACAAAGCAAAGGCAAAGAAGTATAAGCAGAATTGTAAATATTGCTCCCATCTCTTCTGAAATTGCTGAGATTACCATATCGTTTGAAACTTCAGGTACATTTCTTGGTGAACCTCTAAAAAGTCCAGAGCCAAACCATCCACCTGTTCCAATTGCAAATAGGCTTTGTGTTATTTGATAACCTTTGTCATTTATATCTTGCCAAGGGTTAAGCCAAGTTTGAATTCGAACCTGTACATGACTAAAAAGAAAATAAGCGGCAACACTCGCAATCGCAAAGCAACCTACACTAATTCCAAGATAAGAAAGTTTTCTTGTTGTAACATAAAGCATCAACACATATATTACAAAAAGAATAAGGGCTGATCCTAAATCTCTACAAAATACAACAATTAATATATGAATGGCTGCACATGCAGCAGTTATAAGAATCGTTTTTAAATCTTTAGCTTTATAGAAAGCACTAGCAACAAACATTACAAATAATATTTTTACAAATTCCATAGGTTGGAATGAGAAAAATCCTAAATCAAGCGCAAGTTTAGCACCCTTAGTTACTCTTGATAAAACTAGCACCATAAGCAAAAGTGCCATTCCAACTATGCAATAAACCCATGTTAAGTTTCTAAGGAATTTAGCCTTCTTGCAGAAAAATAAAAATGCTACAAAGATTGCGGTGCCTACAATTAAAATAATAAATTGTCTTACTGATGTTTCGTAATTAAGTCTAGTTTGAATTATAAATCCAACAACAATAAACATACACATAACATTATTTAATCCCTGACTAAGTGAAATAAAACGTGGAATTACAATGCTAATAATTATTATGTATGCTAATTGTCCAATATAAAGACCTATTGCATGTGGAATATTAAAACTAATATCTGAATTTAATTTGATATTTATGCAGATACAAAAAAATGCAAGAGCGTGTGTCAAAATAATGAAGACTCTTTGCAAAATAAAGGTGACCTTTTTCTTTTCATCTGGGACGTCTCTTTGCGCCCTGAATGAGATATATACGAAATAGGCCATGAATATTATTATTAAGTATTTTGCGCCTGTTAATAATATTTCTGTCATAACATATATCTAAAGCTCGAGAATCGCATCAACTTCTCTCAATCGCGAAAAACGCTCTTCGAGAAGTTATGCGACTTCTCTCGCAAAAAAATATTTCTCAACTAATTGCTCGTGTCCTGTACGAACTTTTTTCAATCGCTAATACGCTCTGAAAAAAGTTGTGACGGCTCTGCTCGTTAATTATCAAATGGCTTCTTATTAAGATGAGTGTATGCGAGGTCGGTTACGACACGGCCTCTTGGAGTGCGGTTTATAAAGCCGCTCTTTACAAGGTATGGCTCGTACACGTCTTCTATTGTGCCTGCATCGTCACCGATTGCAGCAGCAAGAGTATCAAGACCAACGGGTCCACCATTAAATTTATTTATCATAGTAAGAAGTATTGCTCTATCAGTAAGATCTAAACCTTTTTGGTCAATGTCCAAAAGATTAAGAGCTTCATCAACTACTTCTTTTGTTATCTTTCCATCATATTTAACTTGCGCATAATCTCTAACTCTTCTTAAGATTCTATTAGCAATTCTAGGAGTTCCCCTAGAACAATTTCCTATCTCTAATGCGCCAGTTGCATCAATCTTATCGATATTTAATTTCTTAGCCGAGTTAGTAACTATCTGAGCTAACTCTTCAGGCTCATAAAATTCCATTCGATGAATTATTCCAAATCTATCTCTAAGTGGTGCTGACAAAAGGCCTGCTCTAGTCGTAGCTCCAATTAAAGTAAATTTATCAACTTTAATTCTCTTGACAGTTGTTTGTTCACCATTTTCAATTACAGCATCAAAAGCAAAATCTTCCATTACAGAATAAAGAGCTTCTTCAACAGGTTTGGAAAGTCTATGAATTTCATCAACAAACAATACGCCACCTTTAGGAAGTTGCTTAATAATTGCTAAAATCTCACCTGGATATTCAATAGAAGGACCAGCAACTATTTTCATAGAAGTGCCCATCTCATTAGCAATAATTCCTGCTAAAGTAGTTTTTCCTAGACCTGGAGCACCATAAAGCAAAACATGATCAATAGGCTCTTCTCTTTCTTTAGCCGCCTGAATATAAATCTTTAAGTTGCTTTTAATTTTTTCTTGTCCAATATAAGTCTCGAAAGTAAGAGGTCTTAAATTATTTTCAACCTCTTTTTCTTCGGGTATAACATTTGTATTAATTGCATCTTTACTCATAATTAAATATTAATATTTGCAAATATTGCATCAATTAAATCGTCCGTGCTCATGCCATCTGTAATTTCAATTTTTGAAACTGCCTTCATGCATGCCGTGCGATCAAATCCTGTTGCTACAACAACATTTATTGCTTCATCAATAATACTGCTATTTTGTGAAATTTTATTGCCTAAATCCACACCACTGCTAAGCAACCCCTTATTAACTTTTCCTTTAAGTTCAAGAATAATTTTTTGAGCAGTCTTAGCACTGATTCCTTTCGACGCGGCAATAAGCTTATCGTCTCCAGAAACAATTGCCATCTTTAAGGTTTCGCTATCAACGCTAGATAAAATATTCATTGCGCCTTTAGGACCAATTCCACTAACCTTCAAAAGATTCTTAAACATCTCTAAATCGTCTTTTGAAGTAAACCCACAAAGAGAAACATCTTCTTTGCCAAAAGCCATAAAGGTATAAATAGTAACTTCCATACCTTCGCCTAGCTTATACAAAGAAGATAACGGCATATTAATTAAATAACCTATGCCGTTATTTTCTAAGATAATATTATTTTCGTTAATTTGCGAAACTACGCCTTTAATATATCCAATCATTATCTATCGTAATTCACAATTTTTGCGAAGTCCTCTTTAAGAGAAGCGCCGCCAACAAGACCACCATCGATATCTTCCATAGCAAAGATTTCAGCAGCATTACTTCCGTTAACGCTGCCACCATAAAGAATACGAATATCGCATGCAACGTCTTCGCCATACAAATCACAAATTGTATCTCTTATTGCAAGACAAACTTCTTCGGCTTGTTCTGCTGTGGCAACTTTGCCAGTACCAATAGCCCAAATAGGCTCATAAGCGATGATAGCATTAACAGCATCTTCAATTTCAACGCCCTCAAATGCTTTAGTAATTTGTCCCTTAACAAAATCAACAGTTTCGCCAGCTTCTCTTTGCTCTAAAGTTTCGCCGCAACAAATAATAGGAGTGAGGTCGTGCTCAAAAGCTTTTAATACTTTTTTATTTACGCACTCATCAGTCTCACCAAAAATTTGTCTGCGCTCAGAATGACCAATAATTACATATTCAACACCAAGTTCATAAAGCATGTTTGGAGAAATTTCACCTGTATAAGCTCCCTTTTCCTCGAAGAACATGTTTTGCGCACCAATAGCAATATCGCTTCCAATTACTTCATCAATAGCAACTTGGATATCTACAAATGGGACGCAAAAAATCACGTCAACATTCTTATTAAAAACTTTAGGTTTTAATGTCTTAATAAGCTCCTTCGCTTCGCTAGGAGTCATATTCATTTTCCAGTTTCCAGCAACAACTTTTCTTCTCATGTCAACTACCTCTATTAACTTAATATTTTGCAGTCACAAAAATCTGAATTTCAATTCGCAACTGCATAAAATTCGCAAAATTATTTATCATTAATTGCATCAACGCCAGGCATTACTTTGCCCTCTAAGAATTCTAAAGAAGCTCCGCCACCTGTGCTAATATGAGTCATCTTGTCGCCAAAGCCAAGCTGATTAACTGCAGCCGCACTATCGCCACCACCAATAACTGTCGTAGCATCAAGTTCGCTAAGTGTCTTAGCAATTTCTTTAGTACCTTTAGCAAAATTAGAAACTTCGAAAACGCCCATAGGTCCATTCCAAATTACTGTCTTGGCATCTTTAAGAGCATCCTTAAAAGCTTCGATAGTTTTTTCACCAATATCAACACCCATTTTATCATCAGGAATGTTCTTAATATCAACTGTCTCAAATGGAACATCATTTGAAATTTCACTAGCTATAACAGTATCAACTGGTAAAACTAACTTAACATTTTTTTCAGCAGCTTTCTTAATCATATCTTTTGCATAATCAAGATATTCTTCTTCAACTAAACTCTTACCAATGTTTCCACCTTGAGCTTTTGCAAAGGTATAAGCCATGCCACCACCGATAAGTAAGATATCAACTTTTTCAAGTAAGTTATCGATAACTGTAATCTTTGAAGAAACTTTAGAACCACCTAAAATAGCAGCAAAAGGTCTAACAGGACTTTCAACAGCATTTCCTAAGTAATCAAGTTCTTTTTGCATAAGATATCCAACAGCATTTTCTTTAACGAAGGCAGCTACACCTGCAGTCGAAGCATGAGCCCTGTGAGCTGTACCAAATGCATCATTTACATAAACGTCGCATAATGAAGCAAGTTCTTTTGAAAAGCCTTCATCATTAGCTTCTTCTTCAGGACGAAATCTAGTATTTTCAAGAAGAACAACCTGGCCATCCTCCATATGAGTCTTAAACCATTTAGCGTGTTCACCTACAACTTCATTGTCCTTAAGGAATAAAACTTCCTGGCCTAAAAGTTCGCTTAATCTAACCGCTACAGGAGCTAAAGTTAAGTCTTCATTAACTTTTCCTTTAGGTTTTCCAAGATGTGAGCAAGCAAAAATTCTTCCACCATCATCAACAAGTTTTTTAATAGTAGGAAGAGCTGCAACGATTCTAGTATCGTCAGTAATCTTGCCTTCCTTCATAGGTACATTTAAGTCAAGCCTAAGTAAAACATTTTTGCCCTTAACATTAATGTCATCAATAGAAACTTTATTTAACATAATACTTCTCCTTATAAGAACTTCTTAGCTACGTATTTTACAACTCTGCAAAGCTGGCAAGTGTAAGAATATTCATTGTCATACCACGCAACAACTTTAACAAAAGATTTCTTGCCAAGTTCCATAACCTTAGTTTGAGTTGCATCAAACATAGAACCAGCGCTCATACCAATGATATCAGAAGAAACGATTGGGTCTTCTGTGTAGAAATAAGAATCGTTTTTATTCTTCTTCATGAAAGCATTGATTTCTTCAGCTGTAACTTTACCGTTTACAACACATGTAAGTTCTGTAAGAGAACCTGTAGGAGTTGGAACTCTTTGAGCTGCGCCATCAAGTTTTCCTTTAAGTTCAGGAATAACAAGACCAATAGCTTTAGCAGCACCAGTTGTATTAGGAACGATATTAATAGCGCAACTTCTTGCACGTCTTAAATCGCCTTTTTTATGGAAAGCATCAAGAGGTTCTTGATCACCTGTGTAAGCATGAATTGTAGTCATAAGACCTTTTTCAATAGGAACTAATTTATTTAAATTGTAAGCCATAGGCGCTAAGCAGTTAGTTGTACATGAAGCGCCAGAAATAACATTATCTGACTTCTTTAATTTCTTTTCGTTTACGCCAAAAACGATTGTAGGGATATCGCCTGCAGGTGCAGAAATAACAACTTTCTTAGCACCAGCATTAATATGTGCCATTGATTTTTCTTTTGAATTATTTGCTCCAGTACATTCAATAACAATATCAATATTTAAGTCTTTCCAAGGAAGTTTGCTAGCATCACGTTCTCTTAAAATTTGAACTTTTTGTTTTCCAATTGTAAGGAAATTCTTTGATGCTCTAACTTTGTCGGCTGCCTCAAATTGACCTTGTGTTGAATCATATTTAAGAAGATGCGCAATTTCTTCTGTTGGGTGAGAACAGTTAATTGCAACAACTTCAACTTCTTTGTCATTAAACAATCTTCTAAAAGTTAATCTACCAATACGACCAAAACCGTTTATTGCTACTCTTTTTTTACCCATTTTTTATCTCCTTTTATTATTTGAAAATAGAAAAAAGGCGGTTACAAAGTAACCGCCTAATTAAATTATTATTTCTTTGAAGCTTTATACTCTTTAATAGCTTCTGTTAATTCAGGAACAATCTTGAACAAGTCGCCTACAAGACCGTAATCAGCAACATCGAAAATTGGTGCTGTCTCGTCTTTGTTAATTGCGATAATGAGATCAGACTCTTCCATACCTGCTACGTGTTGGATAGCTCCGCTAATGCCACATGCAACATAAATTTGTGGACGAACTGTTTTACCAGTTTGACCAACTTGCATATCTTTTGGCATCCAGCCTGAGTCTACAACAGCACGGCTACAAGCAACTTCTCCGCCAAGAGCATCAGCAAGGTCTCTTAAAAGCTTAAAGTTTTCAGGGCCGCCCATTCCACGACCACCTGATACTAAGATTTTTGCATCCATAATATCAACAGTTTCGCTTACGTTCTTAACGATTTCTAAAATTTCAACGTATTTGTTGTTAGGTGTGAAACCAGGGTTAAATTCAATAACTTCTGCTTTAGCACCTTCTTGTTTAGCTTGACGTTGCATAACACCAGGACGAACTGTTGCCATCTGTGGTCTGTTATAAGGACAAGCGATAGTAGCGATTGTATTTCCACCAAAAGCTGGACGAGTCATAAGAAGTTGACCATGAAGTTGTTCATCTTCTTTTCCAGGAATAGGTTGAAGTGGGAAATCACCAATATCAAGACTTGTACAGTCAGCTGTTAAACCTGTAGCAACTCTAGCAGAAACTCTAGGTCCAAGGTCACGTCCGATTGGTGTAGCACCAACTAACATGATTTCAGGTTTGTATTCGTTAATAGCTGAGGCCAAAGCATGAGCGTAAGGCTCAGTTCTATAATCTTTGCACTCAGGATCATCAATAACGATAACCTTTTGTGCGCCATACTCTGCAAGTTCATCAGCAAGGCCTTCAATGCCTGAACCGATAACAACTGCAGCAACATATGTATTTAAATCTTTTGCTAATTCATTTGCTTTACCGAGAAGTTCGAAAGCGATACCAGAAAGTTTTCCGTCAACTTGCTCAGCAAAGATATATACGCCTTTATAATCTGCTGTATTCATATTATTCGCTCCTTTCTTCTCTTAAATAGCATGTTTCTCGTCTAATTTGCCCATAAGATATGCAACGGACTCCTTAGGATCGAGTTCAACTTTTTCACCAGCGCCCTTACGAACTTTGTCAGATGCCTTAGCAATCTTTGTAGGAGAACCTGCAAGACCGATATTAGCATCGTCTAAGTCTTTAAGGTCAGCTCTGCCCCATGTAGTAATCTCAGCTTTAACAGCATCAAAGATTCCACCAGGAGTCATATAACGAGGCTCAGCTAAATCGCCAAGTGCTGTAACAAGACAAGGCATTTTAGCTTTTACAACATGATAACGGTCATCATATTGACGCTCTACGATAACATAGTCGCCATCAATTTTGATATCCTGTGCATAGCTAATTACAGGAATATCTAAGTGCTCAGAAATTTGAGGACCAACCTGAGCTGTATCACCATCGATAGCCTGACGGCCAGTGATGATTAAATCGTATTCTAAGTTTCTAATACCAGCAGCTATTGTAGAAGATGTTGCCCATGTATCGGCTCCACCTAAAACTCTGTCAGTAATAAGAACTGCTTTGTCAGCACCCATAGCAAGTGCTTCCATTAAAACGTCTGTAGCTTTTGGAAGTCCCATTGTAACAACAGTAACTTCTGCGCCATATTGATCTTTTAATTGCAAAGCTGCTTCAAGACCTGCTTTGTCATCAGGGTTCATGATAGCAAGCATTGCTCCTCTGTTTAAGGTTCCATCAGGGTTAAACTGAACGCCACCTTTTGTGTCAGGAACCTGTTTAATACAAACAACTATTTTCATATTCATGCTCCTTTCTTAGTTCAGTAAATTGCCTGAAATAACCATTCTCTGAACTTCACTAGTTCCTTCATAGATTTCAGTAATCTTTGCATCACGCATCATACGCTCAACGTCGTACTCACGAATGTAACCATAACCACCATGAAGTTGAACAGCCTTAGTAGTAACTTCCATTGCAACTTCTGCAGCATAAAGCTTAGCCATTGCAGCTTCTACTGAGTAACTTGTTCTTCCGTCTTCAGCAAATTGTTGTTTCTTAAGAGCTGCTCTGTATACCATCATCTGAGCTGCCTTAACCTTAGTTGCCATATCAGCTAATTGGAATTGAGTATTTTGGAATTGAGCAATTGATCTGCCGAATTGTTTTCTTTCTTTTACATATTGAACAGTAGCGTCTAGTGCACCTTCAGCAAGACCTAAAGCCTGTGCTGCGATACCAATACGTCCACCATCAAGAGTATGCATAGCAATTTGGAAACCTTTGCCCTTTTTGCCAAGTAAGTTTCCTTCTGGAATTCTACAATCTTGGAAGATAAGTTCATAAGTTGATGAACCTCTGATACCCATCTTCTTTTCTTTTGTACCGAATGTAAATCCAGGTGTGTCTTTTTCAACTATGAAAGCAGAAATTTCTTTCTGAGTTCTTCCATGTTTTTCAATTGTTCCTGTAACAGCGATAAGGATATAAACGTCAGCTTCTTTACCGTTAGTGATAAAGCACTTAGAACCGTTAATAACCCACTCGTGTGTGTTTTCATCAAGAACAGCTTTAGTTTGCTGACCTTGAGCATCTGTACCAGCACCAGGTTCAGTTAAACCAAAAGCACCAAGCCATTCGCCCTTAGCAAGCTTAGGAACGTATTTAGCTTTTTGCTCATCAGTACCATAAGTAAGAATTGGGTCAACGCAAAGTGATGTATGAGCACTAACGATAACGCTTGTTGTACCACAAACTTTTGCAAGTTCTTCAACACACATAACGTATGTTAAAACGTCACAACCTTGACCACCGAATTCCTTTGGTACAGGTATTCCTAACATTCCATATTTAGCTAGTTTATCAACTATTGCTCTAGGGAATGTTTCAGTTTCATCTGTTTCTTGAGCATAAGGCTTAACTTCATTCAAAGCGAAGTCTTTGAAAAGTTGAGCAGCCATCTCATGCTCTTTCTTTAAAGTGAAATCCATTTTCTTCCTCCTAATATATTATTTACTATAATCGTAGAATCCTTTACCAGTCTTTTGTCCTAAAAGGCCACCACGAACCATCTTCTTAAGAAGTGGATGTGGACGATATTTAGGATCGCCTGTTTCTGTATATAAAACGTTCATGATAGCAAGAACTACGTCAAGACCAACTAAGTCACCAAGTGCTAAAGGTCCCATTGGGTGGTTAGCACCAAGTTTCATTGCTGTATCAATACCTTCTACTGAAGCAAGACCATCAGCATAAATACCAATACCTTCGTTAATCATTGGAATAAGAACTCTGTTTACAACGAATCCAGGTCCTTCTGCAACCTGTACAGGAACTTTGCCAATTTGCTCAGCAATGCTGATAATTTGGTCAACAACTTCCTTAGGTGTGTTAACACCAGCAATAACTTCAACTAACTTAAGAACTGGAGCTGGGTTAAAGAAATGCATACCAGTAACTGGTCTGTCTAAACCTGCACCAATTTCAGTAATTGAAAGTGATGATGTGTTAGTAGCAAAAAGACAAGTCTTAGGAACGATTGCCTGAAGCTCTTTGAAAGTTTGTTTTTTGATTTCCATGTTTTCAATAGCAGCTTCAACTACTAAATCACAATCTGTACAAATATCTTTTGTACCAGTTGTAATTTTAGCTAAAATAGCGTCAGCATCAGCTTGTTCCATTTTGCCTTTAGCAACACGGCCAGCAAGGCCTTTTTCAATTTTCTTCTTGCCACCAGCAGCAAACTCATCGTTAATGTCAGTAAGTCTTACTTCAAAACCTTCACAGCTTGCAAATGCTTGGGCAATACCAGAACCCATTGTTCCAGCACCAATAATACCAACTATCATGATTTTCCTCCTAAATATATGATAAATATTTTTTATAAACTTTATTTATTGTTAAATTTCTCAACTTTAGTTTTGTTTAAGAAAGCAGCCATTCCATCTTTTTGATCTTGTGATGCGAAACATGAACCGAATAATTTTTCTTCAATAACAATAGCCTCGTCCATATCAACTTGAAGTCCATCGTTGATTGCCTTCTTGCAAGCACGTACAGCAATAGGAGCGTTTGCAGCAATCTTTCCTGCAAGCTTATAAGCTTGAGGTAAAAGGTCTTCTTGTGGATAAACTGCGTTAACAAGGCCAAGAGCTAAAGCTTCAGGAGCTTTAATATTCTTAGCAGAATAAATAAGTTCTTTAGCTTTGCCCGGATTAATAACTCTAGCTAAGCGCTGTGTTCCACCAAAACCAGGAGTGATTCCAAGACCAACTTCAGGTTGACCAAACATAGCATTTTCAGAACAAATTCTAATATCGCAAGAAAGAGCAAGTTCGTTTCCGCCACCAAGAGCAAAGCCGTTAACAGCTGCAATAACAGGAAGCGGGAAAGTCTCAATCTTTCTAAATACGTCATTTCCTTTTTTACCAAAAGCAACACCTTCTTCTTCAGTAAGTGTGCTCATCTCGCCGATATCAGCTCCAGCTACGAAACTCTTTTCGCCTGCACCTGTTAAAACTACGCAACGAACTGTTTCTAAATCAATAGCATCAAAAACCTTCTCTAACTCATCTAAAACATTTGAATTAAGAGCATTAAGAGCCTCTGGTCTATTAATTGTCACTGTTGCAATTTCACCGTTTACTTCATAATTAACAAAACCCATTTTTTATCTCCTTTACACACAAAAAAACATGTATTTATATATGTACACAAAATACAACTCTATTATATATTAAATAGGTTAAAAAATAAATATCAATATTGAATTGATTTTCATTTCACTAGGTGCACACCCTCTAAAAGAAGGAGACAGAGATGCTTATGTCAGCATATGAAAAATTAAGCGAACTCGCAGCCGCAATAGTCTTGACGGTAGAGGTCGTACTTTTTAGAAAGGTCGATGCTCTTTTTGTAGCCTTCTTTCTTTTTGAAGTCAGCAAAAAGCCACTTTGGAGCAAGTGATGAAGAAGTGTCGCTATCTTGAATGGTTTTGCTCTCTGGCGATGAAGCCAAATCTTCTAAAGACGCACCAATCTCATTTAATAAAATTGCATTTTTGTGAGGGCTTACGCTTAAGGTGGTGCCAAAGAAATCAAATCCATGTTCTGCAGCAATATTAGCTGTCTTTGTAAGACGAAGCTTAAAGCACTCTTCGCACCTTTTGCCGCCTTCTGGCTCTTTCTCAAGTCCAGCCGCAACATTTAGGAACTCGTCATGATTATAAGGTAAAGAAATGAGTTTAATATCCGTTTGACGATTATTACAATCCAAAGAATTTTGCAACGATAAATCCAGCTTAAGTTCTTTATTCATTGCATCAATTAAACTTCTTTGCACATCAAGCCTTTTAATATATTCTTCTTCTGGAAAAATATTTGGATTGTAGTACAAAACAGTTATATCAAAATAGTCTTTGAGATAATCAAGAACATAACTTGAACAAGGTCCACAACATGAATGCAAAAGTAAAGAAGGTCTTTTTTCAAGACCTTCTATAATATTATCTAACATTAATTGAAAATTAAGTTTTTGATTTATTTGCTTATCCATATTCCATTCTTTCTCATGTCTAGAAATTCTTTATAAGCTGACTCAAAAATTGCGCGTTCATTTTCATATTTAAGTAAGTAAATAGCCTCGTGATATTTATAAAAACCTGAATCAGTAAAGTACTCTTCTTTTTGAGGCTTACTAAAATAATTTTTACCAGACATTAGATACCAATGAACAGTTTTCCTAATAATATCCTCTTCTGTCTTAAAATCATAAGTTGTATCGCCAATATATTTTACAATCTCTGCATCTGCGCCGGCTTCTTCTTTAACTTCTCTTTTTGCCGTTTCTACAAACTCTTCTCCTTGCTCTACTGTGCCTTTTGGCAAAACCCATCCGTGGTATCTGTCATGATAATTCTTAAAAAGTAATAAAACCTTTCCTCTGTAAATTACAACACCACCACAGCTCACTGCTTCTTTCATGTGCAGTCCCTCCTGTGTGATTTATATATTTAGAAAACTTCGTTTCTATTTTACGTGTTCATGTGTGAACAAATGATCTTGGCAATATTCATGATTACCTTCGCATTTAGAACAATATCTAAAGACAAGTTCTGGATTGGTTACATTTGTTCTTCCACAAATGCTGCATTTATGCAACATAACTCCTGCATTGTATTTTGGAGTATTTTGTTTAGGTTCTGGTTTTTTTGCTCCAGTTTCTTGGGCTCTCTTAGCATGTTGCTCGCTTGTCTGCTTATAGTTTTGATTATTATAAGCATAAAAACCATTCATCTGCTTATTAAAATTCTTCTGGGTGGCAGATTTTCTTCTTTGCTTCCTATACATGATAAAGAAAATAAGGAAGTTAAGAAGAGAAAGTAAAATAGTTACAACATTCGTAACTGCCATCGCAAATAATTCTGAGGATGTGACCCCGATAAAATCTAATCCAGGTTTCAAACTTTCCATATTGTAAGTGAATAATGAAATAAAGCTACTAAATACTTGAAGTCCTAAGTAACCCACATCTATCCATGCTAAAACTTTAACTTTAATAGGAAGTATTCCAAAGAAATAAACCCTAACGTCAGGAAATAACATCGCAAAAGCTAAGAATGACGAAAGGTTTATATAATAAGTACTAGCACTAACATTAATTGCACCACTAGGTCCATTAATTGCAAGTGTGACCCAATAAACAGCCATTGAGCCAAGCGTCATAAAAAACCATCCACCGAACATGTAAAGATTGTATTTAAATGATCCCATATTAGCTTCAAGGCTCTTGCCAATAAAGAAATATAAAAGGAACATGAAAATAATAAAAATACTAAGTCCTTGTGGAACGGTACAAACCCATGTAAAAAGTCTCCAAACCTGTCCCTTCATAACAAGCGCTGGATCTAAAACAATAGCATCGTACCAACCTAATCGATTATTTAGGAAATACAAAATGTAACCTATAACATAGGCGCCTAGTACATAGTAGATTAAATTTTTAACTGCATATTTACCAATTTTCTTTTCAAGTCTATTTAACATGACTTGAATTATAACACGAAAATGCTAAAATACAAAGAATATGGATGAAACTTATAAATTGGGCGTAGACATTGGCTCAACAACCGTAAAGATTGCTATTTTAGATAGCAAAAATAATCTTTGCTATTCTGAATACAGAAGACATTTTGCTAATATCCAAGAAACTTTAGCAGAGCTTATTTATAATGCCAATGAAAAACTTGGAAACATTCCTTTAAGTCCAGTTATAACCGGCTCTGGTGGACTTCAACTTTCAAAACATTTAAATATAGAATTTATCCAAGAAGTTATTGCTGTTGCAACTTCTACTAAGCACTATGCTCCAACTACTGATGTCGCAATTGAGCTTGGCGGTGAAGATGCAAAAATAATTTACTTTGGAAATAGTATTGAGCAAAGAATGAACGGAATTTGCGCTGGAGGTACAGGTTCATTCATAGATCAGATGGCAGATCTTTTGCAAACTGATGCTCAAGGTCTTAACGAGTATGCTAAAAACTATCAAACGATTTACCCTATTGCCGCTAGATGTGGCGTTTTTGCAAAAACTGATATCCAGCCACTTATTAATGAAGGCGCAACAAAAGAAGACTTAGCAGCTTCAATTTTCCAAGCAGTAGTTAATCAAACAATTTCTGGTCTAGCTTGCGGAAAACCTATTCGTGGAAACGTCGCTTTCATAGGTGGACCACTTCACTTTCTTTCAGAATTAAGGCAAGCGTTTATTCGCACGCTTAAACTTACTGACGAAAGTGCAATTCATCCTGAAAATTCGCATCTATATGCTGCTATTGGTGCAGCAATGAATTCAAAAAATGCATCATATATAGAATCAGCAAAACTCTACGACAATCTTAAAAATGGCATTGCAATGAAACCTGAGATTGCAAGACTTCGTCCTTTGTTCGCAACTCCATTAGAATACAAACTTTTTATGAAACGCCACAGAGACACTAGTGTTTCAAAAAGAGAGTTATCTTCATATCATGGTGATTGCTTCCTTGGAATTGACGCTGGTTCAACTACAACTAAAATTGCTTTAATCGATACCGAAGGAAATTTGCTTTGGTCATTTTACTCAAATAATAATGGAAGCCCAATCGAAACTGTTAAAAAAGCTTTCAAAGAATTAATGATTCTTATGCCAGTTGATTGTAAGATATGCTACTCATGCTCCACTGGATATGGAGAATCGCTCCTTAAATCAGCATTGATGCTTGATGAAGGAGAAGTCGAAACTGTAGCACACTACTATGCCGCAAAATTTTTCTGTCCAGACGTTACATGCGTATTAGATATTGGCGGGCAGGACATGAAATATATGCAAATCAAAAATGGCGCAATCGACAACGTGCTTCTAAATGAAGCTTGCTCTTCTGGTTGTGGGTCATTTATCGAAAACTTTGCAACATCAATGAATTATTCAATCAATGATTTTGCAAATGAAGCAATAAGGGCAACGAATCCTGTTGACCTTGGAACTCGTTGTACGGTTTTCATGAATTCAAATGTAAAGCAAGCTCAAAAAGAAGGTGCAAGCGTTAGTGATATTTCCGCTGGTCTTTCTTATTCAGTTATCAAAAATGCTTTATACAAAGTTATTAAGATGGTTGATGCTTCGCAAATGGGCGAAAACATTGTTGTCCAAGGTGGTACTTTCTATAATGATTCAATTCTTAGGGCATTTGAACTTATATCAGGTCGTGAAGTAATTAGACCAGATATCTCAGGAATTATGGGAGCTTTTGGTGCTGCCTTAATCGCTCGTGAAAGATATGCATACTCAAACTTCCCAACTTCAATGCTTTCATTTATTGAAATAATTAATCTTCAATATAAAACAACACTTACCCACTGCAATGGTTGTGAAAACCATTGTCTTCTTACAATAAATAAATTCGATAACGATAGAAGATTTGTTACAGGAAATAGATGTGAAAAAGCATTAGGCGGTGAAAATCCTAATGCACATGTTCCGAACCTGTTTAAGTATAAACTCGAAAAAATATTCGACTATGAATTTTCTCCAGAATACGAAGCGCCTAATGGTGTAATAGGAATTCCTCGTGTGCTAAACATGTACGAGAATTTCCCATTCTGGGCTGTTTTCTTTAAGGAACTTGGTTATCATGTTAAGCTTTCACCACTTTCTTCTCGTGCAATTTATGAACTTGGAATTGAAACAATTCCTAGTGAAAGCGAATGTTATCCTGCTAAACTAGCTCATGGTCATATTCAGTGGCTTATTAATAATGGCGTTAATAAAATATTTTATCCTTCAATTGCTTATGAGCGAAACGAAACGCCTGATGCTAACAACCACTATAATTGTCCTATGGTTATGTCTTATCCAGAAAACATTAAAAATAATGTTGAGGATATAGAAGCAAAACGAATAGATTTTATTCATCCTTTCTTATCAATGGCAAACTTAAAAGTCTTCTCTGCTGGACTTGTTAAAGTATTTACTAAAAAGCAATTTCACTTCACCGCAGAAGAGATTATGGATGCTGCAAAAAAGGGTTGGGATGAGCTAGAACGTTTTAAAAAAGATATCCAAGATAAAGGAAAAGAAACCTTAAAATGGATGAAAGAAAACAAGGCACAAGGCATTGTCCTTGCAGGAAGGCCTTACCATATTGACCCAGAAATTAATCACGGTATCCCTGAAATTATCACATCTTACGGCATAGCTGTTTTAACAGAAGATAGTGTTTCTGATTTGGGTAAAGTTGAAAGACCTTTAATTGTAAGCGATCAGTGGATGTATCATTCACGTTTATATAAGGCCGCAAACTTTGTTAAAAGAAAAAGCACCCTTAATCTTGTTCAACTCTTCTCTTTTGGTTGCGGATTAGACGCTGTTACTACTGACCAAGTTAATGATATCTTAACTAGCTCTGGAAAACTCTACACAGTTATTAAGATTGATGAAATAAGTAACCTAGGTGCAGCAAGAATTAGAATTCGTTCTTTACTTTGTGCGCTTGCTGATATCGCAAGAGCTAAGAAGAAACGCACAATAGTAAGTTCTGCTTTTGAGCGTGTTGAATTTACAAGAAAAATGAAACATGACGGCTACACAATTTTAGCTCCGCAAATGGCGCCACTTCAATTTGACCTTGTTAAACATGCATTTAATAAAACTGGCTACAACTTTGTAATTTTAGATAACGATAATAAATCAGCCGTTAATACAGGCCTTAAGTATGTAAATAATGATGCTTGTTATCCTTCAACTATAGTTGTAGGCCAAATGATGGATGCACTTCTTTCAGGAAAGTATGACTTAAATAAAACTGCTTTGTTAATAACTCAAACAGGTGGTGGATGTCGTGCAACAAACTATATAGGATTTATTAGAAGAGCTTTAAGAAAAGCAAATCTTTCTCATATTCCTGTAATTTCACTTTCTTTTGGAATTGAAAAAAATTCAGGATTTACTATTCCTCCATCATTAATTGTAAATGGAATGTACGCCCTAGTAATTGGCGATTTGTTCATGAAGCTTATTTATGCAACAAGGCCATACGAACAGAAAAAAGGCTCTACTGAAGAACTTTATCAAAAATATCGTAAGATAGTTATTGATATAATTAATACAAAGGGATTAAACCGCAAAAACACTACTGCTCTTTGCAAGGAAATCGTAGAAGCTTTTGAAAATCTTCCACGTATGGATGTTGTTAAACCTAAAGTTGGTGTTGTTGGAGAAATCTTAGTTAAGTTTTCTCCAATGGCTAATAATAGAATTATTGATTTACTTGAATCTGAAGGAGCTCAAGGCGTTATGCCTGACTTCTTAGATTTCCTTTACTATAGTTTTTACAATGGTTATTTCAAAGTAGATAATTATAATGCTGGATTTGTGACTGCGGTAAGTTCTGCTTTGCTTTTAAGAATTATGGATCATTTTAGAAAGCCACTTGTTAAGGCTCTGGCAGAAAGTAAAGTTTATACTTCTCCTGCAGAAATTAGACATCTTGGAGAAATGGCTTCAAAATATGTTTCACTTGGAAATCAATCTGGCGAAGGTTGGTTCTTAACTGGCGAAATGCTAGAGTTATTAAGTAATGATGTTAAAAATATTATTTGTGTTCAACCTTTTGGATGCCTTCCTAACCATGTCGTTGGTAAAGGCGTAATTAAGTCATTAAGAGCTGACCATCCAGACGCAAATATTGTTGCAATTGACTATGACCCTGGAGCTTCTGAAGTAAACCAGCTTAATAGAATTAAACTTATGCTCTCTACAGCAAAGTCAAACCTTCCAGAGGCAACCCTCTCATTAATATCTACATCAAAAGATACTCAAGAAGACGAAAACAAAAAAAATCTCGAAAAATAAGAATTTATCGAACTCTTTTGTCTCTATAGCTAGAAGTTTCATTCTTGCTCATCACCCGTTCATCTAAATGAAACTATCGCTTGACTTAGTCGGGCATTATTGCGCGCGGTGCCCATCCACGCGCGCCCTCCTTGCGTCTTCGCTAAGTTTCATTTTTGTACGCCTGTTGCCTTCACCTACGGACTAAAATAGACTTTTTAAAATAAGTCCGTAGATTTTCATTCGAATTACAGAAAAATATGAAAAAACCTACGGACTAAAATAGACTTTTTAAAATAGGTCCGTAGATTTTCATTCGAATTACAGAAAAACATGTAAAAACCTACGGACTAAAATAGATTTTTTAAAATAAGTCCGTAGATGAAGGCGGGTGGCTAGCCAAGTTTTAATGGAGGATGATATTACCCGCCG
>JAZLLU010000006.1:0-41653 GCA_045598285.1 Lachnospiraceae bacterium | reverse complement strand
AAGAATTTCTTCGCCTACGATTTGGGAATCTTCTTTTAATGTTTTCATGTTTTCTTCCGATACTCCAAGTACTTCCGCATCAGAAGAATTGTTTATTTTTAAGAGCAGCACGTTTCTTAAGTACCAAATAAAATCATTTATGAACTGACTTAAATCTTTTCCGTTGTCTACTGCCTTATCGATAAAATCTAAAGCGTTTTTTGTATCGCCTTTTGCAACGCTTCTAAATAATCCTGAAAAAGTTTCTGCATCAACAACTCCAAGTGTTACAAGAACGTCTTCATAACTAATCTTATTTCCAAGATTAAAAGCTATGCATTTATCTAAAAGACTAATCGAATCTCTAGACGAGCCATCGCCCATCTTAGCGATGTATCTTAAAGCCTTTTCCTCTATCTCAACATTTTCTTGATTTGTTATACTTCTTAAATTCTCTGTTAAATCATCAATCGAGATTCTCTTAAAATCATATCTTTGACATCTCGAAAGAATCGTGATTGGTAATTTGTGCGGATCCGTTGTTGCTAAAATAAAAACAGCATACTCCGGTGGTTCTTCAAGCGTTTTAAGAAACGCATTTGCCGCAGGCGTACTAAGCATGTGCGCCTCGTCGATTATATAAACTTTATATTTTCCTTTAACTGGGGTGTATTGAATTTCATCGATAACTCTACGGATATCATCAACGCCTGTATTAGACGCGGCGTCAATTTCAACGACATCTATAAAGTTTCCTTGCATTATAGCTTTACAATTTTCACATTCGTTGCATGGTTCGCCATCTATCGGATTTAAACAGTTAACCGCTTTTGCGAAAATTTTGGCAACGCTGGTTTTTCCTGTTCCCCTAGTTCCGGTAAACAAATATGCGTGCCCGATGCGGCCATTTCTAACCTGATTTTTGAGCGTTTTGACAACGTGGTCTTGGCCTTTTATCAGGTTGAAATTTTGTGGTCTAAATTTTCTGTAAAGCGCAACATATGACATAAAAATGTACCCCAAAAAAGCGGCTAGATACACTAACCCATAGTTGAAATAATTTTAGCATATATAATAAGTAATATCAAACAAAAAAGTAAGATTTTTAGGGGCTTCAGCGTAGTATTTACTCCACTCGTTAATCATTTAACGTTCGCAATCCGTCGGCTCGTTCCTTTAATATACAAACTCGTGTCCCGTACTTGTGGACCGTGCTCGCAGACCTCCCACTCGTTCCTGGCTCGGGTTCCAACTCGCCGATAACGAGTAGGACGGCTCTGCTCGCTTCATTTAAACAGTGAGCGGAGCCGTGCAACTTTTTTCAGAGCGTTTTTAGCGGTTGAAAAAAGTTCGTACGGGACGCGAACGTTATTGAGCCGACGGGCTGCGAACGTTATAAAAAATTAGGAACGAGCCGACGGGATGCGAACTCTTGTATATTATTGACGATGGGATGTTGTTAGATTATAATGAGAAAACGTCCGTGTGATCGGGCAGTCAACGGCATTGACGTTTGGGTCCAATGCAACAAAAATTCGTGAACCGTGTCAGGTCGGGAACGAAGCAGCACTAAGCGAAACCTTTTGTGTGACTTTGGAGTGCCTAAAAAGAGTCGTTGATTGCCCAATTGCACGGACTATTTATTTTTTCTTAAACTTGAAAAGAACTCCGTTAAGAGTTTAGAACACTCTTCTTCTAAGATACCTGTTTCAACATTACATTGATGATTAAATCTTTTTTCATGAAGAAGGTCAAGAATCGAGCCGGCACATCCAGCTTTAGGATTCATTGCGCCTATATAGACATTTTTAATTCTGGATTGAACGATTGCGCCCGCACACATCTGACACGGCTCGAGCGTAATATATATTTCTGTATCATCGAGTCGCCAGTCGCCTATTTTTTTGCAGGCTTTTTTGATTGCTGAAATTTCGGCATGGGCAAGTGCTGTTTTGTCGATCATCCTTCGATTATACCCTCTGCCGATAATTTCATCTTTATAAACGATAACGCAACCGATAGGAACTTCGCCTATCTTGTTTGCTTTCTTCGCTTCTTTTATTGCTTCTTTCATGAAGCATTCTTTTTTACCACTCAAACCAATCGCCACTTTCTTTTAATTCAGCAATGATTTGTTCATGTTCAGCATTAGTATTTGTAAAGTACGTCTTTCCGTTCTTATCTCCTACAAAGAACAATGCATCAAAATCTCTTGGATTCAATGATGCCTCTATTGATTCACGGCTTATTGAACATATTGGACCTACTGGAACCTCGCCTCCCATGTTAGGGCCTCTAGTATTGTAAGGGTTATCTAAATCTAATTCATCCTGGTATAATGCTCTTTCTTTAAGGTCAAGCTTAATTGCATAATATGTTGTTGGATCGCTTCCAAGAGCCATACCATTATCTAAACGATTGTAAAATACTCCTGCAACACCAGCTCTGTCTTGAGCATTCATAGTTTCTGCTTCAACAACTGATGTGAATGATAAAAATTCATGAATTGTAAAATCGCTTTTTTCAAGTGCTTCTTTATACCCGGATAAAACTTCATCCATCTTGTTAAGCATGATCGAGAAAATTTCTTCTACTGAAATATCTTTATCAATAAATGTATATGTGTCAGGGAAAAGATATCCTTCTAACGGATAATAAATATTTGAATTTTTTATTTCATCAGTAATAAACCAATATTTTTCAATAAGGCTATCTATATAAACTTCATCTTCTAATTTTGCATAAACATCATCTGCGGTATTGTTTGTTTGTTCCTCTATTTTAGATGCAAGCCACCACATAGGAACACCTTCGATGTATGTAAAGGTAATCTGATCGCCTGTGTATATATCTCCGTTTTCAAGCATTGTTACAATTTTTTTTACGCTCATGCTTGGAGAAATTCCATACGTTCCCGCTTGAAATCCTTTTGTATGATTAAGTTTTGTGTATATCTTAAAAGCCGTTACATCCTTGATTAATCCTTCTTTTTTAAGCTGGGTTGCAACAGAAGAAATTGTTGCTCCATCAGCAATTTCAACAATCTGAGCTTCTCCATCTATAGACACAGCCTTAGTATTAGCACTGTACCACAAAAGCGGTGCAACGACTACAACAAGAACCGCCAATACAATAATCAAAACTATAAGTAATGGAGATTTTTTTCTTGATTTCATAACAATACCTTTTCCTTGTTTTTTATGGTTAAACAATTATAGCAAATGGATATGTTTAAAACAATTAATAAAAGCAAAAGGGCCGCCCTTAAAAGAGCAGCCCTTTCTTGTTCTTGTTTTTCCATTTTGTTTTACTTACACTCTTTTTAGACTTGACGCTTTTGACAAAGGCATAAAAGTCAGAGGTTCTTTTTTATAGATTTTCGACTTTGTCAAAATTAAGTGATACAAGTCGGCCTTGATTATCCCTAACATAATCTCTCATGTAAGAGCTCTCTTCATTAAAGACACATGCTGCTGCAATTTCAGATGCATCGCTTAAGCGTCCTTCTAATTTAAGATCTGTGCCTTGACCTGTAAAAGTTTTTAATTCATCTTTTAGCGCCATATAAGAAATATATCTTGTCTTTTCAGTTTTAGTCATACCATCCTCCTTTCTTGATATTTACGCAAATTCAAAAGGTGATGCATGTGATAATACTCCAAAAATTCGCGCATTTTGCGTGCAAAAAAAGAATCAACTAATTATTTAAAATTGGAATTCGAATTTAAGAATTTAAATTCATTGAAATGTAAGAGTGTAATTCAACCTATTTTTATTGACAAAAAGTTTCGCTTCGTTGAATCTTTTTTCTTACGCAAAAAGTAGTATAAGATTTTTTTATTGACTTTTCAAGCATTTTAAATTATTTTCTTCTATATGAAAATTGAACGAATAAATGAAAATCAAATAAAATGCACACTCAATCGTTCTGATTTAGCATCAAGGCAGCTCAAACTTAGTGAGCTTGCTTATGGTAGCGAAAAAACAAAAGATTTATTCCAGGATATGATGGAACAAGCCGAAACCGAGGTTGGTTTTGACGCAAGTGATTTACCTCTTATGGTTGAAGCTATTCCAGTTTCAATGGATTGTATCGTTCTTATGATTACTAAAGTTGAAGATCCTGATGAAATTGACACTAAGTTTTCTGAACTTACTGTTATGGACGATTCTGACTCCGATGATGATGCTTTATTCATGACGGACTTTTTAGGTTCTCTTCCTTTAAGTCCTGCTATGTCCAATGCAGTTTCTTCTATACATGAAAAAGTTGCTACTCCATCTCTAGAAAAATTATTCTCATTTAATAATTTAGATATGGTTATTGATTTTGCGCATCACTTAAAAGAAATCTATGATGGCAATAATACCTTATATAAAGATGGTGATAACAATAAATATTATCTACTCCTTTCTAAGTCTTCTCACACAGAAAAGGAGTTTGGATTTATATGTAACCTTGCATTAGAATATGGCAGCAGGGAGCCGATGAGCCACGCCAGGGGCGCTTTTTTGAACGAGCATTGTGAGAAGGTGCTTGAGAAAAACGCTTTACAAATCCTTGCTAATGTGTAATTGAGTGTAATAGTACAACTTAAAAGTCTTGTCATGGAATTTAATGGCGAAAGAGTTTTAGACTCTATTAACCTTGACATTGAAGATAAGAAATTCATGACATTATTGGGACCTTCCGGTTGCGGTAAAACTACCACCTTGAGAATAATTGGTGGTTTTCAAAATCCGACAAGCGGTCAGGTCTTTTTTGATGGAAAAGATATTTCTGATTTGCCTCCATACAAAAGAAATATCAACACTGTTTTTCAAAATTATGCTTTGTTTCCACATCTGGATGTATACGACAACATAGCTTTCGGACTTAGGATTTCAAAAGTCAACGAAACAGAAATTGATAAACGTGTTTGTGAAATGCTAGAAACCGTTTCATTAAAAGGCTTTGAAAACAGAAAGGTTTCTTCTCTTTCTGGTGGCCAACAGCAACGTGTTGCAATCGCTCGTGCTTTAATTAATCGTCCTAAAGTTTTACTTTTAGACGAACCTTTAGGTGCTCTTGATTTAAGGCTTCGCAAAGATATGCAAAACGAGCTTAAATCTATTCAACAAGAAATCGGCATAACTTTTGTTTATGTTACACATGACCAGGAAGAAGCTCTTTCTATGTCTGATACTGTTGTTGTAATGGACGCAGGAAAGATTCAACAAATCGGAACGCCTGAGGATATTTACAACGAGCCTGCAAATGCTTTTGTTGCAGACTTTATTGGCGAGTCTAATATCTTAGAAGGCACAATGATTAAAGACTATAAAGTTAAATTTTTCGGAAGAGAATTTGAGTGCGTAGATAAAGGCTTTGCTCCAAATGAAGCCGTTGATGTTGTTATACGTCCTGAGGATATTGATATCGTCCCATGCGACACCGGACATCTTTGTGGTAAAGTTACAAACGTTACCTTCAAAGGTGTTCACTATGATACAATCGTTGATTTCAAAGGATTTAAGTGGCTTATACAAACTACGCAATTTTATCCAGAAGGTTCTGAAATCGGAATCCAACTTAATCCTGATGATATACATGTAATGAAGAAGAGCGAATATTCTGGTCAGTTTGGAGATTATAGTTCATACTCAGCAGAATATGACGACATAGCCAGTACGGAAGAATAATTATATAAGGAGTTTTTGATGAAGAATAAATGGCTTGCAACTCCTTATATAATATGGATGTTGCTTTTCACAATCATTCCACTTTGCATAGTTATATTTTTTGCCTTTACCGATTCTATAACCGGTGCGTTTACCTTTGGCAACATTATAAGTATAGTTGACTATGCGCCTATTTTCCTGCGTTCTATTTGGCTTAGTGTAGCCGCAACTTTAATTTGCCTTGTTATTGGCTATCCTGTTGCTTACACTATTGCAAAATGTAAACCAACTACTCAAAGACTTCTTCAGATGCTTATCATGCTTCCTATGTGCATGAGTTTCTTGCTTCGTACTCTTGCATGGGTAGCTCTATTAGAAGACACCGGCATTATAAATAATCTCATCACATCACTTGGACTTACTCCTCTTCCTTTAATTAGAAATTCCGGCGCAGGTATTTTAGGCATGGTTTACAATTACCTACCTTACATGATTTTGCCTTTATATACAGCTATTCCAAAAATCAATCCTCGCTATATTGAGGCTGCAGAAGACTTAGGTTGTAGCAAGAGAAAAGTTTTTACAAAAGTTATTCTTCCTCTTTCTCTTCCTGGAATTGCTTCTGGAATTACTATGGTTTTTGTTCCTGCTGTTTCAACTTTCTATATCTCTCAAAAGTTAGGTTCTCCAGGAACTATTCTCGTTGGAGATATTATCGAATCTCAATTTAAGGGTGCATACAACCCTAACCTCGGCGCCGCAATGAGCCTTGTTTTGATGATTCTAATTTTCATATGTATAGGCGTTACTAATCACTTTACAAATTCTGATGATGACGAGGAGGTAATTGTTCCATGAGAAAAGCCTCTAAAGTTATCACTGTTATAGTTTTTATATTCTTATATGTTCCGATTCTTATTTTAGCAATCGCATCCTTTAATTCCGGCATGGATATTGCCGTCTTTAAGTCTTTTACTTTTAATCAATACGCTGAACTTTTTAGAGACGACTCACTTTTAATTTTGGTTAGAAACTCTGCTATTATAGCTATTCTTTCCACTGCTATTGCTACTGTTTTAGGCACTGCTGCCTCTATTGGAATGTATAAAATGAGCCGTCGCATGCGCTCGTTCGTAATGAGCATGACAAATATTCCAATGACAAATCCTGATATTGTAACTGGTGTTTCTCTTGCTCTTATGTTTGCGTTTACAGGAACTATGCTTAAGCTAAATTCTGTATTGGGATTTTGGACTTTGCTTATCGCTCACATTACTTTCAATCTTCCTTATGTAATTTTGAACGTAATTCCAAGACTCCATCAAATGGATCCAAACCTTACTGATGCAGCACTTGACC
Source organism: Lachnospiraceae bacterium (assembly GCA_045598285.1). Taxonomy (GTDB): domain Bacteria; phylum Bacillota; class Clostridia; order Lachnospirales; family Lachnospiraceae; genus RGIG5612. Next base: position 34,654 of record JAZLLU010000006.1, on the reverse strand, counting down.
TTGGTTGTACTCCTCTTCAGTCAATCTTTAAGGTTACGATACATGAAATTATGCCTGGTATAATTGCCGGCGCATTAATGAGTTTTACAATGTCTCTTGATGATTTTGTAATTTCGTATTTTGTTACAGGTTCAAGTTTTGTTACTTTACCTGTTGAAATTTATAACTACACGAAGAAGCCTCTCCATCCAAAACTTTATGCTCTCTTTACTTTAATGTTTTTGGTAATGTTAATATTGATGATTTTGATGAATATTTTGCAGGCTAGTAATGCTAAAAATGCTAAAAAAATAAAACACAGGGAGGCCAACTCATGAAAAAATTCTCTGTGAAATTCCTTAGTGTTTTTATATTGTGTGGCTTACTTATTGGACTTATTTCAACTACTTCTTTCGCTGCCAATAGCGTTACGATTAACGTTTACAACTGGGGGCAATATATCTCAGACGGTACTGATGGGTACATTGATGTTATCGACGAATTCGAAAAAGCTTACCCAAACATTAAAGTTAACTATATGACTTTTGACAGTAACGAAACTATGTACACCAAGTTACAATCGGGTGGTTCCTCATACGATATTATTATTCCTTCTGATTATATGATTGGAAAAATGATTTCCGAAGATATGCTTGAACCGTTAGATTTTAACAACATACCTAATTATAAATATATTGATGATGCTTATAAAAACATGGCTTACGACCCAGAAAACAAATACTCTGTGCCTTATACCTGGGGCTGTGTCGGCGTTATCTACAACAAAAAATATGTAAAAGAAGAAGATATCGGAAGTTGGGATTTATTATGGAATCAAACTTATGCTGGTAAAATTTTAATGTTTGATAACCCTCGTGATGGTTTTGCGATTGCCGAACATCTTTTAGGCTACTCTCTTAACAGTGAAGACTTATCTGAATATGAAGCTGTTACAGAAAAATTAAAAGCTCAAAAGAATCTGATTCAAAGTTATGTAATGGATCAAATCTTTGATAAACTCGAACGTGAAGAAGCATGGATTGGACCATACTACGCTGGCGATTATTTGACTATGGTAGAAGAAAATCCTGACCTTGGTTTTTATTTTCCAAAAGAAGGTTTCAACTTATTTGTTGATGCAATCTGTATTCCAAAAGGATGCCAGCACAAAGCCGAAGCCGAATGCTTTATCAATTTTTTAACTGACCCTGAAATCATGGGACAAAACCTTGAATTTTTAGGCTATTCTGTACCTGCTACAAAAGCTAAAGATTTTATGGATCCGGAAGTTGTTGAAAGTCCTATCGCTTATCCAGACGATGAAACTCTTTCTCGCGGCGAAGCCTTTGCTTCCTTAAGCAAAGAAGCTAACCAGGCTATGAACGAATGTTGGCTGAGTGTTAAAACTGACGACAACGTTCTAGGCCGCTACCTTATCATCACCGGTATTGCCATTGCCTTAGTAATTGCTTTGTGGCTCTTCTTCAAAATTAAAAAGAAACGTGCTAAAGAGCGCCGTTGTGCGCATTATAGTAAATAAAAAAGCATCGGATTAACCGATGCTTTAATTGTGTTTGCAAACAATTTATTTGTTCTTATTCTTCTGAAATAGAACCTGTTGGGCATGTATCAGCGCATGTTCCACAGCTTACGCATGAGTTAGCGTCGATTTCATATTTGCCATCACCTTGAGCGATAGCTCCAACTGGGCAAGCTCCTTCACAAGAACCGCAGTTTACACAATTATCAGAAATTACATATGCCATATTTAGTACCTCCTAGCAAATTTCTATTCGGGTATTTTAATATATTTTGCTCTATAATACAAGTCGCTAATAGTTCTTTCAAAAAAACAATATTATTGAAAAAAATAACGCTTTATATTATAATTTGCTTGCTTAAAAATAATGACACTTTTTTGTAGCTCATTTAGTATAAGGAGGTCAATAAATGGCAACAATTACAAAAGATATGACAATTGGTGATATTTTAAGAGTAGACGAAGGCTTAGTTCCTATTTTGTTAGAAACTGGTATGCACTGCCTTGGCTGCCCATCAGCTCAAGCAGAAAGTTTAACTGATGCTTGCGCAGTTCACGGCACAGATGTTGACGCTATCGTAACAAAGATGAACGCATATCTCGCTAGCAAATAAGATAGACTAAATATGACCAAAAGCGGAAGGCAATGCCTTCCGTTTTTTATTTGCTCTGAAATAAGAATTTGTACAGCTCTTTCTTTATAAGTTTTGGAAGAAGATGTCGATTTGATTGCGAGTTGCTTCTAAAGTGCCTTGAGCAAAGCCGCCTCTTCCGCCGCCCTTTCCATTTAAGTTCGCATTCATTTTTTTCGTAAGTTCTACTAAATCTTTGTTGCGGCTTACTAAAGAATATCTATAAACAGATTTTCCCTCACATGCATCGGCCCCTTTACACATTACAGCGCAAACACCAGGACAAACGTCCGCTAGTTTATCTGCTAAGCGACGGCCCATATCTGGACTCATCCAATCACTAATTACTAACGCATCGTTTTTGCCTTCGAAAGTGTTAACAAAAAGTTCTATGTATTTATCTTCTACAAAGTCTCTTTGATTTTTTATTTGAATATTGTCTTCAAGAAGTTTTTTAGTAGCAGCGCTAGTTTCAAAATCTTTTGCACTTAGCAAAACAGAAATTTCTTTGTTTTGTGCGTATACTTCTGAAAGGAATTTAAAAGCTCGCTCACCGCATAATAATTCAAGACGCACACCTTCGCGAAAGCTGTGTGCCGAAACAAATTTAACAAGGCCAACTTCGCTACTTCTTTTTACATGAGTTCCGCAACATGCACATATATCAGCGCCAGGAAATTTTGCAATTCGAACATCACCGCTTAATTCTTTTTTGCTTCTAAAATCAAGATCTTTTAGTTCTTCAGGTGTTGGCCATAATTCAACAAATTCATGGTCTTCCCAAATATATTTATTTGCCTCTTTCTCAATTTCTAATGCATCTTCAAAAGAGATTGGCACATTATAATCGATGGTTACAAAATCTTTTCCTAAATGAAATCCCACGTTATCGCAATTAAACTTCTTACAAATCATTCCGCTAACGATATGTTCGCCAGAATGTTGTTGCATATGATCAAAACGATTTTTCCAGTCGATGACGCCGTGAACTTTTTTGTTAACACTTTCAAAAAGTTCACCCGAAAGAGTGTGCCAAATAAGTCCCTCTTTTTCATGCACATCTTTTACTTCATATTCTTTTCCATCAATAAAGACTCTACCTTTATCTGCGGCTTGGCCACCACCTTCTGGATAAAATGCAGTTTGGTCAAAAGCCAGCAAAGCCCCATCAGTACTATGTTTTTCGTCAATTACCACTGCATCGAATTCCTTCATATACGCATCATCGTAAAATAGTTTTTTTGTTTCCATAGTTATATTCCTTTATGCAACCTTTTTATTTTCTCATAAATTTTTCTTTTATAATATTCGTCGAAGTCTCTAAAATTTCATCTGTGTTTTCGCCCAACAATTTTTTCAGCAAGTTATATTCATCAATGCAACCTTGTCCATGCAAAACATTATATGCGCCTGCATCACTTCCAAGTCCGATGTTCACATGTTTTGCTGCAGCTTTTAAAATTGCTTCTTGGTGAGTTGCTGAAATTTTACAAACTGCTTCTTCGTTAAATCGTCCACTTTCTTTTAAGTTATCGCTTGTTACCGCAGTCGGAACCCAGACAAGATTTTTTTCTTTCATAATATCGAGCGTTTCATCATCAATATAATAGCCATGTTCAATTGAATCTGCGCCTGCTTTCGCTGCCATTTTTACTTCTTCTTTTCCGCTTGCATGTGCCATAACAGCAAAACCTTCCTCGTGCGCAACATGAACGAGCTCTTTTACCTCATCATAGGTATAATTACTTTCTGAAACTTTGCCAAACTTATCAAAGTCTAAAATTCCCGAGACCATAATTTTTATAAAGTCAGCGCCCTGGGTTCGCGCCTCATCAACAAGCTGCTTATATTCGCGCATATTAGTGTAGGCTCGTCCAACAACCTTGCCGTAGTTACCTTCTTTATAAAGCGAAAATGTTGGCATTATATAAGTGATGCCAAATTCGTGTGCAATGCTTTTTGCAAAAAGACATGCACCAAAATGGTCGCCGCCGTCACGGATAAAATCGATGCCCTTTTCTTGATATGACTTTAAGGCGCCCTTGACATGTTCTTCGTCAACAACGCCTTTAAATCTTTTAACACTATTCTTGTAGTCAATCCCATCCATAAAAACGTGGGCATGTAGTTCAACTAGTTTCATTCTTTTATTATAACAAAAAATTATTTTAAGTCCTTAGTGTAATCAAGGTTTTTGTATAAGTTTAATTCAGCATCTAAGTAGGCTTTATAGTTGGACATGTTTAGCTGGCCTTTTCCAGATGCAAAAGAATCTAAAATAAAATCGTTAACCGAAGCGACGTAATGCTTTGGCTCTATATAGTTATTAAGATTTGTTGTTAACTCGCTCATCGTATTAAACGAGAAGAGTTTGATGTTGTCGTGTTTAAGCATCTCTTCAATTGCAAGTTTCTCTACTTCGATTTGTTGATAGATTGTGCCATCGTCAACTAAATCTCTCCACCAAACAGCACTGTACGGTGTAAAAAAATAATAGAAGGTAACATTAGGGTTGGCTGCTGCCAAAGAGGTAACATTTTGCTGAACATTCGCAATTACCTTCGCACGCATCTTTTCAGAAAGATGAACCTCTTTTGAAGTATCTGGATTTGTAATGCCATCTGGGCATACAACGTCGTAACCAGAAGCAAACTTATCGCCCCAGCTTTGATAATCATCAAAAGAAGTAATGCCAGGCTTAAATCCTTTTGCACCACGGCCAAAAATCATCGGCAACGTATAATCGAAAAATACTTCACGATTAAGCAAATATTTAATATCGTTAAGTGGCTTGTCATCATAAAGATATTGTGGGTATGTATCCGGGTCAGCTGCGGTACTATCTTTATCAAGTGTAAGCATGTTCATATCTAGCCCCCGCACCACAACTTTTAAGTTCGGGTTATTAATAATCGCAAGGCAAACATTTTCATTGATTTCGGAATATGTTCCGCCTGAAAGAGGAACCTTAATCGAATTCGTTCCAAAAAGCTTATCTAGTTGCGACGACTTAAAATTTTGCGTCATTGAAGTGCCCGTGATAATTGCGTCATACTCAAAGTTTTTTAAGATGCCGTTGTTTTGGCTTCGCTCGTTATCTATTTTGTAAAAATATTTATCGGTTTTCGGCGCATGATAATGAAAGAACGGATCGAGTTTGGCATTTAAAAAACCGATAACGACCGCCGGAACGATTACTATCGCCAAAAAGCATATAAACATTGTTTTTAGTTTCTTATTTTTCATAATCAAAAGTACATGTATACAAAGCTTGAGCCTGCGCTAATGCAAAGCAGACTTATCAAAAGCGCAAGTGCTGCAAAGACAAGCGACGGCCAGCTAATTTTATCTTGAGTTTTATAGTTGTTCTCGGGCACAAAGCAAATGAATAAAGCAAGCGCGGTCATAATAATCATTGCTGCAAGACTCGTAAGAGGGCTTATGTGAAGTGCGCTAGTAAGGATTGAACTTTCTGGAATTGAAAAGAGTTCAACAAAATTGCTTCTAAGTGTCATGCTCTGGAAGGAAAAGATTTTTCCAAGGGCGCTGCCCCACTCAGCAATAGAGCCTGCACGGAATAAAAGCCAAAGGAAATTAACGGCTATAAAGGTTAGTAGTGCACGGAAAACTTTTAAAATAGTTATTTTATTTTTGCACGTTTTGCCATTATCTTTCGCACTTGCAACCTTATCGCTTTTTTTCGATGTTATTTTTTTGCCATCAACAACTCTATCAAATACGCAAAGCAGTCCATGAATCACTCCCCAAAGAATAAATGTAAAGTTTGCTCCATGCCAAATTCCACTAATTAAAAAGACAAGCATAATATTTATATATGTGCGAGTCTTTCCTTTTTGGTTTCCGCCAAGTGGAATGTAAATATATTTTGTAAGGAATGTTGTTAGCGAGATATGCCAACGCTTCCAAAAATCTCGAATTGAAAAAGCCTTGTACGGCGAATCAAAGTTAATAGGCAAAGAAATATTAAGCATTTTAGAAATGCCCACTGCCATATCTGAGTATCCGCTAAAGTCGAAATAAATTTCAAGCGTATAAAAAAGTGTAACAAGCAGCCACTCTAACGAAGTTGAGTTTTCCTGCCAAACGAAAACAAAATCTACTGCCCGGCGAAACATGTCCGCAAAAACAAGTTTCTTAAAGAGGCCAAAGCTAAAAATCTTAAGGCCACAAACGATATTGTTCCAATCGACTTTTTTTAAGGCGCTATCATTTAGCTGCGCAATAAAATCTTTTGGCTCGGTAAGTGGGCCCATCAAAATTTTAGGGAAATATAAAATGTAAACTAAGTAATCGAGGATGTTTATGTCTTTAATCTCGCCGCGATAGACGTTCACAGTGTACATTATTTGTTGGAACGTGAAGAAACTTATGCCTAATGGCAAGATTAAATTTTCCAAAGTGAAATCGCTGCCAAAAAGTTTTGCCACGCTGCCAGCGAAGAAATTAAAATATTTGAAAATAAACAAAATTAAAACATTAAAAATAATGCTGATGATTAAAATTGCTTTTTTGTAATCGCGAACTCTTTGAAGGAGCAAACTAAAGATTATGTTAGCGAGAATACTGACAATAAAGACTGCTGCGCTTTTAAGGCCGCCGTACGCAAAGAATGCAAAGCTGGCTACCGCAAGAAAAATTTTGCCAACGCAAGAGCCTAACTTATTTAGTAAAAAATATCCGATAACAACCAGCGGCAGAAACGCTAGCACGAACAGATATGAATTAAAAACCATTACTCTCCTCTAACTAAAACCTCTTCTCCCACTTGTGACGGGAAGTTTTCCTTCACCCAATTTTTTATTTCTTTATTATCCCGGTCAAGAATAATAATGTATTTTGAATCAATATTATCTAGCTCTTCATGTGTCGGATTTTTTAGCGATGTCACTTCTGTTGAAAGGAATGAACATCTGCCGAGCATATAGATATAACCCTTATCCTCGTCGCTACGCAAAAATGTATATGAGCTACCCTCTTCAATTTCGTAATCATCTTTAAGTTTTTCAACATTCTTTTTTATCGTCATTGGATAGTCTAAATATTGAACGGCAAATTTAAACTTGCCAGTACAAACCTTCACAAAGAAAATTGGAAGTGCAACAGCAATAACGACGGCAACGATTGATAAAAGCTTTTTTATCTCTAGATTTGAAATAAGTTCTATTGTCATAATTAATGCGATAAAAAGCATCGCAATAAGAATCGTTTTCGTGTAGCGTTTTATACTTGCTAACTCTAAAGCTTCGCTAAGTGGCATTGTAAAGAAGTACATGCCAAGCTGTCCTACTTGGTAAAGCACATAAAGCACTAGACTTGCGATAAAAAGTTTAAGCCATGTTTTGCGGTACTCTTTGTATAAGAAAAACGCTAAAACTCCAATAACAAAAAGAAGTGCTAACGCAATCCAAAAGTCTTTATAAGTTAGTGTAAATTTAATAAATGCTCCCGCAATTTCTTTAAGATCATCCGCCGACTTTGTGCTAAATACTTGGATGAAGTTTTTAAGGGTCATAGCATGAACCGAAGTGTCAGCGTCATTAAAAGCAACGCTGCAATGGATACGCCATGCAACAACAAAAGCAATTGGCATAAGCATTGTAGCAAGGTGCGAAAGCCAATCTTTAGTTTTAATTGCTCTATAGATAAGCCAAACAATAGCTAGTATGACGAAAAATATTCCGGAATTTTTTATTTGAACCACCCAAATTAAATAAGCACCAGCCGAAACAGAAAGAATCCATTTATTGTGCGTCAGATATGCAGCAGGTTCAGTCGTTTCTAATATTTCAGAATTATTCGCTGAAGTAAAATCCTTGCAGTACATGTAGATAAAAAGGAATGCGTTTATGCCGACAACGCCTAAAAGCGTGTCTACAGAAAGGTCCGTTACGTAAATATTGTAAACTAAAATTGAATTCGTAAAACTAAGTGCGGCGATAAGCGATGCGATTTTGTTTTTCTTTGTAAAAACGAAAATTGGCATAATGCTAGCCACTATCATATAGATTTGTGCTAGGAGTTGGAGTGGTTCGCTCTTACTAATAAAGCCTGCGAAGTAATAGATATAGAGTGAACTTCCGAGCGGATATTCTTTATAGAAAATTACGGCATCGTTCGCGTTCGGGAAGCGGTTCGTTGCAAACATTTGCTTAACGACTACGCCCCAATGTGAGAAGTTGTCCCATGTGGTGTAAACTTTGCCGACACAAAAGATTGTCATAATTATTAAAGTTACAACTAGAAACAAAAATCCGACGTTTAAATAGTTCTTAAAAAATTTAATGTTTTTATCTACTATGATTACGGCAACGAAATAAACTATTCCGAGGGCCCAGATAATAATTGCGATAATTTTTAGAACGTTTGCCAGGCCGGCAAGAAAAAGAATCGCTACTTGAAGTGCAATAGTTAGGCTAGGCAAAAAGTAGACGCTCACCTTTATGCGGCGTCTTAAAAATTCCCAAGTGCCTATACTTGAGATAAGAAAAGCTATAAGTTTAACAATTGTGATTGCCATCTATTTATATACTCTCTCAACTCGAGTGCTTATATTGCAAATAATTTCGTAGCCAATAGTTCCAAGGTTTCGGGCCATGTCATCGGCGGTAAACTCATCGTTTAACAATATGGCTTCGTCGTAAAGTTTAACTTCTGGAATGTCCGTAACATCAACCATAAATTGATCCATGCATACTCGCCCTACAATCGGTGCCTTCTTTCCGTGAATCATTACGAATCCTTTGTTTGAAAGGCTTCTGTTATATCCATCTGCATAGCCAGTAGGAATTGTTGCAACGGTTATTTCTTTTTCAGTTTCAAAAGTTCTTCCGTAACCAATCGTCTGACCAGCAGGGACTTTTTTTATCATAGAAACTACTGATTTCCATGTCATGGCCGGCTTAATGCCCTCTGGCAAAGTGTTATCGTAGTCAGGTTTTAATCCGTATAAAACAATACCCGCCCTAGTAAATTTGCTATATTTATCGTGCCATGAGGCGGCGCCAGAATTGTCATCATCATAAAACAATCCACCCGCTGAATTAAGGCAGTGATTTTCTTTAAGTCCGAGATTTTCAGTTGCATCTACTATTCTTTGGAATTTTTCTATTTGCAAATTTGTAAAATCTTTTTCGCTAGGAGTATCAGCAACGCAAAGGTGAGTAAAGAGTCCTAAAAGATTTAGGTTGGATGCCGCTTCTTTGATAGCATCTTTGCATCCGTCAACATCGTCAGCATTAAGACCAATGCGATTCATGCCAGTATCAATTGCATAATGCGCTTTAATCTTTTTGCCCGTTGCAATAACATCCTTAGTGTACTCCTTAGAAAGCAACGCCTGGGTAACATCATATTTTAAGACTAGATCTAGATTTTCAATAGGCGTATACCCAAGAATCAAAATTAGACCTTCTATTTTCTTCTCTCTAAGTTCAATAGCTTCGTTAATGTTTGAGACCGCAAAACTTTTTACGCCTTCATCTTGCAATGCCTTAGCGATTTGAATCGCACCATGCCCATAGGCGTCCGCCTTAACTACAGCCATAATTTCATTTGAAGAAATCTGGCTAATAGTTTGATAATTCTTTTTTATTTGCCCTAGGTCAACCTCAACCCATGAACGTTTTAATAATTTATCAGGCATCTAATAACTCTCCTTAGAGTAGAAATCGCTTTGGCACTTCCGTGTAAAACTATTTGCTATAATCGATTTTCATTTTTGGATTTGAAGAAAGTTTTCTAGAAGGTGGTCCAAAAACTAAATCATATATTTTGTATAAAATCCAACAAGCTAAATATATAAGTACTGCACTAGCAATCATATGCAAAATCTGCACAAACGGATTTCCGGTAGAAAAATGCTTGATGAAAATAACTTTGAAGAAATATGTATGCGTTAAGAAACAAATAAATGTGGCTTTAGCCAATTCATTAATCCATTTTTTATAGCCAATATTAATGTTCGAGAAAATCAAGAACAATACTACTGCTTCGGCAATAACGAGCGGGCTGTTGTAATACCACGAAATACTTCCCATTAAATAATTGCATGCAACTATTGCTACTATCAATGCTACAAAGATTCCCACCAAACCAGCTTGTTTAATCTTTATTCTATCTTTATACAATTTTAAATATGCACCAATTAAATACATCAATGCAAAATTTACGATTGTGTATCCTGCCGAACTTCCATCTGTACCAACAGTGCTAAGTCCTGCCCACTTGCTATCTGTAAATGTTTTTAAGATGTCTACTGCAAAAGTCCATACTGAAAACAAAGCGATACATGTGATTAAAAATTTTCTTCTTATTGTATCTGAAAACTTTTTAAGTCCCATATTTATAAGTGGCGAAATTAAATATAGCGCCGAATAAATAATTACAAAATAGTTATCCGGGATAAATGACTTAATAAGCTCGCTTGCAGAAAAGTCACGATGTAAGATAAATGAAATTATACTCACTCCTAGCTTAACTAGGATAACCTGAAAGATAAGTTCAATAACCTTAAAAATATTTCTTGTGTCCGAATCAATTAAGAAATATCCCGATATTAAGATAAATACGTTAACGCCGCATATCGCAAGTGCCTCAAACACTGTACAAATAGCATAGTTGACTGGCAACTTCGCCGTAAAGGCAAAAGCGCCTCCCATATTAGAATTATTATAGTGCAGCAAAATAACTCCCATAATGGAAATTATTCTTAAAAGTTCAATATTCGATTGTCGGGTTACTGTTGTCTTCATAATGACTCTATTATAGCATAAATCCCCTGTTACAAGAAAAGAAATACCTCTGCTAAGCGGATGCGATGTCCACTTTCCGTACAACGGCGGATATGATGTTCTTTTGCATATAAGAACAAGCGGATGCGATGTCCACTTTCTTTACAACGGCGGATGCTATCCCCCTCTTCTGTCATCATTTTGTGATATTAACTAGACATCGCATCCACCTGCGTTCACTTTTTAGACTTCGCATCCGCTCAGCTCTGGCTCTATATAAATTTGTACTCTTTATCTCTTACCAACTCTGGCTCCTTATTAATTTGTACTCTTTATCTCCTACTAACTCTACCTCTTTATAAATTTGCCTCATTAAATACTAAGGCAGCTGGCTAGCCAACCCGTTCCGGCAAACGAAATTCGCTGCCGTAAGTGAAGGCGCCGCAGGGCCTTATTTAGCCCAAGCGGCGCCAACTTCACGAGCCACTATCACAATCAAGATTTTCTTTCTAATGTTTACGTTGCAAAACCACGTTATATAATATAAAATCCAGTTAATAATCTTTTCGCAATTCTGCGAGAATATTCAAAACTATCAATATATTAAAACATTCGAAAGGCTCTTTTATGTCTAAATCTATAGTCACACCTATAATCTACCCATCCGCAGTTGAGTTTTGGAAATCCGGCTTTCCAACACATTACAATTATGCCTTTAACAACCAAAACCTCACAAACTTACCACCTGAATACAAAGTGACCGCAGACGCGGCCCTTAGCGTAGCCGAAAGATTTTCTCTTTCTTTACCTCTTTCGCTTTTCTCTAATCCAACTAACCGTGCGCACACCGGAAAATATTACACCACGCGAGGTCAAAAGACCCCACTACCTCCGAACAGTTTCTTTAAAATTCCAAATTTAAACATTTATGTTGCAAGCCCAGAATTAACTTTTCTTCAAGCTGCACGTCGTCTCGATCTAATAAATCTAATTTTGCTTGGTTTCGACCTCTGCTCGCAATACTATATTGATCAAAGTGCAAAATTTTACCAAAACAATCGTCCCGTCATCACCACTTCTGAGCAAATCATCCACTATGCAAAAGCTTCAAACAATATGCACGGAAGTGCGAAAGCTATACGCGCTGCAAAATACATATTAAATTTATCAAACTCTCCAATAGAAACTAGATTGGCGATTATGTTTAATCTTCCAATTAGATTAGGCGGATACGGAATTTTAGGTTTAGAAATGAATGGTGCTATTAAGCTCTCCAAACAAGGACGTGCGTTAACCGGAATACTCGAAATTAGAGGAGATTTAGTATGGCGCACAAAAAAACTGGCCATTGAGTATAACAGCAAAACTGTTCACAACAATGCCGCCACTTATTACAACGACTCAAACCGTGCTATGGCGATGAAGGATTCCGGTTGGCAATATATCGGAGTAACTCCAGACAATATTAAAAATTTCTCATCAATGGAAAATCTTGCGATAATAATTCGTAGACAACTCGGCCTTCGCTCCAAAACCGAACTCCTCTCCGCCTATGAACACGAACGAAAAAGTGTGTACGAAAAATTATTTAAGTAGTTGTTCATGTTTCGCCAGTTGACCACGTTGACATATTGATATACAATATGACTACCGATTAATAGGAGGTGATTTTTATGAACAACACAATATCAATTAGACCTTCAAAAGATTTAAGGACAAACTACGCACAAATATCTACACTGTCGAGAAAAAATCCAGTAGCGATAACCGTAAACGGCAAAGAAGATACCGTAGTTCTCTCGCACGACAATTATATTGAGCAGCAAAAATATATATCGGAGCTGGAAGCAAAGCTTGCTGTTTATGCACGACTTGCGCAGGCCGCAGATGATCTTAAACTAGGAAGAGTTCAAACTGTTAACGAAGCCTTCGACGACATTTTAGAAGAACTGGACGGAATTAACTTATGAATTACTCAGTAAACTTAACTTATACTGCAAAACAGGATTTGAGAGAAATCGCACTATGGATTGCCGACCAATCAAAGGATGTACAAATCGCAAAACAGTTCGTGCTTGATATTAAAGCCGAGTGTAAACGTCTTGTGCGCTTTCCAAAAATAGGCGCATATCCAAAAGACCGCATACTACTTAGTGCTGGCTATCGTTTCATCATTTTTAAAGACTATCTCATCTTTTATCAAATCGACGAAACCCAACACCACGTAAACATCATGTCAATTTTCAATTCTAAAAAAGATTACACTCAGGTTTTAAGAAAATTAATCTAGAAATTATCTTGATCCGCCTCTGTTTTTGCTGGCTGTGACATCAATTCTTTCATCACTTCATGTGGTTCTTCATTATTGTAAAGGATTCTATCCAATCCTTCTATAATCGCCATCGGGACATTATAAGCGGAGGCTAAATCCAATGCCGGTTTAAGTGCATTCAATCCTTCAACAACCATCCCAACTTCTTTTTTTGCTTCATCGATACTCATTCCGCTTCCGATAAGTTTGCCCGCTCTATTATTTCGCGAATGCTCACTCATTGAAGTTACAATTAAGTCTCCAATTCCAGAAAGTCCGTAAAAAGTTTGCGCTTCGCAACCCATCTTTTTGCCGAGCCTAGCAATTTCGTGTATGCCCCTCGTCATAATTGCAGCTTGCATATTGTCGCCATATCCAAGCCCTTTTGCAACGCCGCAAACAAGCGCAATAATATTTTTCAAGGCCCCACCAAGTTCAACTCCAAGTATGTCCGAATTAGTAAACGCCTTTATACATGTTCCGCTAAAAATTTCAGCAACTGTGTTAGCACATTCAAGATCTTCGCATGCCGAAACAATAGTTGTTGGTTGGTTAATAGAAACCTCCTCTGCATGTGTCGGACCCGAAAGCGCAACTACTGGATTGTTCGGAAAAACCGAATTTATAATCTGGCTCATCGTGAAATGAGTTTTTTCTTCAATTCCTTTACTAACCGTGGCGATAATCGTCTTTTCGCTGGCAACATCCTTTATTGACTCAGCCGTCTCTCTTACAAAAAGCGAAGGGACCGCAATAATGATTATTTCTGAATCGTGCGCGTCGTTTACATCACTGGTAAACTTTATTCCTTTTGACAATTCCATTCCTGGAAGATTCGGATTTTTTCGAGTTTTTTCTAACGCCGAAATTTCATCCGGAAATTTCGAATGTAAAACTATTTTATGTCCATTGTTAGCAAGTACATTGGCTAGTGCACATCCCCATGTGCCAGCGCCGATAATAGAAATTTTCATTTGGCTTCCTTTTCGTTAACTAAGTCAATAAGATAATCTACTGTTCTCTTCGCAGCTTCGCCTTCATAGGCCCATGCTACCTTTCTAGCAGCATCACGGCCTTTTTTATAAACATCAGAATTGATTGTAGAATCAATTATCTCTTTCATTCTTGGAAAATCTTTTTCTTCGAGTTTTGCGCCTAGACTAGGTAATACTTCTAATGACCAAGGCGTTTCTTCTAGCCATGCGGCATCATAAGGGTTCTTATCAAAAGAAGTGTCTGCATAAATAATAGGCTTATCAAATATTAAAGTATAATCAAAAATAACGCCCGAAAAATCAGATATTAAAATATCTGCTTCATTTAGCACGTTAAAGTTATCCGTATCAAAGTTCCATTCAAACTTTTCACCATTAGGAAATTTGTTTTGAAGATTTTCTAACATCTCTGCTTCAGCAGTTTTCGATTGAGGGTGTGGTCTAATAATAATTTTATAACCCGTATCTATAAGGCTTTGTATAAAGGATTCGCCATATCTATTTAAGATGCTGCTTGCTCCCCACGAAGGCGCACAAAGAATAGTTTTTGTTTCTTTTTGTATTTGCGAACTACTAGTGATTAACTTATCGTATTTTTCTTTTAAAGAATCTAAAAGAACTGTGCCAACAATAAACATTTCTTTTTTATTAATATTTCTCAGTCCTTCTATTTTCCTAATTTTTTCACCTTGAAGTTCATCATTAAGTAAAACAACATCATAGTAATCAAGGCCGAACATTCTATATATCGTACTGTCATCAACAGCATGGAAAATATGAACATATTTGTCGACATCTTTAGATCGTTTCCACTGAAGAACATCTAATCCTGGCGTAGTAGAAAGACAAACCTTTGCAGACATCATATTTAATCTGGCAAAAGCTTTGTTGCCCTCACCTATAAATTCACATTTAATATGCTTATATTTCTCGCTAAGTGCAGGATCGTCGGGAGAAGCCGTCATATATGTACAAACTTGTTCTCTACTTTCAAGTTCATCACATATAGGCTTAAAGATATTCCAATATCTTTTATCGTCACTAAAAATAACAAGTGGCAATTTATTCTTATTAAAATCTTTTGCTTTGCCACCTTGGAGAGTAAACTTGAACTTTATAAGCAATCCGCGAACGACAAAAACGCCTGTTGTTACAATACCAATAATAATTGTAAACAACATGCTTCCTGTGCCCGGATCAATGTAAGCTAAAATGTGGTTCACCAAGATACTCCTTAGTTTTTGTCTATATTCTTATCATATACCAGATATAAATTTCTTCCTTTGCATAAAGTAGAACACAGCGCCAAGCACTATCCATACTACTAGCATTATATAACTTTCTGTGCCAAAATGCACTCCATCAAGGCCAGGAATTGGAACAAGTTGAAGAATAATAAATATCATTGAAAAAGCAGCACCTAAGATTGAAGCAACCTTTAAGTGTACTGCTCCGTCTTTATCATTATTCATTGTCTTGAATGCTGCCATACAAGTAAACATAAATCCGATTGAAGCTCCTATTGAACTCATGTCGACAAACCATCCCAAAGCTTCTCTTCCAAGAATCGGTCCTGCGAGCGAAATAATGATGCAAAAGATCATTGCGTTCTTAGGTGTTCCATGCTTTTCATCAATCTTGGAAAATATTTGTGGTAAAAATCCATCTCTTGCCATTGAAAACATAAGACGACTAGAAGCAAGATAAAATCCCATAATACCAGAAAGCACTGCGCAAGATACGCCTACTCCAATCAAAACTTTACCAAAAGTTCCTAGAAGTTCTTCTGCTGCAATTAATAATACCCAATCTCCTGCCATAACCCTATCTGGCCAATTTTCTAATGCTGCAGCAGCAACGGTATTATTAGAAATATAAACAAAAGCTCCAAACAAGATAGCAACAATCATAATAACCATTACTTTTTTATGGCTAAACTTAAATTCTTCAGCTGCTTGTGGAATTGTATCAAATCCTACAAAAGCCCATGGTGCAATAGCAAATGTAGCTAAAATTGCTGAAAGTATTCCCTGTGTTCCTACGTGTGCAAAACTTCCAATATTCTGCGTAGTTGCCTCAGCTGCTATAGCTGCTGCTTTATCGAATCCCCAAACAGGTTGCATGTTGATTCCATTAGCTTTTGCAGAAAAAATTCCAGCAAAGCAAAGTGTAAACGCACAGGCTGCAAGTAAAACAGCTAAAATGGTTTGAACAAATCCAGCTTTTTTTACACCGAGAATATTAAGAATTCCGAACAAAATTAATATTCCCATAGCAAGAATTATTTCGCCAAGCCAAACATCAAAACCTGCTATTTGGTAATGAAAACCAAACTTTAATATATCTACATTACCATCAAGGCCATCAACAATAAGGCCGATAGCGGTTGAGTTCATCGGAACATTTGTTAGATATGCTGCTGTTAAAAACCAACCGCAAAGATAAGCCGGCGTATTTCCAAAGCATGCTTTTGTAAAAGTAAATTCCCCGCCTGCCATTGGATATTTTGGAACCATATACGAATAACTAAATGCAATAATCATCATAACAATTGCACCTAATGTTAACGCAATTGCAGTTCCTGCTACGCCCGAATTAGGCAAAAACTTTTTGCCTGGATTAATGAATGAGCCCCAACCTATAATGCATCCAAAAGCGATTGCCCAAACAGACATCGGGTTAAGTTGTTTTTTTAGTTTTGGAGTTTGATTATTATTTCCCATAATTTACCTCTCATTCTAAACATTAAACATCATATATCTTATCAATTGCTTTCAATTCGTTAAAAGTATCAATTTCAATAATATCTTCTGCTTTACATTCTCTTATTGAAACTTTATATTCGTCTTTAAATACTTTAAGTGGCGTTTGTTCCCAATAAAATTCTTTTCC
Organism: Lachnospiraceae bacterium; assembly: GCA_045598285.1. Lineage (GTDB taxonomy): Bacteria > Bacillota > Clostridia > Lachnospirales > Lachnospiraceae > RGIG5612. The sequence continues at coordinate 17,555 of JAZLLU010000006.1, read as the reverse complement.
GCCAGGAAGTTCATAAGCCTCTTTTATATGTCCTGATAATTTTTTACCGTCTTCTTCGTTCCAGTAAGAAATTCCGACCATCTGATGGCAATTAAGTCCACCCACTTTTTGTTCAGTAATTCGTCCGTCTTTATCAGTTTCAAAACACCAATCATCTGAACGTTCCATAGGTATACCTAAAAAATCAGAAGTATAATGATACTTCGTAATAATATCAGGATTATTAATTAAAAGATCTGCCTCAAACACATAAGCATTCTCTAATAAATATCTTGCAACAAGCGCTGACGAAATATTGTTAGCTTCGTTATATAAAGGATTCTCAATAAATTTAATCATCGGATATTTATAAAGCAGTTGGTCAAATTGCTCTGACAGATATCCTCTAACGATATAGATTTCTTCAATGCCTACCTTTAAAACCGCATCTAAAAGACCATCAATAATTCTTTGTCCATGAACCTTAACTAATGGTTTAGGCGTATTAAGCGTTATAGGAACCATCCTGCTTCCAAATCCTGCTGCAATAAAGACTGCTCGTTTTGCCCTATAAGGTTCTAGCGCATTTACTCCTCTGTCAGTGATTTTATTGTCTTCAACTAATCCTTCTTCATTTAACTCTTTTACAACCTTATTAATTGTACCCAGAGAAATTCCTGTAACATTTTCAAGTTGTCTTTGGCTTAATGCTTCGCTTTTCGCTTCAAGAGCAACTAAAACATCAAACTGTTTTTTTGTAAGTTCTTTTTTCATCTATTTGAACGCCTTTCCTATAAAATACAAACAAAAAATCAAACACAAAATCTGCGTTCAATTTACGCAGACTTTTGTTGCTTGTTGAACACATTATATAAAACAATTAAACCAATTTCAACCCTTATTACGGATTTGCTACCGACCAATTATTAATATCAAAAATATTGTCATGTACCGTAAGCCATTTTCCATCTCCGATGTTCAATGTGTACCCATCATTATTAGTAATCCAAACATTTTGCGATGTCGTTAGTGTTTGATTTTTTTCTTTCAAGGTCCAATTATCATTCTCAATAATATTTTCCGTAGCTATAGAAATAGTGTCTGCATTTGTCATAAAAGTATTATCCGTTGCAAATCCAGTGCTATTAAAATCCTTAACAAGCAATAAAGGATTGTATCCTTGAACATCAAGAAGCTCAAAGTCCATATAATCGAATTGATGTAATTGTCTTCCGTGGTCAGACACTATAATAATTCGCGTATTATCATATACCCCGTTTTCTCTTAAGTAATCAAACCATCTTCCTAACATAAGGAATGCGGCCACATTACTTTGGAAATGACTGATTTGCATTTCATTGTCCATCTTCATTTCTTTTCCATCAATTACGTATTTTCTAGTTTCAACATTTTCGATTGGATCAGGAGTCAAAATATATTCCGGAGTCTTAAGGAGTACCGGTTCATGTGTCGTTTCATTATTCATTAATAGGAACGAATTTTTCTCGCTCGAAAAATCGGTCAACTTCGTAAGCGAATCTAAGACTACATAATTATTTAAGTATGTTTCGTTTACAAGGAATCTTCCTCCTGCAGAACGATATTGTCCATCATTGTATATTAACTTTTGCAACAGAACTGGTGCCGACTTAAAAATACTATACATAAAGAAATTTCTTTCTTGTAGTTTTGCAACATTCGGAGAATATTTTTCTATTATATCTTGTGTTAAATATTTACCTGTTGTTCTATGTGCTGTGATGTTTTCCATTCCGTCAAAAATTGATGTATCGATTTCACCTTGATAATTTGCATAAGGTAAATCGATAGCCATAGCATTAAAATCGTTATCAGCAAATATTGTTGGCATTGTTAATAATGCGGCATTATGTTTGCTAACTAATGTTTCGTTGCTTCTTTCTTCAATCTTTTGAGGTGTAAAATTATATCCGCCAAATAATGCTGGTGCAGCAATATTTGTATGTAAGCCAAACGACATCGTGTTTGGATAATATGTAAATCCATCAAACTTTTCTATAAGTTCAGGTTTTTCTTGCATGATATAAGGAACGTAAGCACCAATAGCTCTATCAAGCATCAAAACTACAACGTTTTGTCCTGTTTTGCTTAAATGAATTATTGGGTCATAAGTATCGTCTGTTTCTTCTGCCCCCTTAGCTGTCTTTAATGTTGATGATATGGTTGAGATATTAACAATAGATATCGTCATAATTCCTACTATCAACACGAGATAAAGGTAAGGAACAAACTTTTTCGCAAATTTCATTAATAGGCAGAATCCAACAACTACCACCAATATGCAAAGTGTATTAAGTAGCTTTTCTTTCATCGAGAAAGTTACATTATTATCATAAATTAAATATGTTGAAATTGTTCCTAGATTTTTTCCAAAGAACATATAGTCTAAAACAGCAACTCCTGACAAAGCCCATATAATATATGTAAATATAGTTTTTCCTTTTGGATTTGCCAGATAATAAAATACATTAAACCATACAAGGAAGTATCCAGCTGCTATTGAAACATTCTTTATAACTATTGATGATGGTGTGAAAGAATTCGTTACAAACTCTAGCGGTGATGAACTAATTACTGAAAGTGGAATCAGCACGCCAATTAAAAGTGTTAAGAATATTGTGCCTAACAAAAACAAAATATACTTCGTCTGTTCTGGTTCTTTTGTACTTTCTTTTTTTATCTTCTTTATAAGAGAAACAATTAAAGGTATTTGACAAACAAAAACTAATACTACCAATGCTATTATTCTTTTAGGCGAATTGAATTTACCAGAAATAAGTAGTACAACTAGCAATATAATCCCAACTGCAGAAAATACAATATCAAGAACCTTTCTACTCTTAACTATCTTCATGAAGACATTCTTAAGCATCGAGAAGATTTGATTTAACGTCCAGTAAAATACTAATCCCGAAGGGCTATTATAAAGAATAATTAAAAAGATTATTCCTATACCATAGGTTTGAATTTTATCTTTAAGAGGAAATCCCTTTAGATATATATAAGCTGACGCGAAGTTAATAAGCGTCATAATTATTGGCATAACATTTATACTAATCGAGCCAATTGTTAACAGTTGATCTGGCGAGCCCAAATCTTTTAAGAATAAGAACGATGCACCATTTAATGTTGAAAGATTAGATAGAAAATGGTATGCCGCAATAAAAAAAGGAATTTGCAAAATCAAGCTAAAGGAACTTCTAAGCGCATATATCGGCTTATAATTTTGTTGGCGATAATAAGTCGTAAGCATCATATATCTTTCATCGCCCTTAAAAGTTTTCTTTATATGATTAACCCAGTTCGCCATGCTGTTAACTTTATCGCGCTCTTTTTCTTGCATTGCGTCTGCTCTTTTATAAAGAGGTAAAACCAAAAAGTTCATAGCAAGGCTTAAGACAATAATTGCTATTGCCGGATTCGCTGCAACTCGATTAGCAAATGAAAAAATAACTTCAAAAACTAATTCTAGTGGCGTTATGAATAAGTTGTAAACAATATTTAAGAACATTCCTATCTGGCTTTCTATAACAAAAATTCACTTAATTGTGTCTTTAGTTGTTGTGTATCATATTTACCATAATAAAAATTTTTTTTGCACTCAAGCATATACAAAACATGTTTAAAATATATTATCGGGTGCTTTAGCATACATACTAATTTTACCTTGAACTTATTTTCAACATTCATTCTTATACATGCGCAATCAATAATTGGAGATTTCTTTTCTTGATTTAATTTATTATATATTTTTTCAAATTCTATTTGCACTATGTCTTTTCTATCTGTTGTAATTCCGTTTCCTTTTTCATACCAACAAATTGGCCTTCCATAATGAATTATTCTTATATCATCCATTAGTGCCAATAATGCACTTGTGTTGTCTTCAACATATTTTAAGTCGTAACGCAATATTTCATTAAAATAGTGCAACGCAATTTCTTTTTTTCTAAAATAGCAAGGTCCGGTAATGCGTTCCCTAAAAGTAAATTCTCTTTTAACTTTCTTAAAATCTTTTTCGTTATCAAATGTTGTTGGATTCATTGGCGTCAACTGATTAAAATCTATGCTAATCTCTTCACCATCCTTAATATAAGGAATGGCATCTCCAAAAAGAATATCTATATTTTTTTGAGTCGCAACCTCAAGGAATGTTTTTAATGTAAGTTCGTCGTATAAAAAATCTCCTGACGAGATTCCATATATATAATCTCCTTTAGCAACTTCTAATCCACTCAAATAATTTTTTATTGTTCCTTGGTTCACCTTGTTTTCAACAAAAGAATAGTTGTCAAATTTATATTCTAAAAATAAGTTTCTTATTTCTCCAAAGCACTCTGTTTTAGACCCATCATCAGCGACGATGATTTCAAAATCTACATCTTTTTGTAGCAAAATCGAAACTAAAGTCTTCTTTAATTTTTCTATATCCGGATTATATGTTAAAACAACAACTGATACCATCTTCAACGTTTCCCTACTACTTATTCACAACTTTTTTAACAACTCTTTTTGCCCATTCATTAATTTTAAAGTTGCCCCTAGAAAGCCATAATACAAAATCAGATGCTCCTTTATATTCTTTATAATAATAGCGTAACGATTCAAATAGCCATTGATTATTAATTTTGTTTTTTGAATTTTTGTTAATTGTAACTCCGTGTTCATGTGTCACTGTGATACTATTTTCGAACCACACTTTATAGCTATGTTTCTTTAATCTTTCACTTAAGATACATTCTTCGCCATACAAAAAAGTATTTTCATCAAACCTACCTACCTCTTTGAAGCATGACGCTTTTACAGCCATAAAACATCCCATTACAAAATAGCAGTATTTTGATTCGTTAGAATAATCTAAATCCGGATCTTTCTTAAACGGCCACAAACTAATCCACGGAGCAATTATCAATCGATAAAATGCACTCGTTTCTTTTCGCGGGCTTTGTGCCACTCCCATAGGAGTAATTATCTTTGGTCCAACTATTGCAACATCTTTTTGTTGTTCAAAAATATTTTCAAATTGCTTAAATTCAAGTTTTTCGTTAAAGACTAAATCATTATTACTAATAATATAAAATTCAGGTTGAAACAAAATGTCTGCAACAATCGTTCCTAAGTTGTTACCTTTTGCATAACCTAAATTAGTGCCTGTTTTAACATAAACGCATTCGTTTGTTTGTGTTTTAAATTCAAATACTTTATACGAAATCTCTTCTACTTTAATTTCTTTTAAGTCATATTCTTTTTTTAAGTATTCAAAAGAATCTTCTTCTTCATAATTATCAACAATTATTGGTCTATAATTACCCGAGTCATCACAGCAACCCGAAAACTGCTCAACATACTCTAATGTTTTCTTTATTGAATTATAGTCAACTATTATTATTGGGATTAACATGCCGTTTTTATTTTAATATATTTTCAATGTTGTATGTTTGTTTTGTGCTTAAATCCAAAGAAGCATACCATGTTTCAAAATCGTTTTCGCTCCATGGCATATGATTTCTAAAATGTTCTCTCCACGGATACGCCAATTCGCCAGTAACTTTATTTTTAATTTGTCTAACATCGGTTAAAACTTTTGCCGGATTTCCTCCAACTACTGCATGGTTATCAACATTTTTCGTGACGATTGCTCCTGCTGCTACTAATGCATCTTGGCCAATCTCAATTCCTGGCAATACTACAGACGATGTTGCAACTATAGCGAATGTATTTATATGAACTCCAACTAAATTGTCTGATGGTGGAGTTGGGTCATTTGTAAGAACAACATAAGGAAAAATCCAAACAAAATCATCTATCTTTGATAGTTGTCCAACGTGAACGTTGCTATGCATTCGAACATAATTTCCTATCGTACAGTTTCCTTGTATGTCGGAAAGTGTGCCAATACTTACATTATCTCCAATATTAGACCTTTCTCTAATTGTTACTCTGTGACCAGTTTGAAAATTATTTCCCAGCTTAGAACCAGTATATATAATCGTTTCACTTCTTATTAGCGCATTATCACCAATAGTCAATTCGTGACTATACTCTTTTCTTGTTAGACAAAAATCCATTTGATATTCACCAATAATACAATTTGCACCAACAAAACTATTTGTTCCAAGTTTAGTGTTTTTTCTAAGAATTGTATTACTGTCAATATATGAATCGCTTCCTACAAAAACATTATCTTCAACAATAACGTTATGACCTAACGCAACGTTATCTCCAAAAACAACATTTTCTCCGATTATGCAATTTTGTCCTTGTTTAACACCCATAAACACCTATCCTTTTAAAATATTCTTGTTAATATATTTTTTGAAACATATTTATTTCTTTCCACTTTTCTCCGCAACGCTCTCCAACCACTTAATGTGTTCAGAAAGTCTATTAATTAAATCCTGCTTATTTGCATTCTCTTGCTTTAAATACTCAACTTCACTAATACGTCTTTCAAGACCATGCTTGTAATGGTCTATCTCATGATTTTTATTTTCTACTATTAATTTATAACCTTCGATAGTTTCATAATAGTATTGCTCTTGTGCGTTCTCTTCGTCTGGCTCGGGAGTTTCTTTTCCAAAACCTAAAAGCACAGAAATAAGCGGCTGAATAGAACTATACCTAAACTCTGTATAATTGCCTGACATAATTCGATCAATTGTACCGATTGGTACATTAGACATTTCTGCAAGCTTTGCATTCGATAGTTTAAGAGTTTCTTTACGGTTTTTGCACCACTTAATTAACTCAACTGGGTTAAGAATTACTGTGTTTAATACATCATTATTGTTCATAATTTTGCCCTCACAAGTGAAGTGCTCTCACTTCGTATTTGGTAGTTGTACTTATCAAATAAGATGATAATTTTTTACTTACAAGAAGTAATAAAAGTTTACAACTTGTAACACACGCGTGCAACTACTTTATTTGAAAGGAGATAAAACAATGAACAGCACATTAAAAAAATTATTAAATGAACAAATTAATATGGAACTATATTCGGCATATCTTTACCACTATATGGATCTAACATTTAGATTACTCGGATTAGATGGATTCGCATGGTGGTATGAGGTTCAGACAAAAGAGGAAGTAAGTCATGCAGCACGCATCGAAAGATTCCTACTCGACAATGACGAGTGTCCAGAACTCAAAACGATTTTCGCATATGAAGATTTGCCAGATGAACCAAAAGAATTACTAAAGTTAGCTTTAGAGCATGAGAAAAAAGTTACATCAAGTATCCACGCAATCTGCCTTGAAGCACTAAAGCAAAGAGACCTTGTGGTAATGCAATTCTTAGATTGGTTTGTTGATGAGCAAGTAGAAGAAGAACGTAATGCTAAAGACAACCTGCTTTGCTACGAAAACTATGTAAGTGGAAGCACAGGCCTTATGGATGCTGATAAGCACATGGGAAAACGCGTTGCGTAGCAAAGCAGTTTAATAAAATTTGAAAGGAGATTAAAATCATGAAATTTTACAAATGCAAACATTGTGGACAAATCGTAGCTATGGTTGAACCAACAGGAGTAGATATAATCTGCTGTGGCGAACCAATGGAAGAGATGGTAGCAAATACCACTGACGCTTCAATCGAAAAGCATGTGCCAGAGTGCAAAGTTGAAAACGGCTGTATTCATGTTGATATAGGCTCAGCAGCTCATCCAATGACAGCTGACCACTATATCAAATGGATCTTAGTTGAGACAGACCAAGGCAGTTACTTAAAGGTTCTTAAACCAGAAGATAAGCCTTTTGCATGTTTCACTCTCGGAAAGACTGAGAAGCCATGTTGCGTATACGACTACTGCAACATACATGGCCTTTGGAAACGCTAAGACAACATAGATAGTTTTAGACCGCCCTATGCGGCAAAAATTAAATAGAGTCCTCCCTTTTTTACATAATAGAAGCAGCTCGAAAGAGCTGCTTCTTGTTTTTTTGTTGTTTACAATATACATTCTATTAAATTGACAATTGCTTTGCATATTTATATTGAATGATATCATATGGTGCCGTTTTATTATATGCTATTTCCTTATGCATAGATTGTACTATTTCATCTTTGCCTAAATTTCCAAGCTTAGCAATAATTTTTTTTAACACATCGATTTCAGTACTATCTAAATATGGATATTTATCTATTCCATCGTTTATAAAACGATATCCCGTTCCTTCATCAAAATCGACTTCTTCGTATTTAATTCCATTAAGATCTATTATAAGCTCATGTGCAATTGGCACTGCTCCCATCGGTAATGCTTTATAGACCAACCCCGTTATGGCTTTACTTGTATTCTTATAACAAAGTGCATCCGCATACCAAAGCATTTTCATCAATTTAACTTTATACAATGCCTTTACTTTCGTTGAATTTGAAAAATATCTAATTACATCAATAACTTTTTTTAAATTTAGTTCTGTATATCCATTGCATTCACTTTCTTTTTTAAACCTTGCATATGCTCCTTGTATTGATTTTTGAAGGTATTCATCATGTTGTTCTTCAAAAATTGATGCAGCTATTTCGCAATACTTGAAATAAGCCGATAAATGATTTTTTTCATGATAGTTATTTAATAATTCTAAATACCATTCCACATCACTGTTAATCTTTCTAAGTATTGAATCATGTGCAATATCTTGAACTTGATGGCCTTCATATCTTGTTATTGTTTTTTCTCCCCATCCAAGAACAGATGCCAAATCCGATTGCGATATTCCATATTTTCGCCTAATTGAAATAATTTCATTTGATGTTAGCAGTCCAGCTTTTTTTCGATATTCGTTTTTCATAGAAATATCATTTTCGGACATTTGTTCTTCCGACGCATAATATTCATCAGTGTTTTTGCAATAATGGTATTGTGCTAAATACCTTATTTGTTCTCCCTTAAATACATTGATTTGTTCATCTTCTATTATAGAAACCATGTGTTCTTCCATGCAACTTGGACATAAACATTTCATTTTCTTTATAGTTTTCATATTTTAGGCCTCCTAAACAACTTATGTTCGATACGGAAAATCTTCTTCAAATGGTATTTCTGCAAAATGGAACGACATAACAAATGCTGTGTGATTACCATAATTATTTGGATCTATTAATTCAACTCTTATTTTAATGTAAACATCCTCATTTCCATTATATGTTCGTCCAAACACCCTCATTTCGCTACGATTCGGAAAAGACTGGTCTTTAACTGTACATTGATATTCCTCTACGCAAAGAGTCATCAGTTCTCTTTTCAGCGCAATTTCTGGACTCTCATTTGGAAACAGCGTTGCGACCGTATATTTATTTGTATACTTTATATTCCTATTTTCATCACATTTTCGTTCTATTTGAAACGTGATTTTTGCATTATTATTTAGCGCATATTTCAGTTTTTCAATATACGCTTCGACTTCTACTTTGGTCTCTATTCTTTTAGTTTCCATTTTATATCTCCATATCTAATATGGTATCATTTGATACTTATATTATTATAATCTTTTCTTTTATTTTTTCAAGTATTTCGGCCAAAGTTGTTGTTATTCAACTAATATTAATAACATTAATTTTCCCTCGAAAGAACTGCTTCTTGCTTCTAGTGAATTTGGTTGATATCGGAGTAATGCCCTTGATTTTGACAATACCTTTGTATTTTTACAGGGGCTTTACTCCGGCAATGTTCACATTGTTGAGCTTTACTCCGATGATTCAACTCTAGCATGTTCACTTTACACGGTTTTACTCCAATCCTTCTTTCCATTCACTCCTTATTAACTATAAAGGGAGCTGGCGTCAGCCAGCGAAGCGGCGCCGATAGGCGACGCAAAGGGAGATAGTAGCAGTGGCAGTGGATTTGTGGATTATCGGCATGGTTGCGAAGAAGTGTAAAGAATGAGGGCAACATTTTGTTGTCCTTGTTCTTTGCACTTCGTAGCGTCGATTATCCACACATCCACGCCAAAAATTTATTAACGCGAAGCTGACGGCGCTTAGGCTAAGTAGGGCCCTGCGCCTTGCTTCGCTACTTACGGCGGCTAATTTCATCCGACAATACACTCTGGCTATCCTGCCGCCTTAGCACTTCTTACTTCAAATCATATATAATATTTTCCTTGCAATGCCGGCTTTATTTCGATAAAATCTAATCCATAATCTCCTCGCGATTCTGCGAAGATTTTCAAACGACAATATATTTATTAATTTTAGAAAGGCGTCTTTATGTCTATCCCTACAATTACACCTCTTATTTACCCTTCCTCTGCCGAATTTTGGAAGTCTAGTTTTCCAACACATTACAACTACGCATTTAATACCCGTGCCCTTACCAATCTTCCTCCCGAATATAAAGTAACTGCCACCGCTGCCTTAAGCACTGCTGAGCGATTTTCGCTAACAACTCCGTTGTCGTTAATTCCGAGTTCTATTAATCGCACGCACGTTGGAAAGTATTATATATGCCACTGGCAAAAAGCAGGTGTTCCGCCAAATAGTTTCTTTAAAATTCCAAATCTAAATATTTACGTTGCATGTCCCGAACTAACTTTCTTACATGCGGCAAGGCATCTTAGTTTCGCAAGTCTTGTCCAGCTAGGCTTTGAACTTTGTTCACAGTACTACGCAGATCAGTCCGAAAGGTTTGGACAGGCGCGGCGCACTCTCGTCACTACCTCTGAACAAATCATCGCATATGCTAAAGCCTCCAATCACATTAGCGGGTGTGCGAAGGCGCTTCATGCCGCGAAATATGTTCTCAACGATTCGAACTCACCTATGGAAACGCGGCTCGCTATTATGCTCGAGTTGCCTATAAGGCTTGGTGGTTATGGTTTGGGCGAGCTTGAAATGAACGGAGCCATCAGCCTCTCAAAACACGGTCGCGAATTAATTGGTACATCGGAGATTCGCGGCGACTTAGTTTGGCGCAAAAAACGCCTTGCCGTCGAATATAACAGCAAGACTGTTCACAACAACGATGTTACATATTACAACGACAACAATCGCGACACTGCATTGAAGGATTCAGGTTGGCAATACATTGGCGTAACGCCGGATAACATTAAGACTTTTTCCTCCATGGAAAATATTGCTGAAATTATTCGCAGACAGCTCGGCCGTCGAGCAAAAAAAGAACTGCTCTCATCATACGAGAAAGAACGCCAGCGGGTTTATAATGAATTGTTTAAGAAATCGGAGTAATTCTCGATGTTTTGACATTGTCTTTTAATGGAGTTATTCAATTTCGGAGTAATGCCCTTGGTTTTGACAATACCTTTGTATTTTTACCTGGGCTTTACTCCGGCAATGTTCACATTGCTGAGCTTTACTCCGATGATTCAACTCTAGCATGTTCACTTTACTTAGCTTTACTCCGATGATTCAACTCTAGCAATATTCTCTTTATAAATTCTTTTTTTCTTTATAAACAGACACCCGCCTGTAAAATGTCCTTGGACTGATATTAAGTTTCTTTATTGCTTGCATTACCCAAATAAGCTACAATATCAAAATACTTAAAGGAAGTTTAAAAATGAGTATGACCTGTAACACTAAAAATTCAAGAGTGAATTGGGTAGATGTCGCAAAGTTTATAGGAATTTTCGCTATATACTTGGGACATTTTAAGGGCGATGCTGGCCCATGGTATCTTTTTGTTTTTAAATTTCATGTTCCGCTATTTTTCTTCTTATCCGGTTGCATGTACAACTATGACACCAGCAAAACATTTAAGGACTTCTTAGTAAAAAAGTGTCTTAAAATTTTACTTCCATTTTTTGCGTTTGCATTATTATCAATTCTTGTTAAAGCTATCATTAGTGGCGCAAGTTTATCTACAATAGGAACATATTTAATTACGGTAGTATGTGGTTGTATTAGAAATAAGTTTTTCGCACCGGGCTTATGGTTTCTTCCTACACTCTTTATTATAGAAATTCTATTTAAGTTGCTAACGTATTTGAAAAATAAATACATCATATTAGGCATTTCATTTTTAGGATTTTTATTATTTAGCAATATTATTACATCAAAGCCAAACATGAATCCTATACATTTTTACAATTTTGACTGGGCAATATATTATTTGATCTGTTTTGCAATAGGCTTTTACGTTTACCCGCACATAAACAATTTCTTCAAGTTAGACACAGCATCAAAAAAAGTCACCTTTATCGTTTGCCTAGTCGTGACCTTCGCATTTGCAGCCCTGATGTTTTTTGACAAAATAAATATTGTAAAATATTTTAAGAATCAGAAGACGCTCGTAGAACTCTACAATCTAGTGGTTGCACTAATTTTAATCTTGTTTGTTTTGCTATTGAGCAAATTGTTAAGTGGCGTAAAAATCTTCTCGGCAGTCGGCCAAGAAACTTTGTATCTATGTGGAAATGAATATATTATCAAAAAATTAATCCCATGTTTCTTATCAATATTCGGAATTGAGATTCAATTTAGCAATCCGCTAGTAACAATTATTTATACCGCAGTTTTACTCTTTATCTGTTACAAACTGCTAATTCCGTTTGAAAAGCTATGCATCTCTAGTTTAAAGAAGGTCTTTAAGAAAAAGAATCCCGTATAAAGCAACTTAATCTTCAGATATGTCATTAACAAAATCTATTGATCTCAAAATCTTATCGGAATTTGTGATTTCATAACCATTTTTCAACTAGAAATGCGGACCACTTCTTTACTATTCATCAAGCATTCGTCGAATTTCATTTATCGGAAGCCTACGACCTTTATTATTCACGGCATCCAATAATTTTTCCAACGCTTCTTTATACTCTTTATCTGACACCTTATTTTCCTTTTTTAAAAGTGAATATATCCATAGGGTACCATGGCATTCCACAGATTCTTTTTCTGCGACTTTTCTAAGATTTCCATCACCACTTAGAAGTGTCCATTCTCTGTTTTTTGCTATAGCAAGTGCGATTGCATCGTGAATTGAAATCTCGGGATAATTCTCTGAAAATTCAACTGCTTGCTGCAATTCCTTAGCTGGCACAGATGTAATATGAAGTTGATCTGATTCGACTATTTTTTGAATTGTATCAGAAAACTGTACTTCATCGTGATAGGTAACATCACTAAGATAATATTCGTTATCTAGTAAAAAAGGATGTCCCATAAAGCCTATCGTTTCAAAGTCAAACCATATGTTTGTGTCACTACTTATGTGCATATGGTTTATACCCCCAACCCGCAAAGCTGTTGAACTTTATTATAAGGAAGTTCCATCAGTTCGGATGCCCTAGTCATATTAATCATGTCTTCCGACACCGCACGTACAACCAGCGTTTTAAACAGAGTGCTCTCTTCCAGAATCAGTCCTGATTTTTCATCTTTTCTCAACCCATTCCTGCTAATCCATTTCTGATGGTCTTCATAAACAGCGCTCGTTATACATCCAGCCTGTTTAGCACGAATCAAAATACTCTGCATTGAAATACCATATTCCCGCTGTAGTGTTCTAAGCTCTCCACGAATATTAGTACGCGAATAACCAAGCTCTCTGACAACATCATCTTTAGGAAAAAGGAAAGCACCGGTAATACCGTCTACTGTCTTTTCTTCATTTATGCCGGCCGGAAAATTAAAAAGAATATGCGCCAGTTCATGAATTAGAGTGAAACGTTGCCGTTCTGAAGGCATGGTTTTATTAATTGCAATATATGGTCGTCCATTAAGTGTTCCGTTAATTCCTGAAAAATGGGCATCGTTAAAATCAATCTGACAAACAATAATACCTCTGTTTTCTAGTGCGTCCACAATATTTCCAACAGGGCCGGTAGATGATAATGACAAAAACTCACGCATTTTGAGGCCTGAAATCTCTATGTCCGTAAAAAAAGTCTTATCAATTGCTGCGACATTCGGTAAAACAGCATCTCCTAATATTCTAAGAATTGTATGAAAGCGGCCTAGATAACGATCCACCTTCTCAAAGACCATATCAATCGAAGAAAGGGACATGCCACTTTTCTTTCTAAACTCAGCATGCGTGATTACAGCAGCTCCTTTAGGATTCATCAAAAGAGCTGTTGCCTTGATATTAAGAGCATCTGCCAACTTAATAACGGTATCAGAATTTGCCTCCCTTTTATTGTTTTCATAATTGGATATTGTCATTTTAGTGAGGCCTACCATACCAGCAAGCTTATCCTGTGACAGACCTTCAAGCTGACGATAATATTTAAGATTTTTACCAATCATAAAATCACTTCCTTTCTTTGTTTACTATTATATGCAATAAATTTGCATTTGTAAACAGCATATTGTAAACATTTTATGAACCAATATTGCCTCCGCGTCAATTCCGTGCTTCCCATGTAATCAAGAATTTTTTGGCTTTTCTTTAGTCCTTTACGTTCGTGAATCCCTTTTGCATCAAGTCCACCGTAAAGCCCCATATATCCATAATTTTGAAAAATAGCATAATCTTTTGGATTCACTACTCCGGCTTCATGTGCCGCATCCGCTAAAGAAACATTATGCCTTTTCATTTCATTTCGAATTGCTAGACGTTTTTGTTCTTCGGTTAAATTTTCATAATTCTCGATTAATTCTTGTTGTCGAGTTTTAACCGCAAAATACGTTTGTCCTATCGCAATTACTTCTTTTTCTGGGTCTCCATTCATTACAATTAAATAACATGCGTAACGTGAAAGCATAAAATCATTTATATTGCGTTCCGCACCTGAGCCTAACCGAACCATTTTCGTGGACTCACGAAAATGGTCATTAATATAATTGCCTGTATTTTTGCATGCTTGTTTAGCTCTATTTATTGCCTTTTCAAAATTTTCCCATCTCGCGGGCTTTAATGTGAAGAAGTCAGATTATCTTATGCCGATATAAGTAACAAATACTTTAGCCAAATAATATCTCAGGGTCCGGTTTCCCGGACCCTGACATTCATTAATATTTTTTACCTTAATAAATTTAACAATTATTTGTTAAATCTATATTCTCCTAATATCATCAGCTACTTCTTTATAATTGATATATTTGCAACCTTGATACGATTCATAAGATTCGCCACAATATATAACACACATTTTTTCAGCATTTTTTTCACTGTCACAAAACAATTTCATGTTTTTTGCAAATTCCTGATTTGGTGTCATTGAAGTTTTGACCTCGTATGGAAAAAGCATCCCTTCTTTTCTAAAAATCAAATCAACTTCAACGCCCTTCTCTGTCCTCATATAAAAAAGATTCGGTTCTTTGTTGTCATTTAATCGTGTTTTCATTGTTTCTAAAACAACTATATTTTCAAATATATTTCCTCTCAAAGGATCACGTGAAGCCTGACGAGGTGTTTCTATGCCAAGAAGATATGTTGCAAGTCCAGGCTCAGCAAAATATATCTTCGGCGATTTTACAATTCTTTTGCTAATATTAGAAAAATATGGCTGCAATCTGAAAATTATATAAGAATCTTCCAAAACTGAAATCCATTCTCCCAACGTAGTTGAAGAAACTCCAACTTCTCCAGCAATATTACTTAAATTAACAACCTGTCCAATTCTTCCTGCTAACAAGGTTAAAAACCTTATAAACGCATTTAAATTTTTTACCGCTATCATTTGTCGTAAATCTTTTTCAATATATGTATCTAAATAATCCCTATAGAACACATCTGGATTCCTAGTGTTATTTAAATATAATTCCGGCATGAAACCCTTAATCATGCTTTCATCTACATCTTTTAATTTTCCGCACGAATTAAGTTCCTCAATACTGAGCGGTAAAAGTGTATGAATTGTAGTTCTTCCGGCAAGAGATTGTGATACAGCCTCTCTTAATCTCGGCTGGTGACTGCCAGTCAAAATAAATCTGCCATTTTTTCTCCTATTTTCATCCACCTTAACTTGAATTGCAGAAAGCAACTCCGGAACACGCTGTACCTCATCAATAATCATTGGTTCTGGATACTTATAAAAAAATCCTATATAGTCATTTTTCGCTAACTCTCTTGTAACTTTGTCCTCTAGATTCACATAAGTATATTCAGGAAATAATGCTTTTACTAAAGTTGTTTTCCCCGCTTGTCTCGGCCCTAATATTGTCACAACTGGTACTTGATTGATACTCTTTTTTATTGAATCAGATATTGTTCGTTTAATCATAAAACACACCTTCTTTCAAAATGACTATATCATTTTAGGGCGTAATTTTCAAGTTCAATTTGAAATTTACGCCTATTATATGTTTTTTCATGCCCCGCAGGGTTTTGTTCAGAGAAATTCGGATGGGAAGTCTGGGTTTTTGAATTTTAAAATTATTTTTAAGGGTTTTAAAGCCGAATTTAAGAATTAAATAAAGGCAACTGCTTCGTGAAGCCTTGAAATTGCGTGGTTGGTTGTGCATTTGCAAATAACTGCAAATGAAGAGTCGGATTATCTTATGACGATATAAGTAACAAATATTTTGGCTAAACTATAGCTCAGGGTCCGGTTTTCCAGACCCTGACATTCATTAATATTTTTTCTTTTCTCAGCCCCTACTAAGAGACCCTACGGAATTGATTATCCTTTAGTTTTTCCTTTTATTCCGTGAGAGTGGCCTTTATTTTCCGTGAAGGTGGGCTTCAAACTCCGTGCAAGTGGACTAGCTGAACCGAAATCTACAATATAAGCAAATTTGATTTTTCATGTCTCATTGGTACCTCGTTTAGATAAAATTCGGAGTTCTTCTCAACCTTTTGACGCTACTCTTGTATTTTTACTAGGGCGTTACACCGATTTCCTTTGCTTACAAACTTTGAAAGCGATTAGATTTGTATACTTAACAGAGTTTTACTTCGATCTTGGTCATGTTTCGCCAGCATAGC
Organism: Lachnospiraceae bacterium; assembly: GCA_045598285.1. Lineage (GTDB taxonomy): Bacteria > Bacillota > Clostridia > Lachnospirales > Lachnospiraceae > RGIG5612. The sequence goes on along the minus strand of JAZLLU010000006.1, from coordinate 702 downwards.
AACAGCATAATAAACAGTAGCAGGTTTGGCAAAAGCTAAACATATTGCCAATTCTTGATAAAATGTGTAACTATGATTCTAAATGATTAAATATCAGCAAACTCCATTCTTTAGAAAACTGCAAAACATTATACGGTAATAATTAAGCCGACAGACAAGTAAAATGGTGGTGTTGGTAGCTCTGCTACTCTGAGCGCAGAGCAGCTACTAACCTTTGCAAAATGCACAATTGTTCCAAAGATGCAATTGATAAAATGAGAAATAGGCAAACGTGAAATAGAATCTCCGAGAAAGATGATTGGATTGTAGTTAAGTTGATTAGTAATGTCTGCAACTATTCGGTTATAAACGCCTGAGCCTAATATTATTAGTCTCATTGCGCCCATCAACTTCTCTTCTGTCCTCTCAAAATATTTAATCTTGCATCATCCTTTTCATGTTCTGATTTTCCATTCGAACCAGGATTTCTTCAATGCGTGTAAAAATCACATCAACTTCTTCTTTTGTAACCTTTGTAAATCCTGTATTACTCCATGGTTTTTCAATCGAATCTATACATTGTGCTAGTGTAAAGTTTTTGTAGGAAAAATAAAAAAATAGAAAGCACCTGATTCCTATGTTAGGATTTAAGTTGAGAAAACAATAATCCAAGGAGGTGCTTTCATGATTAATAGTATACAACAGTTTCACAAAGATGGAACA
>JAZLLU010000005.1:0-44972 GCA_045598285.1 Lachnospiraceae bacterium | reverse complement strand
ACACATTAAACCAAGGCGGCGGGCGGACATAAGTGTTTTGGTGGACATAAGTTAGCCGCCGTAAATAGCGAAGTTGGCAGCGCAGGGCCCTACTTAGCCCAAGCGCTGCCAGCTTCGTGAGCGAAATCTAAAGAGTACTATCTATTATTGTTTGACGAAATGATTTTTGTATAAGCGTAATAGAAAAGTTATTAAATATATAGAGTAAAAAGTTCCACTTTTGAGTGATGTTTTTTACAGAATAGGTTGCATATATATATATATATATATAATGAGATGGACGAAGTTGCTTTGCAACAATTTCGTCCATTATTTATTTATGTAAAAAAGGGAGGAGCGAAAATGACTAGTATGCAAATAAGCATATTTCTAGCAGTTGCCGAGAACTTGAACTTTTCTAGGACAGCAGAACTTTTTTACACGACACAGTCTACAGTTAGTAGACAAATAAAAATCTTAGAAGATGAATGGGGAGTTGTACTATTTAATAGAAATAGAAGAGAAGTTCATCTTACTGATGAAGGACGAGAAATTGCCACATATTTTATTAAGAGTCGAAAATCTTTTCAAATGGTATTGAATAATATAAAAAATAAAAGTGGTAAAGATGAACAAAATAGTGCAAACTAATTTTTATAGATAAACATGGCATCACCAAAGGAGAAGAAGCGGTATCGTTCATCGACCGCTTTTTTATATGCGTCGAGCATTATCTCACGGCTTGAGAAAGCAGAGACTAACATCAAAAGAGTAGACTCTGGTAGATGAAAGTTTGTAATCAAACAATCTGTTATCTTAAATTTATATCCAGGATAAATAAATATATCGGTCCACATTGATGTGGCTTTTACAAAGCCTTTTTTATCTGCAATGGATTCAAGTGTTCTAGTTGACGTAGTGCCAACACATATTATGCGGCCACCATTTTTCTTTGTTTCATTTATTATACTGGCATTTTCTTCATCAATCATACAAAGCTCGGAGTGCATGTGATGATCAAGAATGTTTTCTTCTTTTACTGGACGGAAAGTTCCAAGACCAACATGTAGCGTTACATGAGCAATTTTTACTCCTTTAGCTTTAATAGCATCTAAGAGTTCAGTTGTAAAATGAAGTCCTGCTGTAGGAGCTGCTGCAGAGCCGTCATGTTTTGCATAAACTGTTTGGTACCGATTTTTATCTTCAAGTTTATGTTTGATATAAGGTGGAAGTGGCATTTGGCCTAACTGATCTAATATTTCTTCGAAGATTCCTTCGTAAGTAAATCTAATTATTCGATTTCCATCTTCTTGGACCTTTATTATTTCGCCATGAAGCAAGTTTTTATCTGTTATGATGTTTCCGAAGATTAATTTGCATCCTTCACGAGCCTTTTTGCCAGGTTTAACTAGGCATTCCCAGTCGGTATCGCTAAGGCGCTTAAGTAGAAGCACTTCGATAATAGCACCGGTGTCTTGCCTTGTTCCAAAAAGACGCGCAGGGATTACTTTTGTGTCGTTTATTACAAGGCAGTCGGTTGGCTCAAGATAATCGATTATATTCTTAAAAGTATCGTGCTTTTCAAAGCCTTTGGTTCTATTTATGACCATAAGGCGTGAAGCGCTCCTATCTATTAGAGGATCTTGCGCTATTAATTCTTCTGGTAATTCATAATAAAAATCATGTAAATTCATAACTAGCGTATTCTATCACTATAGCGATAAAAATGCCACTTTTATTGAAGATAAGGCGTAGGTGTGGTAAAATATCTTGTCGAAATATGCGCTTAATAAAGGGCGTTTTAATAAAGAAAGGCATAAATAATGAGTAGTATTTACAATCATAAAGAGATTGAAAAAAAGTGGCATGATATTTGGGAAGAGCACCCAGTAAACGTCGATGATGGAAAGAAAGAAAAATATTATTGTCTAGATATGTTTCCATATCCTTCAGGCTCGGGGCTGCATGTAGGCCATTGGAGAGGATATGTTATAAGTGATGTTTGGAGCAGATATAAACTTATGCAAGGTAAGTTTATTATTCATCCTATGGGATGGGATGCTTTTGGCCTTCCTGCTGAAAATTATGCTATTAAGATGGGCATTCATCCAGCGAAAACTACAGCAGATAATATTTCGAATATAAAGAAACAGATTAATCAGATTGCTGCTATTTATGATTGGGATAGAGAAGTTAATACAACTGATCCGGACTTTTATAAATGGACTCAATGGATTTTTGTTCAGATGTTTAAGGCTGGCCTTGCCTACGAAAAAGAAATGCCTATAAATTGGTGCCCAAGTTGTAAGACGGGTCTAGCTAATGAAGAAGTTGTTGATGGCAAGTGCGAAAGATGCGGCGCTGAAGTTACAAAGAAAAACTTAAAGCAGTGGATGCTTAAGATTACTGCTTATGCTGATAGACTTTTAGATGATTTGCAAAAACTTGATTGGCCTGAGAAGGTAGTTAAGATGCAAACTGAGTGGATTGGTAAATCTTATGGCGCTGAAATTGATTTCAAGGTTGATGGAAGCGATAAGGTTATCACAGTTTACACAACTCGCCCAGACACTCTTTATGGTGCAACTTTTATGGTTCTTGCTCCTGAGTACAAAGATGCAGCGGCGTTAGCAACACCTGAAAATAAAGATGCTGTTGATGCTTATATTTATAAGACATCTATGAAGTCATCTGTTGATAGACTTCAAGATAAAGAAAAGACTGGTGTATTTACTGGAAGTTATGCAATAAATCCGCTTAATGGTAAGAAGGTCCCTATTTGGCTAGCTGATTATGTTTTAGCTGACTATGGTACAGGCGCTATTATGTGCGTGCCGGCACATGACGAGAGGGATTACGAATTTGCAAAGAAATTTGAACTTCCAATTGTTCCAGTTATTTCTCCAGATGGAGGCGACTTAGATGTTTCAGAAAAACCTTATATTGGTACAGGCGTAGTTATTAATTCTGAAGAGTGGAATGGAAGAGATTCTGCTGAACTTAAGAAAAATGCTCCTGAGGAAATTGAAAATAAAGGTTTAGGTAAGAAGAAAGTTAATTATAAACTTCGTGACTGGGTATTTAGCCGTCAAAGATATTGGGGCGAGCCGATTCCTATTGTTCATTGCCCTGATTGTGGTTGCGTTCCAGTTCCGGAAGAAGAGCTTCCTCTTTTACTTCCTGATGTAGAAAAGTATGAGCCTACTGGTACAGGCGAGAGCCCACTTGCAGCTATTGATAGTTGGGTTAATACAACTTGTCCTAAGTGTGGTAAGATGGCTAAGAGAGAAACTAATACTATGCCGCAATGGGCTGGTTCTTCTTGGTATTTCTTAAGATATGTTGATCCGCATAACAAAGAAAAATTAGTTGATAGAGAAAAGGCAGATAAGTATTTGCCTGTTGATATGTATATTGGTGGTGTTGAGCATGCAGTTCTTCACTTACTTTACTCACGTTTTTATACGAAGTTCTTAAAAGATATTGGTGTGCTTGATTTTGATGAGCCTTTTACAAAACTCTTTAACCAAGGCATGATTACTGGCAAGAATGGAATTAAGATGAGTAAGTCTAAGGGCAATGTTGTATCGCCAGATGATTTGGTTAGAGATTATGGTTGCGACTCACTTAGACTTTATGAACTCTTTGTTGGTCCTCCTGAATTAGATAGCGAATGGGACGAGAGAGGAATTGATGGTGTTTATAGATTCTTAAGCAAGTTCTATGCGCTTGCTATGAACAGCCTTGAAGCTAATGTAGCTCCAACAGAGCAGATGATAAAGCTTCGCAATAAGCTTGTGCGTGATATTACAAAGAGATTAGAAAACTTCAGCCTTAATACGGTTGTCAGTGGATTTATGGAGTACAACAATAAGCTCGCTGATATCGTTAAGAAAGAAGGTGGAGTAGATAAAGAAACTATTGAAAATTATATTAGGCTTTTAGCTCCTTTTGCTCCTCATGTTGCGGAAGAACTTTGGAGCGCTTATGGACACAAAGAAAGTGTATTTGACGTAAATGTTGGATGGCCTACTTTCGATGAAGAACTTTGTAAAGATAATGAAGTTGAAATTGGTGTCCAGCTTAATGGTAAAGTTAAAGCAACTGTAACGATTGCGGTTAATGCACCTAAAGAAGAGGCTTTAACAAAAGCTAAAGAGGCTTTGGGCGATAAACTTTCAGGTGAAATTGTAAAAGAAATTTACGTACCAGGAAAAATTATTAATATAGTGGCTAAATAATGATAACAGTTCAAATAATTATTATTGTAATTTTAATTATATTGTCGGCTTTCTTTTCATCATCAGAGACAGCGCTCACAACTATTAGTCAGCACAGACTTAAAACGTTGGTAGATGAAGAAGTTAAAAATGCTTCTCTTTTAGAAAAAGTTCTTTCTAAGAAAACTAAGATGCTTAGCGTAATTTTAATATGTAACAACATTGTTAATCTTGCGGCTTCAGCGCTTACAACAGTTGTTGTTGAAAAACTTTTTGGCAGCGTTTTTATTAGTGTTGGTACGGGCATTTTAACTCTTTTGATTCTTATCTTTGGAGAAATCTCACCTAAGACTTTAGCGACGCATAGAGCAGAGAAGTTAGCACTTGCCTTTTGCCCAATAATAAATGCACTTATGGTTGTCTTTACGCCTATTGCAGCAGCTATTAACTTTTTAGCCAGAGGCGTAATTAGACTTTTCGGCGTTAAGAAGGGCGAAAAGGTTGAGTCATATACTGAAAATGAAATTAGGTCTATTGTTGAAGTAAGCCATGAAGAAGGTGTAACAACTTCTGAAGAAAAAGAAATAATCAACAACGTTTTTGATTTTACTGACACAACGGTTAAAGAAGTTATGGTGCCGCGTATTAACGTAGCAACTATTAATATTAATTCAACTTATGATGAAGTTATGAGTGTCTTTAAGGAAGACTTCTTTACAAGGCTTCCGGTATATGACGAAGAGGGCAAGAACTTTGTCGGCATGGTTAACGTTAAAGACCTTGTTTTATATGATACTGAAAAGAAGGATGAATTTAGCATTAAAGAGGTAATGAGAGATATTGACTTTACTTATGAAGGAAAGCACTTGTCGGAACTCTTTATTGAAATGAAGCAAACAAGGCGTTCTATGATGGGTGTTTTAGATGAGTATGGCGATATTGCGGGCATTGTAACTATGGAAGATTTGCTTGAGGAAATCGTAGGCGAAATTAGGGATGAGTTTGACGAAGCCGAAGAAGATGAGATTGTTCATACTGAGCAAAATATATATTTGGTTCAGGGACATGTTTCGCTGTCTGACCTTAATGATAAATTAGAAGATGACTTGGGTGAGGATACATTTTGCTTTGAATCTGAAGAAATGGATTCTATTGGTGGGTTTGTAATTGAAAAGTTAGAGCGTATTCCTGAGCCGGGTGACATAGTTGAATTAGATGATGCAACTATTACAGTTGTAGACATGGACGTAAATAAAATAGAACTCGTAAAGATTAAACTAAAGGAAGAAAATTAAAATGAAGTTAGGTATTGTTGGATTACCAAATGTAGGAAAGAGTACACTTTTTAATGCACTTACTAAGGCTGGTGCAGAAAGTGCAAACTATCCTTTTTGTACAATCGATTCAAATATAGGTATTGCTTTTGTGCCAGATAAACGTTTGAAAGTTTTATCTGATTTTTATAATTCACAAAAGATTACACCGGCAACAGTAGAGTTTGTAGATATTGCAGGACTTGTTAAAGGGGCATCTAAAGGTGAAGGATTAGGAAACCAATTCTTAGCTAGCATAAGAGAGGTTGATGCAATCGTTCATGTTGTTAGATGCTTTGAAGATGACAACGTTGTTCATGTTGATGGAAGCGTTGATCCTCTTCGCGATATAGAGACAATTAATTTAGAACTTATTTTTTCTGATATTGAAATTATTGATAGAAGAATTGCTAAGTCTTCTAGGGGTGCTAAAAATGATAAAGCGTTGGCAGCAGAAGTAGCACTTTTAGAAAAAATTAAAGCACACTTAGAACAGGGCAATTTAGCTAAGACATTAGAACTTAGTGATGATGAAAAAGAAATCAGTAAAGATTTTAATCTTCTTACAGATAAGCCAGTTATTTATGCAGCTAACGTAGCAGAAGATGATCTTGCAGATGATGGCGCTTCTAATTTGAATGTTCAAAAGGTTAGAGAGTATGCTGCGGGCAATGGCTCGGAGGTTTTTGTAGTTTCCGCAAAGATGGAAGCTGAATTAGCAGATTTAGATGATGAAGAAAAAATAATGTTTTTAGAAGACATGGGTCTTTCAGAGAGTTGCCTTGATAAACTTATTAAGGCAAGTTATTCAATTTTAGGTCTTACAAGTTTTCTTACTGCTGGTGAAAAAGAAGTTAGAGCTTGGACAATTACTAAGGGTATGAAGGCTCCGCAGGCAGCAGGAAAGATTCATACTGATTTTGAAAAGGGATTTATTAAGGCTGAGGTAGTTAACTATCATGACCTTATTAATTTAGGTTCATATAATGCGGCTAGAGAAAAAGGCCTCATTCGTATGGAAGGAAAAGAATATGTTGTTCAAGATGACGACATAATTCTATTTAGATTTAATGTATAATATGTTATATAACAAATAGAACAAGGAGAGAAAGATGTACAGTATAATTTTTCCATATTTTGGAATTAAATTAGGCGCGTTCCCAAATCAAATTACGATTGGAAACTTTTCAATTGCTTTTTATGGAATCTTAATTGCAATTGGAATTGTTATTGGTTCCATTGTAGTTCTTGCACGTGTTAAAAAAACTCACCAATATTCCGATGATTATATTGATATGATTATTTTTGGAATTATTGCTGGTGTTATAGGTGCTAGACTTTATTATGTAATATTTAGCTGGGATGCATATAAAAATAATATTGGCGAGATTTTTAATTTAAGGAATGGCGGTTTAGCTATTTATGGAACGATTATTGGCGCCGCTATCTCAACATTTATTGTTACTAGAGTAAAGAAGATTAGTTTTCTTAAAGTTATGGATACATGTGCACCTGGATTTTTAATCGGACAGGCACTTGGCCGTTGGGGCAACTTCTTTAACAGAGAGGCTTTTGGCGGATATACGGATAATGTTTTTGCTATGCAAATTAAGCTTTCGGAAGTTACTGGTGTTACGAATGATGAAATTCTTGCGCACTTAGTAAATGTTGACGGAGATGCTTATATTCAAGTTCATCCAACTTTTCTTTATGAATCACTTTGGTGTTTGCTAATTCTTATAATAATATTAATTTTTAGAAAATATCAAAAATATAATGGTGAAATTTTAATCTGGTATCTTGGAGGATATGCATTAGGAAGAGTTTGGATTGAAGGATTAAGAACTGATCAACTTCTTATTGGTAAGACTAATATAGCTGTTTCACAACTTCTTTCATTTGTCGTGGTTATTCTGTCAGCGGTATTAATTGTTGTTAATATTGTTAGAATGAGTAGAGGATGGGAACCGAAGTTTAAGCTTATTTTAGATCCTGGTGATGTTGGCACAAAAGAGTATGCCCAGGAGAGAGTTAAGGCTAGAAAAGCTAAGAAAAAAGGAACTCAGTGGGAAAGATATACTGTTGATAATAAAGAAGTCGAAGAGGTAAAAGAGCCAGAAGAAGAGGCTAAAGCCGAAGAGGTAAAAGAGGCAGAAGAAGAGGCTAAAGCCGAAGAGGTAAAAGAGCCGGAAACTGAGGCAGAACCAGAAGTTAAGGCTGAAACGGAAGAAAAAACTACGGATGAAAATTAATTATAAAAAGTGGAGTTCGTTAAGAATATTTGCAGCATTTTATAAAAACCATATCGGACTATTTTTGCTCGATATGGTTTGTGCTTTAGCTGTAGCAGCGGTAGACCTTATCTTTCCATATGTTTCAAAAAAATGTATGGAAGTATATTTGCCACAAAATGAATTTAAGACTTTCTTTATTGTAATGTCGATAATGATTGCGGCTTATATTGTGAGGTCTATTCTTTATTATATAATTACTTATTGGGGCCACCGCATGGGCGTCGGTTTAGAGACCGATATGCGTGAAGTTATCTTTAATCATATAGAAGATTTAAGTTTTAGCTTCTTTGACAAGAATCGTACAGGAAAACTCCTTAGTCGCGTTACAAACGATCTTTTTGAAATTAGTGAACTTGCGCATCATGGTCCGGAAGATTTTCTTATCTCTGTCATAACTATTGTTGGTGCATTCTTTATTCTTCTTGGAATTGATTGGAGATTGGCACTTATTGTTTTTGCTATTATTCCTGCGTTCGCAGTTTTCACAATTATTCAAAGAAATAAAATGACAAAGGCTTCAATGGCAGTTAAATCCAGGATGGCTGAAATTAATGCTAGCGTAGAGGGTGGCTTTTCTGGAATTAGAACTGCGAAAGCTTTTGCAAACGAGGATATAGAAAAAGCTAAATTCCAAAAGATAAACGAGGAATATTTCGAAATTAAAAAAGATTTCCATAATGCTATGGCAGTTTTTCATTCGGGTATGGAATTTGCGATGTCGATTCTTTCTGTTTTGGTAATTATGGTAGGCGGCTACTACATTATGGGAAATACGATGTCTTATATCGAACTTGTTACATTTAGTCTTTATATTTCTACCTTTATTAATCCGATAAGAAAACTTGGATCATTTGTTGAACAGTATGTAACAGGTATGGCAGGATTTAATAGATTTTTAGAAATTATGAGAACGGATCTTGAAATAGTTGATAAAGAAGATGCTCATGTTTTGGAAAATGTCAGTGGTGATATTGAATTAAAACATGTTTACTTTTCATATAAGAGAAGACATCACAGCGAAGATGATGAAGACGAAAATTATGTTAATGAAGTTTTAAAAGATGTTTCGTTTTCGGTTTCGAAGGGTAGCACCTTTGCTCTTGTTGGCCCTTCGGGCGGAGGAAAGACGACGATATCAAATTTGATTCCACGTTTTTATGATGTTAAAGATGGCGAAATATTAGTTGATGGATTTAATATTAAGGATGTTACTCAGCATAGTCTTAGAAAATCAATTGGCGTAGTGCAGCAAGATGTATTTATGTTTGCCGGAACTATAAAAGATAATATTCTTTATGGAAAGCCAGATGCAAGCGAAGAAGAAATTGTTGAGGCAGCTAAGAGGGCGGAGATACATTCAGAAATCTTAGACATGAAAGACGGATATGATACATACGTTGGTGAAAGAGGCGTTATGCTTTCAGGCGGTCAAAAACAGCGTATTGGTATTGCTAGAGTATTCTTAAAAAATCCGCCAATTATTATTTTAGATGAGGCAACAAGTGCATTAGACAGCGTAACAGAGATGCGAATTCAAAACGCTTTTGACGAACTTGCAAAAGGAAGAACTTCTATAATAATAGCGCATAGACTTAGCACGATACGAAATGCTGATAAAATCGCAGTTATTGATAATAATCAAGTTATGGAAATTGGCTCGCATGACGAGCTTATGGCTAATCGCGGAGAATATTTTAATTTAGTCAATGCGCAAATGATATAAAAGAAAAGCAAGAAGTTTCGCTTCTTGTGATTTATGAGTGAGGCTCTAATAAAACTTAGCGAAGACACAAGGAGGGCGCGCGTGGATGGGCACCGCGCGCATTAAGGCCCGACTAAGTCGAGCGATAGTTTTATTTAGACGAACGGGTGATGAGCAAGAAGAGGAACTTCTTGCTTTTTTATTTTAAATTTTTCTTGAAAAAGGTATTGCATTTTGGTATAAAAAGTATTAAAATAACTGCACAAGTGGTAAAAAGTGGTACTTAGTGGAGCAAAGTGGTAAATGCTCAGGGCCGCAAATAGAAGAATTTTTTATTGAAAATAGCCTTTGAGTAAAGGGCACGGCGCTCCTTAAGTTATATATTATGCGTTGCCGCGCTTAATATAAATTTGACAGACATGTCGCTGGGAGGTAAAAGGTGAGCACTATGTTTATTGGTGAATACAACCATTCCATAGATGCCAAGGGCAGAATAATGATTCCTTCGAAATTCAGAGATTCTCTTGGAGAAGCTTTTGTAGTTACGAAGGGCGTAGATAAGGGCTGCTTATGGATTTTCCCTGCTGATGAGTGGGAAGCTTTTTATGAAAAACTTCGTAGCAGCCTCACCTTTACCAATAAAGACAGCAGACAGTTTATGAGACACTTCATGGCTGGCGCTATGAACGCAGAACTCGACAAGCAAGGCAGGATACTGATTGCATCAAACTTAAGAGAGTACGCTAACCTTACTGCTAATGTAACGCTCGTAGGCACAGGTCCGAGAATAGAAATTTGGGATACTGATATGTGGACCGAAGAGGAAGCAGAAATTGATGCCGATCTTATTGCCGAGCGAATGGGAGAATTAGGATTTGGAATTTAAGCACGAATCAGTTCTTCCAAAAGAGACCATTGAAAATTTAGATATTAAGCCAGACGGGATTTATGTAGATGGAACGCTGGGCGGAGCAGGGCATGCATTTTTAATAGTCAAACAGCTTTCATCGGGAAGACTTATTGGAATAGATCAAGATAGCGAAGCTATCGAGGCAGCAACTAAAAAGCTCGCCATCTTTCAAGATAAAGTAAGCATTGTCAAAGACAATTTTGCAAATATCAAAAATGTTCTTTCTAATTTAGGAATTTCTAAAGTTGACGGCATACTTTTAGATATCGGAGTTTCTTCCTATCAACTAGATAATCCCGAAAGAGGTTTTTCATATCGAGAGGATGCCCCTTTGGACATGAGAATGGACAAGGAGAAAGCCTTAAGTGCTAAAGAGATAGTTAATACTTATTCAAAAGAAGATTTAGCACGAATTATTAGCAAATATGGCGAAGACAATTTCGCTAATAATATAGCAAAGCACATTGTAAACGAAAGAGAAAAAGCACCGATTGAGACCACAATGCAGCTTAGAAACATTGTTGAGCAGGCTATTCCGGCAAAGGTTAGGAAAGGTCAAAAAGGTTTCGCTAAAAGAACTTTTCAGGCGCTTAGAATTGAAGTTAATTCAGAACTTAGCGTTTTGGAAAATTCGATTGACACGATGATCGATCTTCTTAATCCGGGTGGAAGGCTTTGCATCATAACTTTTCATTCTTTAGAGGACAGAATTGTAAAGAATGCTTTTAAAAAAGCTGAGAACCCATGTACATGTCCACCTACGTTTCCAGTTTGCAAATGCGGCGCTGTATCTAAAGGGAAAATTATACATAAGAAACCTATCGTTCCTTCTAAAGAAGAATGCGATAAAAATAAAAGAGCTAGTAGCGCAAAATTAAGAGTTTTTGAAAGGGCCTAATAAGGCAAGAGTAATGGGAGCAAGAACAAGAAATTATTCACAAATTGATAGCGTAAGACGTATCTTTGTTGAAGGCGATGCAGCCAAGGCAGAGTATGTTGTTAGTGCTAGACCAAGAAGATCTAACGCTAAAAAGCTTGCGGCCGAAAAGCTCTTAAAACAACAGGCAAGAATACGAAGAGGAACACTTATTGTGGCGGCGGCGATATTCGTTGTATTAGTCGTTACAACACTTTCTCTTGCTGTTAAAAGAAATGACCTGGATGCAAAACTTGGGAGAATGGAAAATCAACTCCAGGAATTGCGAGAGCAAAATGATTCGAAAGAATACGAAATAAATAGTACCGTCGATTTAGACTACGTAGTTGAAGTGGCGACGGGGCAACTTGGGATGGTCAGAAGCCAAATAGGACAAATACAAACTTATAGTTCAGATAATTCAGAATATACCCAACAGTTAGCAGAGATACCAACTAAATAGTTGGTATTTCGTTATCTTTAAATAAGTGTTTTATGAATAGAAAAACGAAGAAAGCTAGCAAAACAAATACAAATATAAATAAACGCTTTAGCATTATTGCTATAGTTTTTTTTGTTTTAATCGGAATTGTTGCGGCAAGACTGGTTTGGATTTTGGTTGTTGATGGTGACAAATATAAAAAAGCTGCACTTAAACAAACTCAGTCGGGCAACTTTTCTATTCCGGCAAAAAGAGGAGAAATTTTAGATAGAAATAGCGTGCAACTTGTAACTAGCACGAAAGTTTACAACCTGATTTTAGATCCAAAAGTTATTTTGACAAATGAAGAGAAATATTTAGAGCCAACAATTTCTTTGATAGAAAAACATTTTGGCATTTCGAAAGATGAACTTAAAAAAGATATTGAAGAGAATCCAAAAAGTTCTTATGTCGTTTTAAAAAAGGGTCTGACATACACTGAAGTTGAAAAATTTATTAAAGAAAAAGAAGACGATATAACAGTTAATGGCGTTTGGCTAGAAGATAACTATAAACGTAATTACACGTACAACACATTAGCTTCATCCGTTTTAGGTTTTACGAATAATGGTGTAGGCGAGTATGGCCTTGAACTTCAATATGACAAAGAACTTACCGGTACTGACGGAATGGAGTATTCATATATCAATAGCGATAACACAATTGAGACTATTAGAAGAGAGCCGGTAGATGGTGATAAGATTATGCTTACTCTTGACTATAATATTGAGGCAATTGTTGAAAAATATCTTGAGGAAACATATCAAAAGACTAAATCTAAAGGTGTTACCGCAATTGTTCAAAATCCTAATACTGGTGAAATTTTAGCTATGGCTGATTCTGGAAAGTTTGATTGTAATAATCCTAGAGATTTAAGTATTAGATTTAAGCCAGAAGAAATAGAAACTATGGATGACCAGACTACACTTACGGCGCTTACTGAAGTTTGGAGAAATGATTGCATAACAAAGAGTTATGAACCGGGTTCTACATTTAAGCCGTTTACAGTTGCAATGGGAATCGAAGAGAATAAGATTTCTCCAAATGACTCGTTTTATTGTGGCGGTTCGCAAATGTTCTTTGAGTCAACACCTTGGGAAAAAACTATTTGGTGTTGGGAAAGAAAAGGTCATGGAACTCTTAACGTTAAAGGGGCAATAGCTATGTCTTGCAATATATCTCTTGCCCAGATTTCTGGAAAAATTGGACAAGATATTTTCACAAGATATCAAAGAAAATTTGGATTTGGACAATTTACAGGAATTGACCTTCCTAACGAAATGAGTTGTTCAACACTTTTATTCAATAAAGACAATATGACAGACTTAGACCTTGCAACGAACGCATTCGGACAAAACTTTAATGTTACTATGGTGCAACTTTGTACAGGGTTTTGTTCTTTGATTAACGGTGGATATTTATACAAACCTTATATTGTTAAAAATATATATAACGCAAATAGTGAGTTGGTTAAATCGAACGGAAAAACTTTGGTTTCTCAAACAATTTCGCAAGACACATGTAATTATATTAAAGAGTGCTTAAGAGAAGTTGTTGTTAACGGAACAAGTCCGGCTGCGGCTATTCCTGGATATAAAATTGCAGGTAAAACTGGCCAAGCGCAAAAATATGATAAAGAAGAAGAACTTTACGTTATTTCATATATCGGATTTGCACCATATGATAATCCTGAAGTTGTTTGCTATGTTGCACTTGATGAACCAGCACCGGAGTTTACATCAAGTACTTACGCAGTTGAATTATTTAGAAATATTATGGCAGAAGTTTTATCTTATATGAATGTTGCTGCTGACGACATTAAATAAAATTTCTTAAAAGATAAAGGGTAGGAAGAAATATGAACTGGTATATTTTACTTTCAGTTGCAATAAGTTTTTTGATTGGAGTTATTCTTTTTCCGATTGCTATTCCGATTTTGAGAAGACTTAAGTTTGGACAGCATGTTAGAGAAGAAGGCCCAGAGGCGCATCTTAAAAAAGATGGAATCCCAACTATGGGTGGCGTGGTAATTGTAATTGGGTTTTTAGTGGCAACTGCACTTTTCTTGCCTTTTGGCTTAGAAGCATTGCCGGTTATGGTTTTTACTTTTCTTTTTGCATTGATTGGTTTTTTTGATGATTTCTTAAAAATTAAAAAAGCTCAAAGCGAAGGACTTAAAGCATGGCAAAAAATTGGATTGCAAATTATTTTTACAGTTATGCTTATTGTTTATATTTCTCAGTTTACTGAAGGTGGTACCACAACTATTATTCCTTTTTTAGGAGAGGTTGATCTTAAGGGATGGTTTTATCCTATTTCTGTATTTGCAATTTTAGGTACAGTTAATGGAGCGAACTTCACAGATGGGCTTGATGGTTTAGCTTCTAGCGTGACAATCGTTATTAGCGTATTTATGTTTGTGGCATATTTTATTGTTAATCAAAAATTTGATTCGGCTTCATTGGCAATGCTTGGTGCTTTGATAGCTTTTCTTATCTACAATCATTATCCTGCCAAAATTTTTATGGGCGATACTGGCAGCTTAGCGATAGGTGGATTTGTTGCGGCTGAAGCTTATGTGCTCAAGATGCCTATATTTTTAATTTTGGTTGCATTTATTTATTTAGTTGAAATAATTTCTGTAATTTTACAGGTTGGATATTTTAAGTTAACACATGGAAAACGTATTTTTAGAATGGCGCCTATTCATCATCATTATGAACTTGGTGGATGGAGCGAGGTTAAAGTGGTAACAGTTTTTTCACTTGTAACCTTTATATTGTGCATAGTTGCTTTTTTAGGTTTATATTTTATTTAGGAAGTAAAAGCCAATGGAATTAAAAAATAAATCTATTATGATTTTTGGAATGGGAATAAGTGGCAAGGGTGTAGCGCATCTTTTGAAAAATGAAGGATGCGACATTACTTTATATGACGCTAATGAAGAATTAGACGAGTGTGCACTTCTAGAAGAATTAGATCTTGTTAATAAAGCAAAAGTTATTAAAGGCAACTTAAAGGCCGAGGATTTTAAGAATATTGATATTTTAGTGTTAAGCCCTGGAATATCTATTAATGATTTTTTTGTTCAAATGGCAAAAGATTCAGGCGTTCATGTTATTGGAGAAATAGAAATCGCTTATCTTATTAAAAAAGGTCGTCTTGCAGCAATAACAGGAACTAATGGAAAGACGACGACTACAGCTCTTACAGGCGAAATTTTCAAGGCTTATTTTGATAAAGTTTTTGTTGTTGGAAATATAGGAACTAGTTTTGCATCAATTGCTAATCAAACGACAAATAGCGACGTAATCGTTGCTGAAATTTCAAGTTTTCAACTTGAATCAATTTATGATTTTCACCCAGAAGTAAGTGCAGTATTAAATATTACACCTGATCACTTAGACAGACATGGTAGTTTTGAAAATTATGCTAAAACTAAATTGCTTATTAGTAAAAACCAAACTCCAAGCGAAACATGTGTAATAAATTACGATGATGAATATTTAAGAGAATTAGCAAATGATATTGTGCCTGGTGTATTTTATTTTTCACTTAAACATAAACTAAAAAAGGGTATTTATCTTGATGGTGAAACAATAGTTTATTCTGACGGAACATGTACCGAAAAAATTATTAATAGATACGATATGAATCTTTTAGGAAATCATAATGTTGAAAATGTTATGGCTGCGTGTGCGATAGCTATCTTGTTTGGGATTGAACTTGAAACGATAAGAGATGTCGTTAGAAATTTTAAGGCAGTCGAACATAGAATAGAGTATGTAGCAACAAAAGGCGGAGTTAAATACTATAACGATTCTAAAGGTACGAATGCTGATGCAGCTGCGAAGGCGGTTGATTCGATGCCTGCTAAAACAGTTTTGATTGCCGGTGGATATGATAAGGGCGCTGATTTTACTGATTGGATTAATGGATTTAAAGGAAAAATTAAGGACATGGTTTTAATCGGTCAAACGGCTGAAAAAATAAAGACATGCGCATTTGAATGCGGATTTACTAATGTTCATATGTGTAAAGATTTAAAAGAAGCTGTTAAAGAGGCTTCGTTGTTAGCAAAAGAAGGTGAGTGCGTTTTGCTTTCGCCTGCATGTGCTAGTTGGGGTCAGTTTAAAAATTACGAACAACGCGGAGAAATGTTTAAGGAGTTTGTTTTAGAACTTTAATGAAAAGACCTATTGCTAAAAAGACAGTTGAAGAGAGAGCTTATGGCAAGTTTGATTGGGCGATGATTGGTATTGTAGTCTTACTTATTGCGTATGGACTTTTGATGCTTTATAGTGCGAGCTCATATAATGCTACTATCGAGCAAAAAGAACCTTATTATTATGTTCTTAGGCAGTTGATTTTTTCTATTGCTGGACTTGCCATTATGTTTGCAACTTCTTTTATTCCGTATAAGTTTTTAAAAAAGTTTGCTACACCGATTTTTATTGTGTCAGTTGTTGCTGTGCTTTTGATTCTTTCTCCGTTAGGATATTCTAGTCATGGCGCTAAAAGATGGCTTGATTTTGGATTTACAACTGTCCAACCTTCAGAAATTTTAAAGGTCGCAATAATTCTTTTTACGGCATTAATGATTTCAAACTTAAAAGATAAAATAAATGAGATAGTTCCATATATTTTTATTGTTGCAGGATGCATTGTTGGTGCTGCATTAACGGCAATTGTTACAGATGATTTGGGAACTGCCATTATTATTTTAGCAATGGGATTTTTAATGATTCTCGTTACATGTCCGAAGTCAAAATATTTATTATTTACGGCGATAGGCATTGTAGCTATTGGCGTTGGTTATGTATTTCTTAAAGCTAGTAAAATGCAAAGAATTGAAGCTTGGCTTCATCTTGATAAATATTCAGAAAGCATTGGTTATCAAATTACTCAAGGACTTTATGCTATAGGTTCTGGTGGAATTATTGGAAAAGGCCTTGGACAAGGAACTCAAAAATTGGGTTTTGTTCCTGAAAGCGAAAACGATATGATCTTTTCCATTATTTGCGAGGAGTTGGGACTTGTAGGTGCTTTGTTCCTTATGGCACTTTTTGTTTTGCTTTTATGGAGAATGAAAAAAATATTTGATAACACAACGGATATTTATGCAAAATCTATCGTTGTGGGCGTTTCAGCTCATATAGGTGTTCAAACGTTAATAAACTTGGCTGTTGTAACGAACTTGCTTCCTAACACGGGTGTTCCACTTCCATTTATAAGTTATGGTGGTAGTGCGATTTTGTTCTTATTAATTGAAGTAGGATTGGTCCTTGGGATTGGAAGAAATCAGGAAGTTATAAAAGTTGATGTTGAAAAAAGAAATAAATATTATCAGAAAGAAAAAAATAGAAATCCAGCAACTTTTTTATAGGATATGAAAAGAAAAGGAATTATTGC
This sequence comes from Lachnospiraceae bacterium, assembly GCA_045598285.1. Taxonomy (GTDB): domain Bacteria; phylum Bacillota; class Clostridia; order Lachnospirales; family Lachnospiraceae; genus RGIG5612. Next base: position 27,745 of record JAZLLU010000005.1, on the reverse strand, counting down.
CGTTATAACAATTGCAGCAGCACTTATTGTTTTTTGTATTTTGTTTTTAACTGGCGTTATAAAAATTAATCTAAACGATAGCAAACAAATAACTAGCACTAAGAAACCTATTTGTTATGTTAAGTATATGGATTCTTATATGCTTATTTCAAATGATGATTTTGTCATCTCAAGCTCTAGTGAAAAACCTACTAATCTTTCTGAAATTGCTGGGATTTCATATAAGAGTATTGTCATTGGCGAAAAAATTGTACCAATTGAAAAAAAAGAGTATAAGTATGCTTTGAAAATTATTGATAATTTTAGAAAAAGTTCTATGAGTTTAGATAAGGTTTATATTTCGTCAGATAAGACGGCATCAATTTATGTAAAAAAAGTAAAAATATTGTTTGGCAAAGAAGAAAATACCGAAGAAAAAATTAGAGATTTGCGTGATTTTTATAATAATTTGAAGGACTTAGATGGTACTTTGGATATGAGCGTTTTGAGCGAAAATAACGCTGGTTACACGTTCAAAAAAAATTAAAAATTAAAAAAATATTTTTTCCAATTTTTAAGTTTATGTTGAAATTTTGCTAAAATAAAGATACTATATTAAAAGAAGAAATATATTTTAGAAGGGACTATTTTGATATGTCTGGGTTTGAATACAATGAGTATGTAAAAGGAGCTCGTATCGTCGTTGTTGGCGTCGGTGGAGCTGGAAACAATGCTGTAAATAGAATGTTAGAGTCAGGCGTTCAACTTGTAGAATTCATTGCTGTTAATACTGAGCAGCAAGTTCTTAAAGTTTCTAAAGCACCGGTTACTATTCAAATAGGTGAAAAAATCACTAAAGGATTAGGCGCTGGCGCACAACCTGAAATTGGCCAAAAAGCTGCTGAAGAAAGTATTGAAATGATTCAAAAAGCTTTGGCTGGTGCTGATATGGTTTTCATCACATGTGGTATGGGTGGTGGAACTGGAACTGGTGCAGCTCCTGTTATTGCTAAGATTGCTAAGGAGATGGATATCCTTACAGTAGGTATCGTTACAAAACCTTTTAAATTTGAAAACAAGACTCGTATGAATAATGCAATTATGGGTATCGAAAGACTTAAAGAAGTTGCTGATACTTTGATTGTTATTCCTAACGATAAATTGCTTGAGTTAGTAGATAGACGTACTTCTATAGAAGATGCTTTTAAGAAAGCTGATGAAGTTTTGCAACAAGCTGTTACAGGTATCACAGACCTTATCAATATCCCAGCTCTTATTAACTTAGACTTTGCTGATGTTCGTACTGTTATGCTTAATAAGGGTATTGCTCATATTGGTATTGGTACTGGAACAGGCGAAGATAAAGCTGAAGAAGCTGTTAAACTTGCTGTTACATCTCCACTTCTTGAAACTAATATTAGAGGTGCATCACATGTAATCATCAATATTTCTGGTGATATTTCCCTTATGGAAGCTAATGATGCTGCTTCTTATGTTCAAGATCTTGCTGGTGACGGTGCAAATATTATCTTCGGTGCAAATTATCAAGAGCAACCTGTAGATACTTGTACTATTACTGTTATTGCTACTGGTATTAACGATAGTGCAGTTAGAGTTTCTAACCCAGCTGCTCAAATGAATAAAAACTTTAAGCCACAATCACAGCCACAAGGTGCTGTTGAAAAGCAGTTTGTTGTTCGCCCAGATGGCTCTAAGGGTGCTCCGGGACCTCAACGTCCAGGTATGCCTTCGCAAGGTGGGCCTCAGGGTAGACCTGCGCTTGGTGGCCAGAATCATCCACAACCTAGAATGCCTCAGGGTCAACAAGGAGGTCAACCTGGTCGTCCTATGCCACCTCGTGGCAATGAAAAACCAGAACTAAGATTTAATGTTCCTAGACAACCAAAACCTTCAATTCCGGAACAAAATCTTTCAGTTCCTGATTTCCTTAAGAAAAAATAATTAAGTAGTTTAGGGACCGGCAAGGCCGGTCCTTTTTATTGAATGTGATTATGAAAGTAAAAAATTTTAATCTTGCTCAAACTTTAGAATGCGGTCAGTGCTTTAACTTTGAAAGGCTATCTGATGGAAGTTTTGTCGTAATAGCTTTTAATCGGGCGGTACATGTTAGGCAAATTAAAGACGAAATTATCTTTGAAAATGCGAACGAAGAAGAAGTTGAAAAGATTTGGATTCCTTATTTCGATCTTGATAATGACTACGCTAAAATTAAAAGAAATATAATTAAGGCGGATAATAACTTAAGACCGATTATTGAGGAGTATTATGGAATTCATATTCTAAAGCAGGACTTTGTTGAGACTTTAATTTCTTTTATTATTTCGCAAAATAAAAACATAACGAATATTAAGCAGATTGTTAGGCGAATTTGCGAAACATATGGCAAAAAGGCGGGAGTTGTTGATGGGAAGACTTATTATGCCTTTCCATCTCTTAAGGCCTTAAATGGGCTTTCTGAGGCGGATTTTAGGGACTTGAAGGTAGGATTTCGTGCTCCTTACTTAAAAGATGCTGTGGATAAGCTAGTTTCAAAGGAAATTGTTGGCAGCAAGCTCTCTGGCATGAGTTATGAGGAGGCTAAGGCAAAGCTTATTTCGATTAAAGGGGTAGGCGATAAAGTGGCTAATTGCGTGCTTTTGTTTGGGCTTGGATTTACGAATGCATTTCCTGTTGATGTTTGGATTAAGAGGATTATGGAAGATTTATATTTCCATAAAGATACAGATAAGGACGTAATTGAGGCTTTTGGAAAGGATAAATTTGGAGAATATGGTGGGTTTGCGCAACAGTACCTATTTATTTATGCTCAAAATAATTCTAAAAAAGTCTTGCAAAACTCAAAATGATAGAGTAATATAATAATAAGTTTAGCACTCAATGAGATAGAGTGCTAATAATTTGAAGGAGGAATTTGAAATGAAGTTAGTTCCATTAGGAGACAGAGTTGTACTTAAACAATTAGAAGCTGAAGAAAAGACAGCATCAGGTATTGTATTACCTGGACAGGCACAGGAAAAACCACAACAGGCTGTAGTTGTTGAAGTTGGACCTGGTACTGATGACGTTAAAATGACTGTTAAGAAAAATGATTATGTAATTTATTCTAGATATGCAGGAACAGAAGTTAAAATCGGTGATGAAGAATTTGTTATCGTTCGTCACGATGATATTCTTGCAATCGTTAAATAATAGGAGGCAATAAAGATGGCAAAAGAAATTAAATACGGCGCAGAAGCTAGAGAAGCTTTAGGTAAAGGCGTTGATCAATTAGCTAATACTGTTAAGGTTACTTTAGGACCTAAAGGTAGAAATGTTGTTCTTGGCAAAGCTTATGGTGGTCCATTGATTACTAATGACGGTGTTACAATAGCAAAAGAAATTGAATTTGAAGATGCTTTTGAAAACATGGGCGCACAACTCGTTCGTGAAGTTGCAGCTAAGACTAATGATGTTGCTGGTGATGGTACTACTACAGCTACTGTTTTAGCTCAGGCTATGATTGGTGAAGGTGGTAAGAACTTAGCAGCTGGTGCTAACCCTATTATTCTTCGTAAAGGTATGAGCGCTGCATGTGACGCTGCTGTTGAAGCTTTAGTAAAGATGAGCTCTAAGGTTAAAGGTAAAGAACAAATCGCTAGAGTAGCGGCTATTTCTGCTGGCGATGATGGTGTTGGCGAGTTGGTTGCTGATGCTATGGAAAAAGTTACTAATGATGGTGTTATTACTATAGAAGAGTCTAAGACTATGGAGACTGAACTTGACCTTGTTGAAGGTATGCAATTTGACCGTGGTTATATTTCTGCTTACCTTTGCACTGACCTTGAGAAGATGCAAGCTGAATTAGATGATGCTTATATTCTTATCACTGATAAAAAGATTTCAGTTATCCAAGATGTTCTTCCATTGTTAGAGGAAGTTGTTAAGACTGGTTCTAAACTTTTAATTATCGCGGAGGATATTGAAGGTGAAGCTCTTACAACTTTAATCGTAAATAAACTTCGTGGTACATTCAATGTATGTGCTGTTAAGGCTCCGGGATATGGCGATAGAAGAAAAGAAATGCTTAAGGATATTGCTATTCTTACTGGTGGACAAGTTATTTCTGAAGAATTAGGTCTTGAACTTAAAGATACTACAATGCAAATGTGTGGACGTGCTAAGAGCGTTAAGGTTGACAAAGACAATACTATTATTGTTGATGGCGCTGGATCTAAAAAAGAAATTGCTGGTAGAATCGCTCTTATTAAATCACAGATTGAAACTACATCTTCTGATTATGATAGAGAAAAATTACAAGAACGTCTTGCTAAACTTTCTGGTGGCGTTGCTGTTATCAAAGTTGGTGCTGCAACTGAAACTGAAATGAGAGAGAAGAAACTTCGTATGGAAGACGCTCTTGCAGCTACTAAGGCAGCAGTTGAAGAGGGTATTATCGCTGGTGGTGGTAGTGCTTATATTCACGCAATTGATAAAGTTAAAAAAGCTTGCGAAGGATTAGAAGGTGACGAGAAGACTGGTGCTGAAATCGTTATCAAAGCTTTAGAGGCTCCATTATATGTTATCGCTTCTAACGCAGGTTTAGAAGGCAGCGTAATCGTTAATAAAGTTAAAGAATCTAAAGATGGTACAGGATTTAATGCTCTTACTGGTGAATATGTTGAGATGGTTAAAGCTGGTATCTTAGACCCTGTTAAGGTTACTAGAAGTGCTCTTCAAAATGCTACTAGTGTAGCTAGCACATATCTTACAACTGAAGCAGTTGTTGCGGATATTAAAGAGCCTCTTCCTCCAATGCCTGCTGGTGCACCTGGCATGGGTGGAATGGGAATGATGTAATAATTAGTATTCATTAAATAATAAAACTGCGTACGGCAAAATTGTACGCAGTTTTTTTATTATGTTATAATACATATATGCTTTCGATAGTTATTATTCTTTTAGGAATAATTCTGGCTTCTATGGGGTTAGCGATTGTTTCTAAACGTAAAACTGAAGAGTGTTTACCAATAGTTTTTTTTGGAACGATTGTTGTTCTTTATATTTTTTATTGTCTTAATTTTCTTCATATTGGAAGATTTTTTGTTTATGCAGCGCTTATAGAATTAATTGTTATGGGCGCTGTTTTATTTTTCAGATCTGATGACCTAAAAAAGAATTTCTTTAAGTATTATTTTACTCCTGCTATTGCTATTTTTATCGGGATTTCTATTGCAGTAATTATTTTTGCTTATAACCTTCGTCCTAGTCTTTGGGATGAACTTAGACTTTGGGGTGCATCTCCAAAGGCTATGTTTTATATTGGCGATTTGCAAATTGGAAAGAGTGCACTTTTTTATCCTGAGATGCAATCTTATCCTCCTGGTATGCCACTTCTTGGATACTTTTTTGCTAGTGTTTCGTCAACTTATTTTGATGCGGCTCCTTTTATTTCTATGATTTTATTTGGCTTTGCTTTGGTTATTAGCGCACTAAAGAATGTTACTTGGAAAATGTGGGCGATATTTGCTCCTATTGTTGCGATTATTATTCTTATGCCTTGCGTTTTGACTTATGGGGCATCAGAAATGGGCGGAGATTTGGCATATTATTATGTGACTCTTTTTATTGATATGATTTTAGGAACTGTGGCAGGGTATGCTTTGTTTCTTAGTGTAAATAAACCGTTTAATAGTCTTTTTGAAACTATTAAGTTTGCGCTTGCTTTGTTTGTTTTGCCTTGTATAAAAAATACGGGTGCTTTGTTTGCTAGTGTAATTTTCTTGATTGCTTTAGCTATTAGGTTGTTTAATAAAAATAGAAAATTAATTAAAAATCAAATTGTTGCAATGATTGTTTGCGCTTTGGCTATCTTTGTTTCTTTTTGTTCATGGCAACTTTTAATAAATGTTAAAGGCTCAGGTGAGTACGCTGATATTTTTGCGTTTGCAATTACTAAAAGCACAATAAGTATTTTTAATGAAGTTATTTTATCTTGGGGAAAGATTCCGCTTTTAGTATTTTTTATTGCGTTTATTGTTATTGATTTATTAATTACTTTTATTGCAAAAGATATTGAGAAAAAAGAAATGCTTATTGTTATGCTTGGCGTTTTTGTGGTAAGTGTAATTTTTTATGTTGGATACCTAAATACTTTCTCTAATTATTTTGCTTCAATTCTTAGATATTCCAGATTACTTTTGTTTATGCTTTATGGCTATCTTTTTATGAGATTTGCAAGTTCAATTAAAACTTTTGAGTTTCCAAGAATTAAGGCGTTAAGTGGGGAAATTTATGTTAATAGGTTTATTACAAGAATTATTGTTGTTGCGGTTTCGATAGCTCTTCTAATCACAACTTTTGTATCATTTGGATTATGGAAAAAGAATTATCAAAAAAATAGTAAATTACAAAGTGCTAAAGAAATTGCTCTTAACATTGATCAAAAGATTGCTAGTGATTTGCAAACAAATAATTTTTCAACAAAAAATCCTGCAAAAGTTTATTTGGTTTTGAAAGGGCCTTACAGAAAAAATTCTCTTCTTCATGAAACTTGTTTTTATGAACGTATTGGGTCTTTAGGATATATAAAGAATGTCTGCTATGATAATACTTTTATGGCTAGTAATATAGAAGAATTGGATTTATATGAAAAAGCTGCGGAACATGACCAAGAAGCATTAGCAAAACTTTCTAAGATTCTTAAGGATCGTCTAGCTAAAGAGGGGTACGATTTTATTTATATTCATGATGTTGATGGAGTAGAAGAGTTGATTCTTAAGGGCGTTGTTGCTAATGATGAGTTAATAAAAGCAAACTCGCTTATTGCGCTTAAATAGTAAGGATTAAATGTTTTTACTTTTATTTGTTTTTTGTATTGACATGCGGGTTAGTTTTTGATAGATTTTCTATAATTTAAATTAAAATAAGGAGAAAAATTATGTCAACATATATCAATGAACCTTCTCACACATTTAACGAATATCTTTTGATTCCGGGTCATTCTTCAAGCGAATGCATTCCGGATAATGTGAGCCTTAAAACGCCTCTTGTTAAATTCAAAAAAGGTGAAGAAAGCGCCATTACACTTAATATTCCGCTTGTATCTGCTATTATGCAGTCAGTTTCAGGAGATGCTCTCGCGGTTGCACTTGCAACTGAAGGTGGCGTCTCTTTTATTTATGGTTCGCAATCTATTGAAGATGAAGCGGCTATGGTTAAAAAGGCTAAGTCTTATAAGGCTGGTTTTGTAGTGAGCGATTCTAATGTTAAACCGGACGATACACTTGGAAAAGTGCTTGATATAACTGCTGCAACGGGCCATTCAACAATTGCGGTTACCGAAGATGGTAGCGCTGATGGAAAGCTTGTTGGCATTGTTACTAGCAGAGATTACAGGGTTTCTAGAATGAGTCCTGAGGAAAAAGTTGCCTCTTTTATGACTCCGATGGAAAAACTTGTTTGGGCTAAAGAGGGTACTTCGCTCACTGAAGCAAATGATATTATTTGGGATCACAAACTTAATTCTCTTCCAATTATTAGCGAGGATGGAAGACTTGTTAATATGGTTTTTAGAAAAGATTATGATTCTCACAAACAAAATCCTAATGAGCTTCTTGATGAACATAAAAGATATGTTGTTGGTGCTGGTATTAATACAAGAGATTATAAGGACAGAGTGCCTGCACTTATCGAAGCTGGGGCAGATGTTTTGTGTATTGATTCTTCGGAAGGTTTTTCTGATTGGCAAAAATTTACTATTGATTGGATTAGAAGCGAGTATGGCGACAGTGTAAAAGTTGGCGCTGGAAATGTTGTTGATGCTGATGGTTTTAGATTCCTTGCTGATTGCGGTGCTGACTTTGTAAAAGTTGGTATTGGTGGCGGCTCTATTTGTATCACAAGAGAGACAAAAGGTATTGGTCGTGGACAGGCAACTGCTTTGATTGATGTTTGCGATGCAAGAAATAAATATTTTGAAGAAACGGGTGTGTATATTCCTGTTTGCTCTGATGGTGGCATTGTTTATGATCATCATATGACTCTTGCGCTTGCTATGGGTGCTGATTTTCTTATGCTTGGTAGATACTTCGCTAGATTTGATGAAAGTCCTTCTAACAAGGTTAGCTTAAATGGTACTTATTATAAAGAGTATTGGGGCGAAGGTTCTGCAAGAGCTAGAAATTGGCAAAGGTATGACTTGGGCGGTGATTCAAAACTTTCATTTGAAGAAGGCGTTGATTCTTACGTTCCTTATGCTGGTAGTTTAAAAGATAATGTTGCGATTTCGCTTAACAAGGTTAAATCTACTATGTGCAATTGTGGCGCTATGAGTATTCCGGAACTTCAAAAGAAAGCTAAACTTACGCTTGTCTCTGCAACTAGTATTGTTGAGGGTGGAGCACATGATGTTATTAAAAAAGATCAAACTTCATCTTATATAAATAAATAGGTGTGGATATGGTTGATTATAGATTGCTTTCAAAAAGCATAGAGGCTGTAGTAGATGATATCCCACATCTTATTTCGAATTTAGCTAATATTTCTGCTATAATATATGAGAATCTTGATAGACTAAATTGGGTTGGATTTTATATAATAAATGATGGTAAACTAGTATTAGGTCCTTTCCAAGGTAAGGCTGCTTGTGTTGAAATTGAAATTGGAAAAGGTGTTTGCGGAACTGCCGTTTTTAAGGATGAAACTTTAGTTGTTAGAGATGTTCATTCTTTTGACGGACATATTGCTTGCGATTCATGTTCCAATTCGGAAATAGTTATTCCTATTCACAAAGATGGAAAGGTTTGGGGCGTATTAGATATTGATAGCCCTGATTTTTCTAGATTTGATGACGATGATAAAGCAGGACTTGAAAATATTGTTAAGATTATAGAAACGAGTGTGATTTAAGCTTATGATTAAGGACATTAACATAAAAATTCTAGATGAAAGAGCAACTCTTCCTTCTTATGGGAGCGCTGATAGTGCGGGGGCTGATCTTTATGCTTGTTTAGATGAGCCAGTTACTATTTTGCCTGGAAAGAGCCACCTTTTTCATATTGGAATTGCTATGGAAATTCCGGCGGAGTATGTTGGGCTCGTTTTTGCTAGAAGTGGATTGGCTACAAAAAAAGGTTTAGCTCCGGCTAATAAAGTTGGCGTAATTGATGCTGATTACAGGGGAGAAATTATGGTTCCTTTGTATAATCAATCTGATGTGCCGCAAGTAATTGAAAATGGTGAAAGAATTGCTCAGCTTGTTATTACTCCTTTTGTTGCGGCTAATTGGAATGTCGTTGATGAGCTTGAGTGTACAAAACGTGGCGAGAATGGTTTTGGAAGCACAGGCAGAAAATAGATTGAGGAGGATTTTATGATTTATTCAGTAGAAGTAGAGAATATGTGCCCAGTTAAAAGTGGTGCAAATCATGGACCGGCTCCTATTCCTCAGGAAGGAAAATGGACAAAGGTTAAAGAAGTCAAAGATGTTAACGGACTTACGCATGGTATTGGTTGGTGTGCACCTCAGCAAGGTGCTTGCAAACTTACACTTAATGTTAAGGATGGAATTATTCAAGAAGCTCTTGTAGAAACATTAGGTTGCTCTGGAATGACGCATTCGGCTGCTATGGCTTCTGAAATTCTTCCGGGAAAGACTATTTTGGAAGCATTAAATACGGATCTTGTTTGTGATGCTATTAACACTGCTATGAGAGAGCTTTTCTTACAGATTGTTTATGGCAGAAGTCAAACTGCTTTTTCTGAAGGTGGTCTTCCTATTGGCGCTGGTTTAGAGGATTTAGGAAAAGGTATGAGAAGCCAGATTGGTACTATGTATGGAACTTTGGAAAAGGGTCCTAGATATTTAGAGATGACTGAAGGATATGTTACGGATATTGCTCTTGATGAAAATGATGAAATTATTGGATATAAATTTGTAAGTTTAGGTAAGATGGCTGACTTTATTAAAAAAGGCGATGATCCTAATACTGCTTGGGATAAAGCTAAAGGTCAGTATGGTAGAGTTGGTGATGCGGCGAAGCTTATCGACCCTAGGGCTAATTAGGAAGGAGGAGAGAAAATGGCATTATTTGAATCTTATGAAAGACGTATTGATCAAATCAATAAGTTACTTAATGAAAACGGCATCTCCTCTTTAGAAGAAGCTGAAAAAATTACGAAGGATAAGGGACTTGATATTTATGCGCAGGTTCGTGCTATCCAACCTATTTGTTTTGAGAATGCCTGCTGGGCTTACACTGTTGGTGCGGCTTTAGCTATTAAGAAAGGTCAAACTAGAGCAGCTGATATTGCGGCTACATTAGGTGAAGGCCTTCAAGCTTTTTGCATTCCTGGTAGCGTTGCCGACCAAAGAAAAGTTGGCCTTGGACATGGTAATCTTGGCAAGATGCTTCTTGAAGAAGAAACGGAGTGCTTTGCTTTCTTAGCTGGCCATGAAAGTTTTGCAGCTGCAGAAGGTGCAATTGGCATTGCTGAAAAGGCTAATAAAGTTAGACAAAAACCTTTAAGAATTATTTTAAATGGTCTTGGAAAAGATGCTGCTAAAATTATTTCTAGAATTAATGGTTTTACTTATGTTCAAACTGAGTATGATTATGCAACGGGTGAGCTTAAAGAAATTGCTCGTACTTCTTATTCTGAAGGCGTAAGGGGCAGTGTAAATTGCTATGGCGCAAATGATGTTCAAGAAGGCGTTGCTATTATGCATAAAGAGGGGGTTGATGTTTCTATTACTGGTAATTCAACTAACCCTACACGTTTTCAACATCCTGTTGCAGGTACTTATAAAAAAGAGTGCATAGAGATGGGTAAAAAATATTTCAGCGTTGCTTCTGGTGGTGGTACGGGCCGTACACTTCATCCAGATAATATGGCTGCGGGCCCAGCTTCTTATGGTATGACTGATACTATGGGACGTATGCATTCTGATGCTCAATTTGCTGGCAGTTCTTCTGTTCCGGCACATGTTGAGATGATGGGGCTTATTGGCATGGGCAACAATCCTATGGTTGGTGCAACTGTTGCGGTTGCAGTTGCAGTTGCCGAGTGTATGAATAAATAATACAGCGAGGGATTTTTATGAGTGAATATTCTAATATGACTAATTGGATGGAGGTTATGCGATTAAGAGAGAAGAAACCACCTCTTCCTATATTGGCTTTTCCGGCCGTTCAGATGTTATATGTAACAACTAATGAGCTTGTGCAAAGTTCAACACTTCAAGCACTTGGAATTAAAATGATTGCTGATAAATTTGATTTGCCGGCAGCTATTGGTTATATGGATCTTTCTGTTGAAGCGGAAGCTTTTGGAGCTCATGCTGTTTATTCTGTTGATGAGATTCCGACTATTATTGGCCAACTTATTAAGAATGTGGAGGATGCCAATAATTTGAAGGTTCCTGAGATTGGAGCGGGTAGAACAGCTAAAGTTATTGATGGTATTGCTAAGGCTAGAAGAATTGTTAGAGACAAGCCTCTCTTTGCGGAGTGTGTTGGACCTTTCTCACTTGCTGGAAGACTTATGGACGTAAATGAGGCTATGGTTAATTGTTATGACGAGCCAGAGATGGTTCATATTCTTCTTAAGAAAGCAACGGAGTTTATTAAAAAATATATTCAGGCTTTTAAAGAGGTTGGAGCAGATGGAATTATTATTGCTGAGCCTTTAGCGGGTGTGTTGTCTCCTGAAATTGCTAAGGAATTTTCTCATCAATATGTAAAAGAAATTGTTGATGAATTACAAGATGATGACTTCGTTTTTATTTATCACAACTGCGGTAACGGTGTTCCTTTCCAACTTGATGATATTTATGCACTTGGTTGCAAGGCTTATCATTTTGGAGATTCAATTAATATGAGAGAAGTTTTGGAAAAGACTCCTGAAGATATTATTGTTATGGGTAATGTTTCGCCTGCAAAGGCTTTCATTGCTGCTAAACCTCAGATTTGTGCATCGGCTACTTATTATCTTTTAACTGAGTGTCGTAAATTCAAAAATTTCTGGATTAGTTCGGGATGTGATATTCCACCACTGACTGATTTTGATAATATTGAAGCTTTCTTTAATGTTGCTAACGAGTTCTATTATATTAGAGATTTGGTTAGGGACATGAATAGAAAATAATTTTTATGTATAATAAAACGGACTATTTTGATTTTTCAAAGTAGTCCGTTTTTTATTTGCTTATTAATTATTTAATGCTAGTTTTCTTCGCCACCTTCTTCGGTTTCTTCTTCACCGCCTTCTTCTGTGTCATCTTCGCTTTCTTCGGAAGATTCTTCCTCTTTGGATTCGTCTTCATCTTCTTCCTCTTCCTCTTCTTCTGGTACTGGAAGAGGTGTAATTATGTATGACCAGTTATCACTATCATTCATTTGGCGAGCTTGTACAGGTTCTCCTGCATAAAGTTGGCCCATAATTTCTTTTACAAGTGAAATTGATCCGGTATATGGCATTACAACGGAAAGGCCAATTCCACCACTAGCGTAGGAAGGCTGCGTCATTGGTACACCTTCAGCTTGTATCTTTGATATGTTCCAACTTCCTCCATCAGCTAATTGTTTTTTAATAAGTGCGGAGATACTTTCTTTTGGCATATTTGTTGTACATACACGCTCTAAGGTATTTACTAATTGTGAATATACTGTAAGGCCTGTTGATGAAAGTAATTTGTCTATAATTGCTTCTATAACTTGTTGTTGGTGACGGCCTCTTGCAAAGTCTCCGTCAATAAATGCATCACGTTCACGTACGTATTGCAATGCTCGATATCCATCAAGATGAATAGGGCCTTTTTCGTAGTAATCTCCTGATACTGCTGTAAAAGATATTTCGTTTTCGATATCAACACCGCCAACCGCATCTACTATATCCATAAGTGATGAGAAGTTTACGCAACAGTAAAAATCTACATCGTAACCGTATAATTCAGCCATGGTTGCACATTGCGTATCCATTCCATAGATTCCCGCATGTGTTATTTTATCTCTTGCCGTTCCGGATACTCCAGGGAAGGTTACGTAATAATCTCTAGGAACGCTTATTAAAAGTACTTCATGGGAAACGGGATTAACTGCAACGAGCATATTTACATCGCTTCGTCCACCTACAGACAATTCACCATATTCATCATTTCCTGATATGAAGAATAAGAACGGTTGTGTTGTAACGTCTACGTTAGTATTTGATTTGATGTTTATTTTTGTTTTACTCTTAAATGTGTAAATTATTTTAACTTCTTCGGAGAAATCTTTGTATTTATCTTCCATATCTCCTTTAAGATCGTTATTAAAAATAATTACACGCATTTCTTTAGAGTAGAGTGAATCAATTAATTCTATTGCATTTGTGTAATCTTGCGTTTTTAATTTTCCACCACTTTGTTTTTCGAAATCCTTCATTGCTTCATTTAAGATTAATGGCTTAAATGAACTTATTGTTCCGAATGTTTCATCTTTAACATCTTTAAGAGATTCTGCGCTATCAGAAGCTAGTACCGCAACATGTACTTGGTTAATTGTATAACCTGTTTCTTTGGAAACAGAATTAATTAATTTGTTTGTATAGTATATATAGTAACCAGATACAAGAAGCACTAGACACATGAATATACATATTACTCTGCCAGTGATTCTTAGTTTTTTATTTCGATTTATTTTTTTAAGTTGTGTAATTATTAGTCCTGTAGCTATAGCAACTAATAAGACTATTGCTAATATAAACCAACCTAATGGTAGTATATCAACAATTATAAGTAATACTATAATTGCCAAAGAAAGGGCAGCTTCAAAACATGCAAGTATTAGCCATACGATATCTGACTTTTTATTTTTGTTGTTATCATCGCGTTTTTTTCTTCTTTTTCTTTGTGCACGATTATATTCTCGTTCGTCATAATCATCGTCTATAAAGTTGCCATATTCGTCTAAATTAAATGAATCAAATAATTCGTCTTCATCAAAGTCATCAAAATCATTCATATCAAAATCTGATTGGTTGTTTTTTGATTGAAGTGAGGATGGATTAAAATAATAATCTTCATTCAAGTCAAAATTATAATCGTCAAAATCTTTTTCTTTTTGGCGAATTCTTCCAGGAACACTATCGTATCCAGCATTAACATTTGCGTGTCCGATATTAGAGTATTTTTTCTTGCGATTCATATCTTTGCTGACATAGTTTTTATCTGGTAGATAATCTCTATCGTTGTAGTCATTATAGAATTGGTTTTCGTAACTTCTATGTTGAGAAGGCATTCGTTGTGCATTAGAAGATTGTGTTCGCATAGTTTGACTTACGCGACGTTCTCTATATTGATATTCTTCTTGTGGCGCAAATTGTCTTGCAGGTCTTCTTTGTTCAGGCCTAACAGGGCGATTTATTTGACTGCCGTTTCCGATTACGTTATTCCTTCTGCCATTTGGACCGTATTCGTTCATAATCGTTCCTTTCGAAAAAGTAATTATTTATTGTAATTATAGTTTTGTTTTGTGTTCTTTTTATGTCATTTAAAAACTCAAAATATTATATGTAATTTGCATTGAAATTTCAAGATTTATCAATAATATAGAAAACTCATAATTTGGGAACATTATATTTGCATTTGGGAACATGAATTGAAATTTAGTTATTTGTTTGTGCTAAGGTTTTATCAAACTTTTAAGGAGGTGATTCAAATGATTGTTTCAATCAGACTTAATAGTACAGATGCAGAATTAATAAAATGTTTCGCGGAACATAATGGACTTACTGTCTCTGCCTTTTTTAGAGCAGTTGTTATGGAATACATTGAGAAACATTATATTGAAGCATCAACATTAAAGGAGGTGAGCAAAGAAGAAAATTAAATAATAAATTAGCAAAATATTTTTTGCATTTTTTAATCGAATTAAAAATTAATATTCATTGAAAAGACTTAGCAACACAGCGATTTTCTGATCGCTGTGTTGCCTTTATTGTTGTAAATAACATTTCTTCGTGATATACTTTTTAATAGTATGTACAAGTATATTTTTCTTGTATAAATTGCGGAGGATACAATGTTAACAGTTCTTGATCATTCTTTAATTAAACATAAACTAAGTATCATGAGACAAGCGGATACTTCTACTTACATTTTCAAACAAAATCTTGATGAAATCGCAAAACTAATGGCATATGAAGTTACAAGAAATGTTCCAATAATTGAAAAAAATATTACAACTCCTATTTGTGATACTGTTGGATATGAAGTTGCAGAACAAATTGTTCTTGTCCCTATTCTTAGAGCTGGTATTGGTCTTGTCGATGGATTTAGAGATATTATTCCAACTGCGAAAATTGGACACATTGGTATGTATCGTGATGACGAAACGCTTGTGCCACATGAGTATTATGCTAGATTCCCTAAAGGAATGAAAGACTCATTAGTTATTGTTACGGACCCTATGCTTGCTACTGGAGGTAGCGCTTCTGCAGCGATTACTAATATTAAAAAAAGAGGTGCAAAGAAAATTTTGCTTGTTTGTCTTGTTGGAGTTCCTGAAGGTGTTGAACGAATTGAAAAAGATCATCCTGATGTTGATATTACTTTAGCAGCTCTTGATGAAGGCCTTAATGACAAAGGATATATTGTTCCTGGTCTTGGTGATGCTGGAGATAGACTTTTTGGAACTGATTAACTTTGGAGGTTTTATTGAGCAGTAGTTCTAATGATAAATTATCTAATATGAATAGTTCGGATGAAGAAAAGAAATTGATATCTTCTGCTATGGATTCTTTACCTACTAGAAGAACTGGTAGGACTGTTAGTAGACAAAAGAATAAAGATGGCGATATAAAAGAACAAAAAATACAAGAGACTAAAAAGCAGGAAGAAAAAGTTGAAGTTAAAGAAGTCAAGACAGAAGAGACTAATAAACCAACTAAAAATAACATTAAAGATAAAATCATTGGCTCAATAAATTTTATTGATTCTCCTCAAAAAGTTTTTTCAAATATAAAATACGTTGCCAAAAATAATAAGATAGGCGTTACATGTGTTGGCATTGCAATTTTAATCGCAGTTCTTGTTATTATGATTTTTCTTATTTTTTCCAAAGATGAAAAAGATAATTCTATGGCGAAGTATCTTGATAATATGAGAACTCAAGAAGTTGTGCAGTGCAATATTGATCAAATTAATTATTTCTTTAATACTTATTACGATGCGCTTGCAGCTGGGAATACTACAATTGTTGAAGGACTTTTCGATGATCCTTCAAAAGCGAACATTACTACTGAAATTTCTGAGATTGTAGAAAGTTTTGGTAACATTAAAGTTTATGTTACTAAAGGAATAAATGATAACGAAGTTGTTGCTTTTGTTTATAATGAACTTAAATTTCCAAATATAAATACAATGGCTCCGAGTGTTGATACTTTTTATTTGGCATATAATTCATTTGATAACAGTCTTAAGATTGTTACAGACATGTATACGGACGCTTCAATTATTAAATTTGTAAATGTCGTTGCTAAAAAAGATCCAATTCGTTCATTGATTTCTAGTACGAATGAAAATCTTGATAAAGCACTTGAATCGGATGGTGAATTAAAAGATTTATATCTTATCATGCAATCGATGACGGAGAATGCTGATGACACGACAGTTGCTCCTTAATAGATGAATATTAGAGAAGAAAGAGAACTATTTGAAAATAAAAACCTAAGCAAGTTTGCTGCACTTAGTAGCAAGTCTAAAGGTCGTGCGATATATGAAGAACCGTGCGAGATTCGCACTTGTTTTCAAAGAGATAGAGATCGTATTATTCACTCTAAATCTTTTAGAAGATTAAAACATAAAACTCAGGTTTTTCTTGCACCAACAGGAGACCATTACAGGACGAGGCTAACTCATACTTTAGAAGTTTCTCAAATTGCGAGAACAATTGCTAACGCACTTTGGCTTAATGAAGATTTAACTGAGGCGATTGCTTTAGGACATGACTTAGGTCACACGCCTTTTGGTCATGCAGGGGAGAGAGCACTTAATTCAAAAATCCCTTTTAAACATCAAATTCAAAGTTTACGTATTGTTGATAAATTAGAAAATGATGGTAAGGGCCTTAACCTTTCATGGGAAGTCAGGGATGGTATTGTTAACCATGGCATGAGCAAAAAGGCGGCTACATTAGAAGGTAGAATTGTTAGGTTTGCTGATAAAATTGCTTATATAAATCATGATATGGATGATGCTACGCGTGCTGGCATTTTATCAGAAGACGATATTCCTAAAGAAATTTCTGATGTTTTAGGAAAGAGTAGAAAAGAACGTTTGGATTTTTTGATTAAGGATATTATTTCTAATTCAAAAGATAAAGACGATATTGTTATGTCTGATAATGTTTATGATGCAATGATTAAACTCAGACAATACATGTTTGACAATTTATATTTTAAGTTTGACAAAGATTACAGTTCCGAAGAATCAAAAGCAGTAGCGATGCTTGAACGCTTATTTGATTTTTTTGTTGCTCATCCTGATAGGCTTCCTAAGGAGATTAAAAATCTTATTGAACATGGGGTGTCTACAGAGCGTGCTGTTTGTGATTATATTTCAGGAATGACAGATTATTATTCGGTGGATGTTTATAAGAATATTTTTATTCCTGAGTTTTGGGGAAAGTGATGTTATATCCACAAGAGTTAATTGACCAAGTTGTTGATGCAAATAATATTGTTGACGTTATTGGTAGCTATGTGAAGTTGACAAAAAAAGGCTCCACATATTTTGGCTTGTGTCCGTTTCATAATGAAAAAACTCCTTCTTTCTCTGTTACTGATAATGGCAACAAACAAATGTATTATTGCTTCGGTTGTCATAAGGGTGGTAATGTTTTAACTTTCCTTATGAAGTATGAAAATATTTCATACACGGATGCGCTTAAGATTCTTGCTAGTAGGTCAAACATTGCGCTCCCAGAGCCTGACTACTCAAAAGAAGAATCTGCTAAAGCAAAAAAGCGTGATAAAATTCTTGCAATAAATAAAGATGCTGCTACTTATTTTTATCACTTGCTTTATTCTGGTCGTGGTAGCTATGGTTTGAAATATTTTAAAGAACGTGGGCTTTCTGATGAGACAATTAAAAATTATGGTCTTGGTTTTTCAGATAAGTATCGCGATGACCTTTATAAATTCTTAAAGAGCAAAGGTTATACTGATGAAGAAATTAAGGATTCTCAGTTAGCTGTTTTTAAGAATAATGATGTTCATGATTTCTTTTGGAATAGGGTAATGTTTCCTATTCTAGATGTTAGAAATAAGGTTATCGGTTTTGGTGGTAGAGTTATGGGCGAAGGTGAGCCTAAATATTTAAACTCTCTTGAAACAGATTGCTTTATTAAACGTAGTACTTTATATGGTCTTAATGTTGCAAAAAAGTATAAAGGTAAAGCGCTTATTCTTTGCGAAGGATATATGGATGTAATTAGTTTACATCAAGCGGGATTTACTAATGCGGTTGCTTCCCTCGGTACGGCTTTTACTGATGGACATGCTAGGACACTTAAAAGATATACTGATAATGTTTATATTTCGTATGATTCTGATAATGCAGGAAAAGATGCCGCACTTAGAGCTATTCCAAAATTGAGAGATGTTGGTATTGCGGTTAAGGTTGTTAATCTTTCTCCGAATAAAGATCCAGACGAACTTATAAAAGCAAAAGGTGTAGACGCATATAAAGAATGCTTGAAAAATGCTAAAAATAGTTTAATATTTGAAATAGAGTGTTTATCAGAATCTTTCGATTTAGAGGATCCTGATGACAAAACAAAATTTGATAATGAAGTTGCAAGACGTCTTAGCTTTTTTGAGGATAATATTGAGCGAGACAATTATGTGCGTGTTGTTGCTTCAACTTTTAATATTGATTATTCTATGCTTAAAGATAAAGCTCTGAAGCTTTCTCTTAGCAATAGTGATATAAAACATTTTGAGCCTGTTACTCGAATTGCAAAAAAGAAGAATGAAAGTTTTGATGCTTTAGGTAAGTGTCAAAAATTAGTGCTTTCTTATATGGCCAAGGATCCGTCATTATATGATAAAATTTGTCAGGTGATTGATGAAAATGATTTTACCTTACAGCCATACGATGTGATTGCGCGTTTGCTTTTTGGACAATTGGGAAAAGGCGAAATAAATGCGAGTACTATCATTAATGCTTTTGAGGATGCTGATGTGCAAGAAGAAGCGGCTGATATTTTAGAATTTAGGATTGAGGATGAATTATCTGATGATGAAATTCGAAAAGCAATCAATGACTGCATTATTCGCATAAAAAATAATAGCATAGAAATTAAACTTGATAATGAGGAAAATATTAACCAAGTTATCGAGTTGAAAAAAGAACAGGAAAAGTTGCAAAAATTAAATATTTTCGGGAGGGAAAATTAATGGCAGCAAAAAAAGAAACAGTAACAAAGAAAGCTCCAGCTAAGAAAGCAGCTCCAGCTAAGAAAGCAGCTCCAGCTAAGAAGGCAGCTCCAGCTAAGAAGGCAGCTCCAGCTAAGAAGGCAGCTCCAGCTAAGAAAGCAGCTCCAGCTAAGAAGGCAGCTCCAGCTAAGAAGGCAGCTCCAGCTAAGAAAGCAGCTCCAGCTAAGAAGGCAGCTCCAGCTAAGAAGGCAGCTCCAGCTAAGAAGGCAGCTCCAGCTAAGAAGGCAGCTCCAGTAAAGAAGGCAGCTCCAGCTAAGAAAGCAGCTCCAGCTAAGAAGGCAGCTCCAGCTAAGAAGGCAGCTCCAGCTAAGAAGGCAGCTCCAGCTAAGAAGGCAGCTCCAGCTAAGAAGGCAGCTCCAGTAAAGAAGGCAGCTCCAGCTAAAAAAGCTCCAGCTAAAAAAGCCACAGCTAAAAAGAGTCCCAGTAAAAAGTAAAGCTGGCACTAAAAAAGTAGAGGTTGCGTCAGATAAAGCTAAAGGGCAGAAAAAATCCAAATCAGCAGAGGTCGTGATAGATTCAGCTGAGAAAGAACAAGAAATTTTTGAAGAAGGATATGCTAAGCTTCTAAAAGCAGCATCAAAGAAGAAAAACTTTATTGAGTATTCAGAAATTGCTAAATTCTTTCCTGGAATCGTTCTGGAACATGAAAAACTCGAAAGCATTGTTGAAAGCTTAGAAGGTAATAACATTGATGTTTTACGTACTGATATTAACGATGATGACATAATTCTTGCTCTCGATGATGATATCGAAATCGATGAATTAGATGACGAAGTTACAGAAGCTGATTTGGATATATCTGATTTGGAAAACAATGTTAACATTGAAGACCATGTTAGAATGTACCTTAAGGAAATTGGTAAAGTACCTTTACTTACATCTGACGAAGAAGTCGTTCTTGCTAAAAAAATGGAAAAGGGCGACCAGGCCGCGAAAGCCAAACTTGCAGAAGCCAATTTGCGTTTGGTTGTCAGCATTGCAAAAAGATATGTTGGCAGAGGTATGCAACTTCTTGATTTAATTCAAGAAGGCAATCTTGGCCTCATGAAGGCAGTTGAAAAATTTGATTATAAAAAAGGCTATAAATTCTCCACATATGCAACTTGGTGGATAAGACAAGCCATTACAAGAGCTATTGCTGATCAAGCACGAACCATTCGTATTCCTGTTCACATGGTAGAGACGATCAACAAACTCTTGAGAGTATCAAGACAATTGCTTCAAGAATTGGGAAGGGAACCTACAAACGAAGAAATCGCTGAGAAAATGGATATTCCTGTTGCGCGTGTTCGCGAGATTTTAAAGATATCGCAGGATCCTGTATCTTTAGAAACACCTATTGGGGAGGAAGAAGATTCTCACCTTGGCGATTTCATTAAGGATGAAAACATAACAGCACCTGCTGATGCTGCAGCTTTTGTCCTTCTAAAGGAACAATTAAATGAAGTTCTCTATACTTTAACGGATAGAGAACAAGAGGTACTTAAATTACGTTTCGGTTTAGATGATGGAAGAGCTCGTACTTTAGAAGAAGTTGGAAAAGAGTTCAATGTAACAAGAGAACGTATTAGACAGATTGAGGCTAAAGCACTTAGAAAACTTCGTCATCCTAGCAGAAGTAGAAAGTTGAAAGATTTTCTTGATTGATGAGTATTTCAAAAAGACTTAAATTAATTGCAAATTTAGTTACTATAGGTAACCGAGTAGCAGATATAGGCACAGACCATGGGTATGTGCCTATATATTTGTTACGAAATAATATTTCACCTAGTGCAATAGCAGTCGATATTAGCGTTTCTACGCTTGAAAAAGCGAAAGAAAACATAAATAGAGCAGATTTATCTAAAAAAATAGAATGTCGCTTATCTGACGGATTTAAGGCTATAAATAAAGGCGAATGCGAATGTGCTGTTATCGCAGGAATGGGTGGTATATTAATCGATAAAATTCTAAGAGATGATCTAGAGAAAACCTTGTCTTTTGATGAAATAATTTTAGCCCCACAAAGAGATGTAGGGCTGATTCATAAATTCGCTGAAGAATTTGGTTGTTCTATTATTTTCGATAATACAATTCTCGATAAAACAAAATATTATAATATTATTAAACTTAAGATTTGCAAAAAATAAATAAAAAAGTTAATATATTAGTTCGAGTGGGCTAAATGGTCGCGCCATTTTTGGTGAGGAAAGTCCGGGCTTCATAGGGCAGGATGCCAGATAACGTCTGGCGAGAGTAATCTCAGGACTAGTGCAACAGAAATATACCGCCCGAAAGGGTAAGGGTGAAATGGCAGTGTAAGAGACCACCGCCTTTTTGGTAACAAAAAGGGCATATGTAAACTCCATCCGAAGCAAGACCAAGTAGAAAGCGTTTGCAGGTTGCCCGCCAAGCTTTCAGGTAGGTTGCGAAGAATTTACTGGCGACAGTAAGTCAAGATAGATGACCATTCACGACAGAACCCGGCTTATAGGCCCACTCAAATATCCATTGTATCTCTCATTTGAGATTTAAATTTATTTTTCCAAGCTTTGAATTCACGAACATCCATACTAGCGATAATTGACTGTGAAATAACATTGTCATATTCGATTTGTTTAATTTCGTCTTCAAGAGATCTAATCTTCTTTTTAAGTTCTGAAATCTCATTTTTTTGAGCATTGATTTTTTCTATTGAAGAAGTATTTGAAAACTTTTGTGTATTAGAAGCACATGAATCTTTTAAAACTGTATTTGTAGTTGAAGAAGATTGTGAATTTAAGGTTGTGCCAATTTGAGAGGAGGCAGTGGTAGATGAGTCTTCGCTTGATTGAAGATTATCTTTGGCATTAACTTTTTTGCCACGCAAAAACTTTTTGGCATAAGAGTCTAAATAACGAGTCTTGCCAATTGTTTTAATATGGCCTTCTAATACAGCAGAATGTTTTTGAACCTGTTGTCTAACCGCTTCATATGTAATTCCACATTCAACTGAAAATTCCTTAAGAGATGTCCAACCTGTTATTCTTGTTTCTACAGGTTTTGTTGTTTTACTTGTTTCTGTTTGACTATTTTCATTTTCAAATGATTCATTCACAAAATTGTCTTGCATATTATATCCTCCAATATTGTGTTGTATAATAAAATTACTTGCGTGAATTATATAGCAATACAATTTGCTTGTCAAATATATAATAAAATGAAAAAAGATAGAGTTATTTACACAAATTGTGTAATTGTTTTTATAACAAGCTGATAAGAAAAAATAAAAATAAAAAAAATGAATAAAAAAATATACACAAAAGATAGTAAACAAATGAGATTGTAATATCAAAAGGAAACAAATTCAAAATAAAAAAATCTAGAATAATAAAATATTAAATATAAAAATTAATGCAAGATTATATTTTGAACACAAAATTAATAAAAAAAATTATATAAATAATATAAAAAAATATAAGGAAACTTGTGTTAAAGGAATAGAATAACTTGTGCTCAAATTTATCTAGGAGTTCAGATCATAGAAAATATTATAAAGTTATACAAAAAATACATAACAAATACAAAAAATTGGAAAAAACGAAATAGTAAAGTAAATAGTAAAATAGACAATAAAAATGATAGAGTGTTAAATTCTAAAAAATGTTATCCACATATCAACAATGTAGTTGTGCGTAAAAATTGTTTAATCAATTATTTTTTGAAGTAAAATATAAAATGGCACATCATATTATAACAGGAATTATCACTTCAAAGAGCATGATTCAGCTATAAATATAATCACAATTTTATAGTATAAATTTGTGATTATATTAAAAAAAATGGCACTTTATAATTAGAGTAATATTTTAAAGTGAAATATAAAATGGAATTATTAGCATAGTTTCAGCTTTGTCTTACACTTCATTATAAATACTAAATGTCTGATAATAATTTAACGAGCATTCACTCCCTTTTGCAGATCTAACAATGTAATGTTCTGGCTTAGATGATTAATTACTATATCTTCTATTTAGAATATATGCTTGTGTTATCAAAGTTGTGACAAATATTGTTAAAGTTTTTATTACTGTGATATTTTTCAAACTATCAAATTTATTGATTTTTCTATTGTACTTCATATTACTTTTTGCTTATATTTTGAAAAAATATTTTTTGTATTTATGGTTGTATTACTTCACGCATTTTTTAAAATTAAATTGAATAGTGGAGCAGCAAAGTCATGAATCTAATATATTATATAAAATCAAACATTTAATAATATTTTTACTGAAAAATTTATGGAGTATTATAGATAATAAATGTTGACTTTTTTCCTATTTTAAATTATAATACAGGCATCCAGTAAATTATCATTGTAAAAAGGAAAGGGAAAGCGATGGATATTGAAAAAAAATATATGAATTTGCTGATTAATAATAACAGCTACAATTCTACTGCTATACTGCAGTGGAGAAACTACTTTTCAGACTATCTTAATTCAATTGAGATTAAAGATAGCAAACAAATTGAGATTTTCTTATATATTGTCGAAAATATCAATTTAGACACTAGTTTATTTATTGGAACATACAAGAAAATTTCAGAAGATGTTAAATGCAGCCAAACTACAATTGCAAAAATAATGAAAAAATTGCAAGCTAGTGGCTTTTTAAGAAAGTTACAGAATGGTGTTTGGTTTGTTGACACAAACGTATTTTATGAGTGTTCACAAAAAACTGAAGAAGATAAGATCAATAGTTTGGTTAAGCAAAAGGATGATGAAGAGGCACAAGCAAGCGAATCTATTAATATTTTACCTTTTTCATCTTCTTCTTCAAAAACAGAGGATCCTAACTTTGTTAAGACAAAAGTAATCAATAATATTATTATTCTTAATCGCAACTTGGATTGCGAATCTATGCATAACCTTGTTATGGATGAACTCATTAATCCTTATATTGAAATTGGCACACAGGATTTTTCGTTAAGACAAAAAGATTCATCAGAAAATGATTATTTTGAATATGAATTGTTAAATAAAATCAAGGCAAATAAAATTTGTGTATCATATGGTTATTCAAGACATGATGCAAAAACAATCGAAACAAAAACAAAGAATGTTGAAGATTTTATTCAAGGAACATCTTTTACTTCACCAATCACTACTAAAAATTTCATTTCTTTATTTAGAAATTGGGCTAAACCAATTACTATTGCTAGACAGCTTAATGGAAAAATGAATGAAACAGTGGAAGTAAAACCACAAAAGCCGGGCATTGCAGAAATTGTTTATACTAACGCAGATGAATCAAAAGATGTTTTCTATGTTAATGAATTCTCAACTCCTGGAATTATTAGTTGCAACTATAATTTAGCAGGAAACATTATTTCTTTTGCTAGAAACTGCTTTGAATATGCATTAAAAACAAAAACAAACTTACTTTTTACTGATAGAGTTGATAAATCTACTATATTTGACAGAGCATATTACGATACTTTCACAGAATTGTTTGAACGTGAATATAAAGAAAAATTCAAAGAAGAAGGAATTAAATTTAATCACGGGCTTACTGATTCAACTATTGGTAATGCTATTAATAGCCAGGGCGGTTTTATATGGGCTATTAACAATCACGATGGTGAACTAATTAATAGTATGGTCACAAGTGCTTTTGGTGGTTCACAACTTATGAAGACAACAATTGTTTCTAACGACGAAAGTTATATATTTAAAGCTGATGATATTGTTCTTGAAAAAGAGAATGAAGAAAAAAAAGGAACTATATCAAAGAGTGCTATTGCAGTTATATTTGCATGGACAGCCGCATTGAGACTTAGAGGCGAAGTTGATGGTATATTAGAGTTGATCAGATTCTCTAATAACCTTGAACAGGCTGTTTTAAACACAATAGGTAATGGATATATGACTAGAGACTTGGCAAAATATACCAATATTACAGAACCATATATTTTAAGCACTAAAGATTTCGTTTTAGCTATAAAGAAGTACTTTGAAGATATTTACTTCGCGGTTAAAAAATAATTTAACCCTTTCCTTTCCCTAAATAGCATTGGATAAAAAAATCCAATGCTATTTTTTTTATTATGTTATAATAAATAAGAAAAATGAAGTGTAAAAAATAAGATTTAATTATAAAAAAGAGCAGTAAAGTATTTTTCTTTTAATAATGTAAAACTTTTGAAAAAAATGAAGGATTCATTTAACCGAGAAATTGATTATTTAAGAATATCGGTAACCGATTTATGTAATTTAAGGTGCAATTATTGTATGCCAGAGTGTGGAGTAAATAAACTCTCACACGATGACATACTTAGTGTAGATGAAATCGAGGAGTTTGTAGAGCAAGCTGCAAAGTTAGGAATAAAAAAAGTTCGGCTTACAGGTGGAGAACCCTTGGTTCGAAAAGGAATAATTGAAATATGCCAAAGAATAGCCTCAATTAAAGGTATTCAAGAACTTTGTATAACTACTAATGGATTGCTTTTGGAAAAATACGCTCATGATTTGAAGTTAGCTGGAGTAAAAAGAATCAATGTGAGTCTTGATACTTTGCAAGACGAAAAATACAAAAAAATTACTAGATGTTTAGATATCGAACATCCTGTACAAAAAATTTTTGAAGGAATAGCAAAATTAAAAAGCGAAGACTTCAAAAATATTAAGATAAACGTGGTTTTGCAGGGTGGAGTGAACGATGATGAGATTAAAGATTTTATTGAATTAACAAGAAATGAAGATATTGAGGTTCGTTTTATTGAGCTAATGCCAATAGGACCAGCAAAAGACTTTGATAAAAAAATATTTATTACAAATGATGTTGTTTTGGCTACAGAACCTAGTTTAAAACACTTCAGCAACAGTGGAGTAGCAAAAATATACAAAATTGATGAATATAAAGGAAAAATTGGTTTAATTAGTCCTGTTAGTAATCATTTTTGTGAAAAATGCAATAGAATGAGACTCACGGCTGATGGAAAAATTAAAATGTGTCTTCATTCACAAACTGAATTTTGTGTCAAAGGGATGCATGGTGATGAGTTGTATAAAGCTATACAAGATAATATACAAGCAAAACCAATTAACTTTGATATAGGCTTTGATAACCCAAGTAATTCTTTAAGAGGAATGAATCAAATCGGAGGTTAATATGGAAAACTTAACACATTTCAATGAAGATGGAAGAGCGAGAATGGTTGATGTTTCTAGCAAAGATGAAACTTTGCGTGTTGCAAAAGCTACTGCACTTGTGCATGTAAATGAAACAACTTACACTCTTATTAAGGATTGCAAGATAGAAAAAGGAGATGTTCTTTCAGTTGCCCAAGTTGCTGGAATAATGTCTGCTAAGAGAACTTTTGAAATAATACCAATGTGTCATCCGATAAATTTGACTAGCGTTGATATATCATTCGAACTAGATGATACTAATTATACAATTAAAGTAATTTCTACAGCAAAGTGTAAAGGGAAAACAGGAGTCGAAATGGAAGCATTGACAGCTGCTAGTGTTGCTTCTTTAACAATTTATGACATGTGTAAAGCAGTGCAACGTGATATTAAGATTTCAGAAGTTTATTTGCTCGAAAAAGATGGTGGAAAAAGCGGACATTATCAAGCAAAGTAAAAAAAAGACTAACTATTAAAGAAAGTCAATAAAAAGTTAAAAAGCAGAAATGTTTTGGATATAGTGGCGGTGACTAAATCATCGCAATCAGTACATTGAAAATTGCATGACGAATAGAGCATCAGCGATGGTGCTCTGACAAGATGATATGATATTGGAATGATTAGCTGGCTTTTATGTATTGCTGACCAGATGTTTCAAGTTGGTACATAACTCTAACAAGCTTTTTGGTTGCGTGGGATAAAGCAACGAAGTAGTGTTTTCCTTCGGCCCGCTTCTTTTCCAGATAAGCTTTGAAGGTTGGATCCCAATGACATACATAGATAGCAGCATTGAACAAAGCATATCTAAGATACCTGGAACCACGTTTTTCCATTCTTGCGTAGCAGTTGTCTAACTGTCCCGATTGATATGTGGATGGTGACATTCCAGCATAAGCAAGTATCTTATCCGGAGAAGAAAACTGTTTGAAATCACCTACTTCAGCAATAATCATCGCTCCCATACGATAACTAATTCCGGGAATGGAAAGTATTGGAGAGTTAATCTCATCCATGATGATTTTGATTTCATGTTCAACCTCTTCAATCTCAGCATCGAGTTCCCAAATGAGCTTAATGGTATGCTTCAGTTCCAACGATTTGGCTGGCATATTTGAGCCAATAGATGTTCTTGCTGCATTT
>JAZLLU010000004.1:0-21065 GCA_045598285.1 Lachnospiraceae bacterium | reverse complement strand
ACTTAAAAAATATGTAGTTTCGGGTACCAATGGTGCCTTTTTCGGTAATTTTATCAAAACATTTTATTTTTGATTAATATATGGAGCTGGCGTAGCCAGCGAAGCGGCGACGAAGTCGAGACAATGTCGAGACGCACGGCGACGCAAAGGAAGATAGTAGTAGAGGCTGTGTGATTTGTGGATTATCGGCGAGGTTGCGAGAAAGTGGAAAGGATGCGGACAACGTCAAGTTGTACGCGGCCTTTCCACTTCGAGCGCCGATCATCCATAAATCCACTGCCTAAGAGCTCGGCAAAGAGCAATTTTTAGGGCTGATGCAAAACTGTTGCAAAATGTTACATAGATAGGTCTTATTTTAATTTTTCTCTATATAGCAACGAAAATGAGTTGACAATGCAAAAATGTGGTATAATTACTATTTAAAATATTAACGTTTATAAGGAGCGTTTATATGAAAATTATTATTGCCGGAAGTGGTAAAGTTGGAACAACTTTAATAGAGACATTGTCAAAAGAAAATCACGATATAACAGTGATTGATATTGACGAGCAAAGAATTCAAAGTGTTTCTGATAAATATGATGTTATGGCTATTGTGGGTGATGCTAAATCAGCAAGTATCTTAAAGGGTGCAGATGCTTCTAAGGCAGACCTTTTAATTGCAGTAACAGATAATGATGAGGAAAACCTTACTGTTTGTCTTATAGCTAAAAATCTTGGCATAAAAAATACAATTGCCAGAGTTAGAAACCCTATTTATGCAGAGAGTATTAAACTCATCCAAAATTCATTAGGTTTATCTATGGCTATTAATCCTGAACTTGAAGCAGCAAACGAAATTTTAAGAACACTTAGGTTTAAGTCTGCTGAGCAGGTTGAAACTTTTGCTAAGAGTAGAATGGAAATTCTTACATGTTACGTACAAGAGGGCACACCTATTTGTAATGTAAAAATTAAAGATTACTATGACAAGATAAAAGCTAAAATTTTTATTTGTGCTCTTAAGCGTGATGATGAAGTTATTATTCCTAATGGTGAATTTGAAATCAAAGCAGGAGACACACTATCTTTTGTAGCAACAGCTAAAGAAGCAAGAGACTTCTTTAAGAAGATGGGATATGACACGGGAAGAGTAAATAATCTCGCAATTATTGGTGGCGGAAAGCTTGGATATAATCTTGCTAAGAAGGCTATTGATACAGGAATTCCAGTTAAAATTATCGATAATAATTTAGATAAATGTAAAGAACTTAAATCTCTTATTCCTACAGCTGAAATTGTTTATGGAAGCGGAAATGATATAAGCATTTTGGAAGAAGAAGATATCTTTAATTATTCTGCAATTGCTGTGCTTACAGATGATGATGCCGAAAATACTATGATTTCGATGTATTTGAATAAGCATGCTAATGGAGCAAAAATAATAACAAAAATTAAGCGTAGTGATTTTGAAGATTTAATATACAGCCTCGAACTTGGCAGTGTATTTAATCCAAAATATATAACAGCTGATCATATTATTAGATATGTTCGTGCTATGAATAATGTATTAAATGATGAAGTACAATCACTTTGTCATGTTATTGATAATAAAGTTGAGGTTCTTGAGTTTAGAATTGGAGAAGATGCTTCTTGCACTGGAAAGGCGCTTAAAGAACTTAAACTTAAAAATAACCTTTTGATTGCAGCTATATATAGAAAGGGTGTGGGATTTAACCCACATGGCGATGACACAATTGAAAAGGGAGATACTATTTTAGTAATCACGACTAATAGTGGTATTAGTAGATTGGCAGATATTTTCGAATAATTATGAACGGAAAACTTATTATTAAAATAATGGGATTAATATTGACAATAGAGGCAGCATTTATGTTGGTTCCTGCTATTGTGTCGATATTTAGCAAAGACGGCGATTGGAAGTATTTTCTAATTGTAATGGCTGGATGTTTAGTAATAGGAATCCCATTGCTTTTTATAAAAATAAAAAATAAAAATCTTTATGCAAAAGATGGATTTTTTATTGTTGCACTTTCTTGGGTTTTATTAAGTCTTGTAGGTGCCGTTCCTTTTGCAATTTCAGGAACTATTCCAAATTATTTGGATGCAGTTTTTGAAGCAGTATCAGGATTTACGACAACTGGTGTTACGATTATGCCTGATGTTGAGATTGCTTCTTTGTCTATGCTGTTTTGGCGTAGCATGACACATTGGATTGGCGGTATGGGAGTCTTAGTATTTATGCTTGCGCTCACGCCTATTGCTGGTGGAGCTTCTATGCATATTTTAAGAGCAGAGTCTCCTGGACCTACAACGGAAAAAGTCCTTCCAAAGATTTCTCAAACAGCTAAATATTTATATTTTGCATACCTGATTCTTACCCTTGTTCAGGCTATTCTTCTTGTGCTTACGGGGCTTTCTATTCCTCATGCATTGATGATAGCTTTTGGAACAATGGCCACAGGTGGGTTTACTTATCTTAATACTGGACTTGCAACATTTACGATGATTCAACTTATTATTGTTATCGTATTTATGATACTTGCAGGAATGAACTTTAGTTTATTCTTCTTAGTTGTCACAGGGAAAATTAAAAAAGCATTTAAGGACATTGAACTTAGATGGTATTTGATAACTATGGCTTTAGTTTTCGTACTTGTTTCTTTGAATGTGTTAATTCAATCAGGCGAAATAGGAACCTTTGGTAATACTGTAGTTCATACTTTGTTTGCAACAGCATCGGCGATGACATCAACTGGTTTTTCTGCATACAGCTACGGAATGTGGCCATGGTTTGCTAAAGGATTATTGGTTCTTGTTATGTTCATAGGCGGATGTGCCGGAAGTACTGCAGGTGGTATTAAAGTTTCAAGATTTGTTGTTATGTTTAAGGCTGTAAAAAATAATATCAAGGAAAAAACACATCCAAGAAGTGTTAACACAGTTTCATATAACGGAAAAGAAATTAATAAAGATGTTGTTGATGGAGTTTTATGTTATTTTGGAATCTTTATTATACTTTTTGTTGGGTCAATGATTATTGTTTCGTTAGAGCATGGTATGGATTTAAGCACAGCGCTTACTAGTGTGGCAACAACGCTTAATAATAATGGAATTGAATTTAGAAGTCCTGGAATTGAAGGATTTTTCACATATGCTTGGTGGACAAAAATTGTCTATATAATAGATATGCTATTTGGACGTCTTGAGATTTTCCCAATAGTGATATTTGTTACAACTCTATTTTCACCAATTGGAACTCTTGGCAAAAAAATCAAAAACAGGATAGGTTAGGTATATGGATAAATATACTATTACCGGAATGAGTTGCGCTGCATGTGCAGCAAGGATAGAAAAAGCGGTAAACTCCTTGCCGAATGTTTCTTTTTGCGCTGTAAATCTTTTAACTAACTCTATGAGTGTTGAAGGCTTGGCCACTTCTAAAGAAGTTATTTTGGCTGTTGAAAAGGCTGGGTATGGAGCAATTCTTCAAGATGAACTTATTCTAGATACAAATACAAAGCCAATAGTAAAGCGCCTTATATTTTCAGCAATCTTAACAATTATACTAATGTATTTTACTATGGGCGGGCCTATGCTTTCTTTGCCAGTACCGACTTTTTTAGATACTAAATATTTAGCAGGTTGTTTATACGTTGGGCTTTTAGGTGCGATAATAGCACTTGCTGTAATAATAATTAATAGACAATTCTTTATAAAAGGATTTAAGGGATTTATCCATCTTTCTTTTAATATGGATACTTTAGTTGCACTAGGAAGTGGAGTTTCCTACCTTTATAGTCTTGTAATTTTAATCGTTAATTTTATCAGACCAGATAATATGAATAGGCCACAATTCTATTTCGAATCTGCGGCTATGATTCTTACCTTAATAACTGTTGGAAAACTTTTAGAGGCGGTTTCTAAAGGAAAGACAACAGATGCGATTAAGTCTCTAATTGAAATGTCACCTAAAAATGCAGTTGTAATAAGAGATGATAAAGAAGTTGAAATTTTAGCTAGCGAGCTAAAAGTAGGTGACATATTTATTGTAGATGCAGGAATGAGTGTTCCAGTTGATGGAGTTATCATCAAAGGATTAGCAAATTTAGATGAGAGTGCCCTTACGGGAGAAAGTGAACTCGTTTTTAGAGCAGAAGGTGACCAAGTTTCTACCGCCACAATAAATATGGGTGAAAAAATTGTTTGTAGAGCTACTAAGGTTGGAAATGATACAACCCTTGCGCAAATTATTAAGACTGTTGCAGATGCTTCTGCTTCTAAGGCTCCGATTGCAAGAGTTGCAGACAAGGTTGCAGGCATTTTTGTGCCGGTGGTTATGGGCATAGCAGTTATAACTTTTATTGTGTGGCTAATAGTTGGACCTAACTTGCAGGTTGTTTTAGAAAGTTCTTCTAGTGTTTTTGCCTTTGCACTTTCTAGGGCAATTTCTGTTTTAGTTATAAGCTGTCCATGTGCACTAGGGCTTGCAACTCCAGTGGCAATAATGGTGGGCTCAGGAGTAGGGTCTAAGCATGGGATTTTATTTAAAAGTGCAACCAGTCTAGAAGAAACAGGGAAGCCACAAATTATTGTTTTGGATAAAACAGGAACAATAACAACGGGTGAGGTTGGAAGTGATAAACCTAAAGAAGATAGCAAAGAAGCGATTGAAGAACTTAAAAATCTTGGATTAAGTGTTGTTATGCTTTCTGGTGATAAAAAGGATAGGGCATTAAGTATTGCTAGGGAAGTAGGAATTGAGAATGTTATTTCTAGTGTTTTGCCAAATCAAAAAGGTGAAGTAATAAGAAATATTCAAAATCCTGTACTTGAAAATTTATTAATGAGTTTTCCTGAAAAAGTTTTAAGCAGAATAGAAAAAAATAAAGTAATTATGGTTGGCGATGGAATTAATGATGCGCCAGCTCTAAAGATTGCCGAAATAGGAATGGCCATAGGAGCAGGAAAAGATGTTGCTATTGATGCTGCGGATATAGTATTAATGGATAACTCAATAAAAGATGTGGCAGCAGCTATAAGACTAAGCAGAAGGACACTTCTGAACATAAAAGAAAATCTATTTTGGGCGTTTATTTACAATATTATTTGCATTCCTTTGGCAGCAGGTGTTTATACAGGACTTTTTGGATGGGCACTTAATCCTATGATAGGCGCAGCAGCTATGGCTCTGTCAAGTTTTTGTGTTGTTATGAATGCGTTAAGGCTAAACCTTTTTGATCCGTATAAAAAAGGAAAGAAAAAGGAAGCAACTTTAGAAATAAAAGACTTAATAGAAAAAATAAATGACAAAATTATAGAAGGAGAAAAGACTATGGAAAAAGTTTTAGGAGTAGAAGGTATGATGTGTGAGCATTGCGAAGCACATGTTAAGGAGGCTTTAGAAAAACTCCCAGAAGTTAAAGAAGCAATTGCAAATCATGAAAAAAATGAGGTTTTAATAAAATTAAACGCCGACATTTCAGACGACGTTTTAAGACAAGTTATTAATGACGCTGGGTATAAGGCATTATAAATCAAGATTCAAAGTACTGTCTTAAAATTCGAAGACAAGCTAGATTAAGGGCTTTTTTAGAAAGGCCCTTTTTTAGTAGGCAGCCTTTTATATAACCAAAGAAAAGTTGTATTTTATCAATAGGTGTTCCAGGCATAATCAAATCGCCACCGGCTTCAATAATTCTGGCAGCATTACTTTTAATAGAAGCATACCAGTCGGTCATAACAACTCCTCTAAATCCCCATTCATTTCTTAGAATGTCGTTAATCAGATAAGAACTTTCGCATGTGTGAACATGATTTACTAAATTGTAACTAGTCATAACAGACTTGGCACCAGAAAGCTTTATTGCTATTTCAAAACCTTTAAGATAGATTTCTCTTAACACAGCATCGTCAAGGTTTGAACTTGAATTCATTCGGTTTGTTTCTTGATTGTTACAACAATAATGTTTAATAGTAGCAAAATGCCCAGGGATACTTTGTATTCCTTTTACTAGTGCAGCGGCACAAAGTCCAGAAACGAGTGGATCTTCAGAATAATATTCAAAGTTTCTACCACAAAGCGGATTTTTATGAATATTTAATGCGGGCGCAAGGAAATAACTAATTTCAAATTCGGTCATCTCTTTTGAAATTGCTTCTCCGATTTTTTCAATTAATTCAAGATTGAAAGTTTGAGCTTGCGCTGTTGCAACAGGAAAACGAGACGCATATTGATATGCCATCTTACATTTATCCGGATTTGCAAAAACTATTTTTTTAATCCATTTAGGTAGATGTGTAAATATTTCATATTGAGCCGTTACAGTCTTAGTTTTTCCGCTAGGATAAACGCCGTATATTTTTTCAAGCCTTAATCCAGCAGGGCCATCGCTTAATTCCATATTATTAATACCATATTTTTTTAAGGCGGAAGTAGTATGGCCAACAGCGCCTTCTGTTTTCACAACACGATTTGATGCAAGTTGACCTGCACCGATAACTAAATTGATTTTGTCAAATATATTTAGTTTAGCTAAAACTTCTTTTGCTTTTATATCTGATTTCTTTTTGATTTTCGGAACAACTTTTTCTAACTTGGATAAAGGAGTTAAGGTTACTTCTTCAAAGTGTTCTGGGAAAATAATATCTGTTTTTGCAAATGCCTTTAATATTTTAAGTGGCTTATTATACAAGTTAGGATCTGCGTCTTCATAGTAAAAAACAACATCTTTTCCAGGATATTTACCAATATTTGTAACTTTAACTTTAATATTTCCATATCTATCACGGCCTAAATATTCTTGTTTGAATTTTGTATAGCTTAGTCCATGACCAAAATGGTAAAACGGTTTTACGTTAAAAGCATCATAAAATCTATATCCAACGTATAGGCCTTCTTTATAGTCGGTGTTTTTAGGATTTGCAAAGTTTTTATAAAATGGGATATCTTCATAATTTACTGGCCAGCAATCTGTAAGTTTTCCAGATGGATTTGCATTTCCTTTAATAATATCTGCTAGAGCATTTCCACCTTGACTTCCTTGCTGGCAAAGGAATATAACACTATTTATTTTGTCTATTTCCTTAGACCATTTCATGTCAATAATAGAGCCCGAATTAATAACAACAATAAATTTTTCATATGTTGCAGCCAAAATAGATATTGATTTTTTTTCAATATCGCTTAAATAGTAGTCACCCTTTTCAAGGGTTCTATCTCCAGCTTCTCCAGCTTGGCGAGCAATAACATATATTGCGGCGGTAGCTTCGCATAAATCTTCTTCTTTTACTTCAAGTTCAGGAATTGGAAGATGACCAAATAAAAGATTTATATCAAGCAAAGATTTTTTGATATCTTTTTCGAATTTTTTTGTTTCTTCTTTTATTAATTGTTTATATGAATTCAACCATTTTGTTGAAACGATTTCAAAACCAACATTTTCAAGGCCTTCATAGATGCTAATATTTTTTCTGTTATTAACATCGCCAGAGCCTGTACCACCTGAAATAGTATCTATGCTACCGCTTCCATAAAGCGCAATCTTTTTCGTGCTTTTTAAGGGAAGAGTACCATCGTTTTCTAATAATACAATTCCCTCAATAGCGGTTTTGTAAGCAAGTTCATTTGCATTTATTTCGCGCTGCGTTATTTCATCTGAAAAATTATGATTCTTTGTTTTCATCATCTTTTATAGTGACAACTAAATCCTTTGTTCTATTTTCCTGGGCTTGTTTTTTAACAAGTTTATATAACCATTGAATTATGTAAATTATTACAGGTATCATTACAGTGGCAAAGATACTAGCCATAAATAGACCATGAGTGTTTTCGTTACCACAAATAGCTAAAATAAACGTTGTGATATAAAGACCTAATATAATAACAATTCCTATTATTGCTAAAATTTGTTTAATTTTTTTGTTCATTAAATTAATTTCTCCAAGTTTTTCTTAACTTCAGTTGAGTATCCAACGCTTATATGACTAAAATAATTTTTGAGATACCCAAAAATCTTGTCATTGTTAGATTTTTTTGTTCCATAAACTCTTACGTAAGATTTAGGACTGGTAACTATTGTACACCTAAAGTTTAGCTTTTCTTTTTTAACGAATGGCTTCCAAATAGCATATTGGTATACCCAAACTATGTTATAAAGAGGCACAAGCCAAAGGTTTCTTTTTCCAAAAATTACAAGATAATTTTCTGTTAAATATATGTTACCTGCTCTAATAAGCAGATTGTTTGCAAGTTCGATATCAATTTCCTTAAAGTCTCTTCTAGAAAGGCCAAATTTATTGAGCCTTTTACATGCTGGGTGTAGATGTGGATAAAACATAAATATTAAGTTTGTTATAAAGTAAGCAACAGAGATTGCAAGTAAAATAAAAAGCAAAATCATAATTACTGTTGTAAAACCCGGGTGATAATCAAAGGCGCTTACAACATAGTTGCCACAGATCTCTTTTAAGTCTTTTGCGTTCCAACCAATATCTTGAGAAAAAGCATTAATAAAATTTTCAAAACGAGTGTCCCGCTTTAATATTTTAGCTTTTGCAGTATATTTTTCTAAAACTTCGGCTTTGTTGTTTGTTTCTCCTAATGGAATAAGGAAGAAAGTGCATCTAGGACTTTGTCCTTCGTCAAGTATGTAATAATAGCAGGCACTTTTTTTAGGATTATTAGTATAGTAGTCATATCCTGAATAGTGTAGATTTTCAAAATTGTATTCTACAAATCCAATTTTCTTTTTTACAATTTGCGTAAGCTCGTCCATAGAAGCTACTTTTGGTGGATTAAATTCATTTTTTAAAGGTAATATAATCAAAAGAAGAACAATTACCACGCTAATAATTCCTGGTAAGAGTAAATTTCTTCGAGATATCTTTTTGATGTAAGATTTAATAGTAAAATTCATGTAAAAAAGTATAATTCAAAACATGTAAATTGGCAATATTTCCAGGGATGAGATATAATGAAAACAATAATTTTAGGAGAAACATTATGGATTATATTTTAAGAGCTACTGCAGCAGATTTAAAAATTAGAGCGTTTGCGATAGAGTCAACTACCTTAGTTGAAGAAGCTAGGAAAAGACATAATACCAGCCCAGTTGTTACAGCCGCACTAGGAAGACTTTTAAGTGCGGGTGCTATGATGGGTGTTATGATGAAGGGCGAAAAAGATGTGCTTACTCTTATGATGAAAGGCGATGGACCAATAGGAAAGCTTACCGTCACAGCGGACTCAAAGGGTAATGTTAAAGGATATGCAGATAACCCACTTGTTCTTATTCCTGCAAACTACGCTGGAAAACTTGATGTTGGCGCGGCAATTGGATATGGAGAACTTACCGTTATAAAAGATTTAGGTCTTAAAGAACCTTATGTTAGCAATACACCTTTAGGAACTAGTGAAGTTGCAGAAGATTTAACATATTACTTTGCAAAATCAGAGCAAACACCTTCGAGCGTAGCTTTAGGTGTGCTTATGAATAAAGATAATACTGTGGCTCAGGCAGGTGGATTTATTATCCAGGTTATGCCAGGAATCGAAGATGAAGTAATAAATAAACTTGAAGAAAAAATAAGTTCCATAAAGCCAGTAACCACATTGATGAGTGAGGGTATGGGGCCAGAAGAAATCTTAAAAGAAGTTTTAGGCGAGTTTGGCCTTGAAATAAATGAAAAACTTGATACTGCTTTTAAGTGTAATTGTTCTAAGGAACATGTAGCGCGGGCGCTTATCAGTATGGGAAAAGCTGAACTTCAAAGTATGATTGATGATGGTAAAGAGGTAACACTTAATTGCAGTTTTTGTAATGAAAATTATACTTATAGCGTAGACGAGTTAAAAGAGCTTTTAGACTTTGCGAAAATTAAAAGTGCAGCAAAGAAAATAGGCATGATACAAGGTGATGATTTATAAAAGATTATGAACAAAAAAGATGTTATTGAATTTTTCAACTTGCTTGCAGATAGTTGGGATGAAAATCAAACAAGAAGTGACGAAATAATAAATAAAATTTTAGATAATGCAGAGCTTAGCAAAGGAAAGTCGGAAAGCAAGTCTGTATTAGACGTTGCATGTGGTACAGGTTTTTTGATTCCCGACTATAAAGATAGAGGAATAAAAGATATTATTGCAATTGATATTTCGCCGAAGATGATAGAGATTGCAAGGAATAAATTCCCAGATATAAATTTTATTTGCGGGGACGTAGAAGATACAAAATTTAATAAAAAATTTGATGCGATAGTTGTTTATAATGCATTTCCGCATTTCCCAGATGGGAAGGAATTAATTAAAAATTTAAGCGAACTCTTAAATGAGGGTGGAACTCTTACAATAGCTCATGGACTTAGCAGAGAAAAACTTTCAAAGCACCATTCGGGTTCAGCTAAACATGTTTCGAATGGGCTTATGAGCGCAAGTGACCTTTCTGAGATTTTCCAATTCTATAACCTTAAGGTAACGACAAAGATTGATGATGAAATAATGTATCAGGTTGTTGGAAAAAGGTAGTTTGTATTATTAAATATGCATTTTTGGGGTTTAATAAACAAATTTTATGATTTTATTGATTAAAAATTCCAAATATGTTATATTTACCTAGTATTAGCTTTATTCACTTTTTATATATGGAGGAAATCAAAGAAAATGGCTAAAGGAAAAGTTAAGTGGTTCAATGACAAAAAAGGTTACGGATTTATCTGTGACGAAGAAGGAAAAGACGTTTTCGTTCATTTCTCTGGATTAAATATGGAAGGATACAAAACGCTACCAGAAGGTGCTGAAGTAGAATTTGATGTTATTGACGGAGAAAAAGGACCACAAGCTACTAACGTAAATAAATTATAAGAATCAATAAAAAAGAGCTTATGCCAAAAGCATAGGCTCTTTTTTTATTTTGTTGATGTTGCGGTGTAATATTGAATACCTGCTAGCGGAGGGTTACCTGTTTTAGCTTGAATTAATTGTGATACAGTTACTAATTGGTATCCTTGCTCCACTAACCAAGGGAGTATTTCTTCCGTTGCAGTAGCAGTTGATTCGTATATGTTATGCATTAAGATTATATTTCCATCTGCAATAGTACGTTTTATTTCATCACAAATTGAAGAGGCATCTTTTGTTTTCCAATCCTTAGTATCAACATTCCACTGGATGATAGGAACACCTTCAGATTCACAAACAGAACGAATAAGATCAGTTGTTTCTCCGCCAGGAGATCTAAAAACTGTTGGGCGAATGCCACAGGATGTTTCTATTGCGTTATTTCCATTAACAATATCTTCTTTTGTAACGGCACTTCCGGAGTGCTTGTGGTCATATGTGTGACAGCCAATTTCGTGTCCACCATCAACCATAAGTTGCATTTGCGAAGAGTAGCTTTCAGCTCTATTTCCAAGCTGGAAAAATGTTGCATGACCACCTGTTTTTTTAAAAGCTTCAATAATTCTTTCAGTATGATTTCCTGGACCAGGGCCATCGTCATAAGTAATTGCAACCATAGGCTTATTTGGGTCAATGCCATTCATATCAATTGCTCTTGTTACTGTGCCATAAAAAGACTCGCTCCACTTAGAGCCTATTTCTTTAGAAACAAAAGCTCTTATTTGAAAATAATATGCTTTGTTTTCGACTAAATCATTTAGTAAGTAGTTAAGAGTTCCCTCTTGTTGATTTAGTGTAACTTCATCGGGACTTACTTCAATGATTGTTTCGTTTGTAAAGTTTTTATTATCAGAGTATTTGATTTCATAAAAAGAAACTGTTTGCGTATCAACAAAACAAACGGTTAATGAATTTTTAGATTGAGTGTATGCTTTGCAATCTTTTGGAGCTACTGGAATAGTAAAACCACTTATTTTCTTTCCGTTAGTTTTTTTTACAGAGCCTGTGATGTTTCTACAAGCAAGAACTTTATATTCTAGAAAAGTTCCACTTGGAACATCTAAATGTGTATAGGATGTATCTTTGTCAGATGTTACAGTAGCAATAATTTCATATGTGCCAGTTTCATTCTTTTTTTGAATTTCGTAGAAGGCATCAGATTGTTTTCTATCCCAAGATAAAGTTACTGATGAAGTAGTAGAAGAAAACTTCAAACCAGAAATTTCTTTAACAGCAGTAATTTTTTTTATTAGAAAGACAATTCCAAATAAAATGGCAACAAAAAGAATAATGGAAGATATAGCAATAATAATTGCTTTCCAATTTGCCTTACGTTTTCTACGTCTTGATTTTTTCCGTTTTGGGACATTTACGTTTGCCATTAATTTCTCAACTGTTATTTTATATTTGTAGGATAGCAACTGCTAAGTTGAAATAAATCAATAATGTTAATGCGTCTACGATAGTTGTTATAAATGGGCTAGACATAACTGCAGGGTCAAATCCGATTTTATAAGCGAGCATAGGAAGAATACAGCCAATAAGTTTTGCCATAACAACTGCACAAAAGAGCGCTAATGATATAACACCAATCATAAGGAGCCCGCCGTCACGTTGGAAAATCATCATCTTTCCAAAGTTTACGATTGCTAAGGCAGCACCGCACATTACACCTACTCGAATTTCTTTCCAAATTACTTTTAGGATATCCTTAAATTCAACGTCTTCCAATGAAAGAGAACGAATAATTGTAACGGAAGCTTGGCCGCCACAATTTCCGCCTGTATCCATAAGCATAGGGATAGCACCTGTAAGTATAATTGATGCAGAAAGTGCATCTTCAAATTTAGTAATAATTATTGATGTAAAGGTTGCTGAAATCATCAAGAACAACAGCCAAGGAATACGAGCAAGGAAGGTTTGCCAAACACTAGTCTGGAAATAAGGTTTATCTCCAGGGCGAATAGCAGCCATTTTCTTAATATCCTCGGTAGCTTCTTCTTCCATGACATCGACAGCATCATCGATGGTTACGATACCAACTAAGCGATTTTCGTCATCTACAACAGGCATTGCCAAAAGGTCATATTTTGAGAACAGTTGAGCAACATCTTCTTTGTCGGTGTGAGTGTGGACGAAAATCATATTTGTCTCCATTATGTCGCTTATTAAAGCATCTTCTTCTGCAAGTAAAAGGTCTTTAGCTGTAACTAATCCAAGAAGTTTTCGGTTGTAATCAGTAACATAACAGGTATAAATAGTTTCCTTATCAACACCAGTACGACGAATTCTTGTAAGCGCATCAGAAACACTCATGTTTTTTCTAAGGCTTACATATTCGACAGTCATAATTGAGCCAGCGCTATCATCAGGGTATTGCAAGATTTTGTTAATCATAGAACGAGTATCAGCATCGGTGTTTGCTAAAATTCTTTTAACAACGTTTGCTGGCATCTCATCAACAATATCAACAGCATCATCAAGATACATCTCTTCCATAATTCCACGGAGCTCGGCATCAGAAAAGCCCTCGATAAAGTGCTCTTGAACATCTGAATCCATTTCTACAAAAGTATCAGCAGCAAGCTCTTTAGGTAATAATCTAAAGAGAATAGGGGATTTATCTTTTGGAAAATCGTTAAGTATTGCTGCGATATCGGCAGGATTCATGTCGATAAAAACATCTTTGAGTTTTGCAAATTTTTTCTCATCACAAAGTGTAAGAAGTTCTTCTGCTGTTGGAATCATTATGTTCTCCATATCAGTTTCCTCCTTTCCTTTATTTTTGTTGGCTAACGCATTGCTTCGTGCTAAATGCACTTTCGCAATGCCTACATAATATATTAATAAGGTTGAAAATACAAGTCAAAAAGAGTATTATATATTCATGCACTAATTCATTAAAGCGTTAGTGCGCGAAAATATAAATTTATAAACAAAGGAGAAAAAATATGGGACTTATTAGTGCAGCTTTTGGTGCAGCAGGCGGAAGTTTAGCAGATACTTGGAAAGATTGGTTCTATTGTGAGTCTTTAGATAAAGATACACTTGTTGTTAAGGGTGAAAAAATGATTGGACCGAGGTCGTCTAACAAGAAAGGAAACGATAACATAATTTCAAACGGTTCTGGAATAGTTGTAGCTGATGGGCAGTGTATGATTATTGTTGATCAAGGCAAAGTTGTTGAATTTTGTGCAGAACCAGGAGAATTTACTTTTGATTCATCCACAGAGCCATCTCTTTTTGCTGGTAAGCTTGGAAAAGCTATTGGTGATACTTTTAGGACTATGGGAAAACGTATTGGATTTGGTGGTGATACGGGACATGACCAGAGGGTTTACTACTTTAATGTTAAAGAAATTTTAGATAACAAGTTTGGAACGGCAACACCAATTCCATTTAGAGTTGTTGATAAGAATATTAATTTAGATATCGATGTATCACTTAGATGTAATGGTATTTATTCTTATAAGATTGCTGACCCAATTAAATTCTATACGAATGTTTGCGGAAATGTATCTAATGAGTATAGAAAATCAGAAATTGATGAGCAATTGAAGACTGAGTTTATTGCAGCTTTGCAACCAGCTTTTGCACAGCTTTCTGCTCTTGGACTTCGTCCAA
This sequence comes from Lachnospiraceae bacterium, assembly GCA_045598285.1. GTDB lineage: Bacteria > Bacillota > Clostridia > Lachnospirales > Lachnospiraceae > RGIG5612. The sequence continues at coordinate 6,544 of JAZLLU010000004.1, read as the reverse complement.
ATGAAGTTATTGCACATAACGCAGAACTTCAAGATGCTATGAATAAAGAACTTTCCGAAAAATGGGCTGAGCTTAGAGGACTTACTATCGTTTCTGTTTCTTTAGGAAGCGTTACTCTTCCAGAAGAAGATATGGAACTTATCAAACAAACACAACGTGGTGCAGCACTCAAAGATCCTTCTTTGGCAGCAGGCATTTTGGCTGGTGCACAAGCATCTGCTATGGAGGCAGCAGCTAATAATGAAGGTGGAGCAATGAACGGTTTTGTAGGTTTGGGTATGGCTATGAATGCTGGCGGAAATCTTTCAAATCTTTATGCTCAAGGTGCAGCACAACAAAGTCAAGGTGGCTTTTGTCCTAAATGCGGAAAACCTGTTTCTGCGGATGCTAATTTCTGCATAAATTGTGGAGCTCAAATTAAGTAATTAGGAGTTTTGATGGCTGACATACTTGAATATAAATGTCCACATTGTAGTGGAGCATTGACCTTCGACAGTAGCATACAAAAAATGAAATGCCCATATTGCGATTCTGAAATCGATGTTGCGGCATTAAAAGAGTTTGATGAAGACCTCGTATCTTTTTCTAAGGAAGAAGAAGCTTCTTGGCAAACACCTGGAAAGATTTGGCAGGAGGCTGATACTAAAGGACTTCGCGTATATTCATGTAGTGCATGCGGAGGTCAAATAATAGGTGATGAAAATCTTGGCGCTACAAGCTGCCCTTATTGTGGGAACCCTGTTGTGCTTATGGGGCAGTTTGCAGGTGATATTAAGCCAGACTTTGTAATCCCATTTAAGTTAGATAAAGAAGCAGCTAAAGAAGCATATTTTGAGTATTTAAAAGATAAGAAGTTGCTTCCAAATTTATTCAAGAATAAAAACCATATTGATGAAATAAAAGGTATATATGTGCCAGTTTGGCTTTTTGATGCTGACTCTGATGGCGTAGCCAGATTTAAAGCAACTAAGATTAGAACGTGGATGGATACAAAAAATAAATATACCGATACACGTTATTATGATGTAATTAGAGAAGGCAATTTTTCTTTTTACAACGTTCCTGTTGACGGTTCTTCAAATATGCCAGACGAATTAATGCAATCAGTTGAGCCTTTTGATTTTAATGACGCAGTAGATTTTCAAACGGCTTACCTTTCAGGATTTTTAGCTGATAGGTATGATGTTAGCGCAGAAGATAATGTAGAAATTGCTAATTCAAGAATCAGGCAGACAACGATTGATGCACTTAAAAGCACAATTAGTGGGTACAATACAGTTACATTAGAAAATAGTTCTGTAAATCTAAAGAATGCTAAGGCGAAGTATGCAATGTATCCAATATGGATATTAAATACGACATATGAAAACAAGCCGTATCTTTTTTGCATGAATGGCCAGACAGGAAAGATGGTAGGAAATCTTCCTATCGACAAGGGAAAACTTTGGAAATATAGACTTTTGTGGACAGGAATTTTTGCTGTGGCCTTTTTTGTGATTATTCTAATTTTGGGATATATTTTTTGGTGAGGTAAAGTATGCTTAAAAAGATTTCATGTTTAATACTTACTATTTCTTTCGTATTACTTTTTAGCATTACGGCATTCGCATCAAAAGATATGCCGAATTTAGTTGATGACGCAAATTTACTATCGACTGAAGAATATGATGAGGTTCTAGAAGAACTAGTTGATGTTAGTGATAAGTTCGGAATTAATATTGCAGTTGTTACTGTTAACGGAACAAACGGACTTGGAATAAGAGAGTTTGCTGATAATTATCAAGAAGAGCATTACACACGCGAAGAAAGTAATGAACCTATTGATGGAGCACTTTTGATAATTGATATGAATGAGCGTGAGTGGTACGTAACTACTTGCGGAGAAGGAGAAAGAGCATTTACTGATTATGGAATTAGTCAGTTAAATGACGAGCTTAACACATATTTTCAAAATGGCGATTTTGCTGGAGCATTCAAAACTTTTGCAAATACATCAGATAGATATTTTGAGGCTGAAAGAAACGGCGAACCAATAGACATTAATAATGGGCCGACACATGAGCCGGAACCAATTTCAGTATTAGGCTGGATTATTAGAGCAATTATTGCTATAGCTGCGGGATTTGGACTTTCTTTTGCAGTAACCGCTTCGATGAAGAAAAAGATGAAAACTGTAGTTCCTGTTAAGGATGCAGAAAATTATATTGATACAGAAAAATCAAAATTAAGAAGAAGTTCAGACAGGTTTTTGTATAATAACCTAGTTGTTATACCTCTTCCTAGAGATAATGGCCCAAGGGGTGGCTCTAGCACCCATATTTCTGCAGGTGGATTTTCACACGGTGGCGGCGGTGGCCATTTTTAAAATAGTAAAAGATTGTGGGGAAAAAATAATGAGTAAAAAAACCAGAACACCAGAAGTGGAAGAATTATTCAGAGCAATACTTACATTAAAAGATGTTGAAGAGTGTTATACATTTTTTGAAGATGTTTGCACTATGAATGAAATCTTACTTTTTGCACAAAGGTATCAGGTAGCAAAGTTTTTAGGAGAAAAGTATACCTATCAAGAAATTGCTGAAAAGAGTGGAGCTAGTACAGCTACAATAAGCCGAGTTAAAAGATCAATTGATGACGGTAATGGTGGCTATGATATGGTATTTAAGAGGTTACAATAATATATGCTTCAAGGTTTAAACGATAAACAAAAAGAAGCGGTTCTTTACACGGAAGGACCGCTTCTTATATTAGCCGGGGCTGGCTCGGGAAAGACCAGGGTTATTACTAACAGAATTGCTTATTTGATTAAAGAAAAAAATGTTAGTCCTAAGTCTATTTTGGCTATAACTTTTACGAACAAGGCAGCAGCTCAAATGAAAGAGCGTATCCAACTTAGCGTAGGTTTAGATGCTGGCGGTGCATGGATAAGCACTTTTCACTCTGCATGCGTAAAAATATTAAGGAGTTATAGCCATCTTATTGGGTTTGAAAATAATTTTACAATCTATGATACAGATGATCAAAAGACTGTAGTTAAAAATATATGCAAGAAATTTGATATTGATACGAAACGCTTTAAGGAAAAGTGGTTTATGAGTCAAATTTCATCTGCTAAGGATGAACTTATTGGTGTAGACCAATTTGAACTTGACGCATCGGGCGATTTTTATTTAGAAAAAGTTGCTAAGGTTTATAGAGAATATCAATTGGAGTTAAAACGAAATAATGCGTTTGATTTTGATGATCTTATAGTTAAGACTGTTGAACTTTTTAAGGCACATCCAGATATTTTGGAAAGATATCAAGAACGATTTAGATATATTTCGGTTGATGAGTATCAAGATACGAATACGGCACAGTTCGTTTTTGTAAGCATGCTTGCAAAAAAATATAAAAATATTTGTGTTGTAGGTGATGATGATCAAAGTATTTATAAGTTTAGAGGCGCGAATATTGAAAATATCTTAAATTTCGAAAAAGTTTTTCCAGGCGCAAAAGTTATTAGGTTAGAGCAAAATTATCGGTCGACGCAAAATATCTTAGATGCAGCGAACGCTGTTATTAAGAATAATAAAAATAGAAAATCAAAAACTTTATGGACAGAACATGAAGCAGGAAGCCAAATAAAACTTTTCCAAGTTGATAATCCATATGTTGAGGCCGATAGAGTTATTGCACAAATTAGAAAATATTTAGCAGATGGATACCAACTAAATGATTGCGCGTGCCTTTATAGGACTAACGCACAGTCGCGTGCGTTAGAAGAAGCTTTTGTTAGGGCTAATATTCCTTATAAGATTGTAGGTGGAGTTAACTTCTATCAAAGAAAAGAAATTAAAGATGTTTTGGCTTACCTTAAGACTATTGATAATGGAAGGGATGATGTTGCCGTTAGAAGAATAATAAATGTTCCTAAGAGAGGAATTGGCGCAAGCACTGTGAAAGCAATACAAGCTGTTGCAGATGATAGGGGAATTAATATTTATTCTGCATTAGATGATGGAGTTAACGAAAGCCTTTTTGGAAGAAGTTCGGAAAAATTAAGAGAGTTTAGAAATCTTATTGAGGATTTGAAATCTAATGTTGGAAAAATTTCTCTTAAGGAATTAATTAATGAGGTTCTTGAAAAAAGTGGTTACTTAAAGGACTTAGAAAATGAAAATACTGTTGAGTCGGAAACTCGAATTGATAACATTAATGAACTTATAAATAAGTTGGCATTGTATGAAGATACAGCGGATGAACCAACTCTTAGCGGATTTTTAGAGGAAGTATCTTTAATTGCTGATATCGATTCATGGGATAGTGCAGACAATTATGTTTCGCTTATTACGATTCATTCAGCGAAAGGATTAGAATTTACGAATGTTTTTCTTTGTGGAATGGAAGATGGGCTTTTTCCTATGAGTGCAGCCATTTGCTCAGAAGATGAAACGGATTTAGAAGAAGAAAGAAGACTTGCTTATGTTGCCATAACTAGAGCGATGAAAAATTTAGTAATAACAGCATCTAGAATGAGGATGATTCGTGGTGAAACTATGGTTTCGATTATTTCTAGATTTGTTAAGGAGATTCCTCAAAGTTTAATAGAATTAGATAAAGATAATATTTATGTTACTTCAAAGCCAAGTGAATATAATGGTGGTGTTAGTGCGGCTTCTAAGGCTAAAGAAAGTTTTGGAAGGAAGCCTTTTGCGCTTTCGGATAAACCTAAGTCATTTAGCAGTTCGTCTTCAAAGGATAAGTTAGATTATGAAGTTGGTGACAGCGTTGAGCACATGAAATTTGGTGAAGGCGTTGTAGCTGAAATTTGTGATGGCGGAAGAGATTGGGAAGTAACAGTAGACTTTAAGGATTTTGGAACTAAGAAGATGTTTGCTTCTTTTGCAAAATTAAAAAAGGTTTGATTAACAGATGAGTAAGAAGAAAAAAATTGATTTATCTGCTTTTGAGGATAGGCAAGCGCTCTGTCCTCATTTTGGTGTATGCGGTGGATGTACTTATCAAAAAATTTCATATGCGAAGCAATTAGAAAAGAAGGCTAGTGAGGTCAAGGCACTTCTTAGCAATGTTTATGATGATTTTGAGTTTGAAGGAATTCTTTCTTCTCCTAATGAAGAAGGTTATAGAAACAAGATGGAATTTACTTTTGGTGATGAATTTAAGGGAGGACCTTTTTCTTTAGGCCTTCACCAAAAGGGAAGTTTTATGAACATTGTTAATGTTTCTCATTGTGTTTTGGTGCATGACGATCTTAATAAAATAAGAAATTTTGTTCGCGACTACTTTAATGATTTTTATGAAAAGGGAGTAATTTCTTTTAGAAATAATGTAACGGGTGAGGGATTTCTTCGTCACCTTCTTTTAAGGCGAGCTGCTAAGACAGGTGAAATTTTGGTTGCACTCGTTACATCTTCAGATTATCCAGAAAATTATTTAGAGATGATAAAAACTCTTAAGGATAAAATTTTGGAGTTGGATTTAGAAGGAAATATCGCAGGAGTTTTGCACATAACTAATGATGCTAAATCAGATATTGTTAGAGCAGATAAAATAGATGTTTTGTATGGAAAAGATTTTATTAATGAAGAAGTTTTAGGTCTTAAGTTTAAGATTTCTGTGTTTTCTTTTTTCCAAACAAATACGCTTGGGGCTGAAGTTCTTTATTCAAAAACTAGAGAGTATGCGGCCGATGCGCATGGCACACTTTTTGATCTTTATAGTGGCACAGGAACCATAGCGCAACTTATGGCAAACGTAGTTGATAATGTTGTCGGCGTTGAAATAGTTGAAGAAGCAGTAGAGGCTGCAAGGGAAAATGCAAAACTTAACGGTATAGAAAATGCTAGCTTTATTGCTGGCGATGTCTTAAAGGTTATTCAAGATGCAGGAGAACTTGCAGGATGCGTCCCAGACTCATTAATACTAGACCCACCTAGAGAAGGTATTAATCCGAAAGCTTTAGGTAAGATTCTTAGTTACGGCGTGGATTCAATAGTTTATGTAAGTTGCAAGCCAACTTCACTGGCAAGAGATTTAGAGGCCTTCAAGTTTGCAGGATACAAACTAGTTAAAGCTTGCTGCGTAGATATGTTCCCTCAAACGGAACATGTGGAAAGCATTGCGTTACTTTCTCGAACGTAAATGGAATTAAAAGATTTTTGTCTGAACGCAAAATATGAATTTTTAGGGCTCTTTGGGCTGTGGATTTATGGATAACTGGCTAGGCGCCAGTAACCCACAAATCCAACAGCCTCTACTACTATGTCCCTTTGCGGCGCCTACCGGCGCCGCTTCGCCGGTGTGACCACCGGCTCCATATATTAATACAAAATAAAATGTTTTGGTAAAATTACCGAAAAAGGCACCATTGGTACCCGAAACTATATATTTTTTAAGTAAATCCATTAAATTTATTCATTATGAGAACTTGTTGGAAAAGTATAGAAACTAAAAATCTTGATTTTTCAAGGTTTTTAAACTTTTGTAAAATACATCAAAATTTTTAACAACGCTTATTGGGTACCAATGGCCCCTTTTTCGG
>JAZLLU010000003.1:0-44715 GCA_045598285.1 Lachnospiraceae bacterium | reverse complement strand
TTTTCTTAATTGATGCGCGTCCAACATCCTGTGATAGTATCTACTGCGTTTTGGAAGGTTCGGCTCATTTTTGACTTGCATATCAACATCATAATGAGTATTAGCTTCATCTTTTACATAGACATCAAATCTAACGCCATGTGAGTTATAACCTGTCTTAATTGATTTTTCGGTATCAATCATTTCAATTCTTTCAATTGGAACATTTAATATTAGTTCCAGTAATTCTTTACACAATTCATAATTATTATAAAGTGTGTTGGAAAACATAAAGTTGTCTGTAAAAGGTAATTCTCTGTAATTATTCATATAAAAGCCTTTCCGGCAGAGCGGTTTAGATTAACGCATGAAAAAACGTTGGCTCGTCCTGCCTAATAAAATAATGATTTGAAATTTGTGGCAGAAACTGCCAGATTTGAGCGAGTCGCTCTACGCACGAATGTGCTTTATTAATATACTAGATTATTTATCTTTGGTCAATCAGCTATGCAAATTAGAAGTTGAATGGCAAAACAAGGTGGCGGGGGATCCGCCACCTTGCAATTATGTTGTTTAATTGTGTCTTAAATTTTTGTTGTTTGATTATGTCTTATGTTTTTATTATGTGCCTTAGATTCTAATTCGTATTTTAGAAATTGTAGGTTTAATCTCTTTGTTTTCTAGAAACTAAGATTCCTGCTGCTACTGCTAATGCTGCAAGACCTGCGAACGCCCAAATCAGCATTGCACTTGTATCTTCAGTTTCAGGGTTTGTTTTTCCTTTAATTACTATAGCATTTGCAACTTTATTACCAACATAATAGGTGTATTGTAATGTTTGAATTGTATGTTTCCCGCCAACAATTCTATTTTCACTTAATGTACCTTCTAAATTTGTGCGTTCTAATTTTTGTTGTGTTTGTTCACTATTTTCTTCATCGTCATTTATAACAATTTCTTTTAACGTTGCATTTTTCTTAATGTCTTTCACATTAAAATCAGCATTTTTTACTTCGTCAGCAAAAACCGAAATGTTTTCATCTATAACAATTTCTTTTCCGCTTGCTAATGCTCCCACTACTGAGCCTTCAGTATTTCCCGGACCAAATAGAACAATTTGCTCAACATCTTTACCAATATTTATAGTACCATAAGCAGCTGCTGCAATACCATAAAAAGATTTAACCGTTACAGGTTTAGAAGTAGTAATATTTAAGTTTCCACCTGCACCAACTGCACAAGGGCAACTTACAAAGCCACTGACTAGTCTGCCTATCGATTCTCCTTCGTCATAATTAACAATCTCAAACTCGCCACCATAAATATTAATATCTCCTGACGAATTAATTGTTGGATCTTCAAATTTAACTATCTTCAGACTTTCTTTTTGACTTTCTTCTTCAAAATCGTCCATTTTAAGCAATTTATCTACATCGTCCATTTTAGGTTTTCCATACTGTACCGCTGTTATTTTACCGGAAAAATCTTTATCAAATGTAATATCGCTTGTTTCTTCTCCTAATCTAGGATTCGGCGAACTTGTTATTGCTCCTGTCTCGCTATGAATTTCAAGATTTCCCTGTCCTGTAAAAATCAAGTTTTGTCCACCTACACCGCATCTTACAAGATTAGAGAAAACACCTTCTTCACTTACATTATGAAGCTTATTATTTCCCATAAGCGTAATTTTGATTTGAGAAGCATTTGCATCGATTACGAATGTTGTTTCAACCTCGTCAACATTTACTTCTAAATCATATAATGTAATTTCTTCAACATAGGGCGCCAAAACAATATAAGTATTTAATTGTTTAGACAGTGTCCATCCCGATGTATTTATAACTAGATATTCTTCTTCACCGTATACCCTCCATTCGAAATCAGTGTTTTCTTCAGCAACTATTTTTTTGTTATTTTTGTCATACTTATAAATTTCAATTGTACCTTCTGCCTTTGTTGGCAGCGCAAATGCTGGGAGCAAGGTTAAAACCATTGTTAGAGTTAAAATTATTCCTATAATTTTCTTTTTCATGTTTCGTCCCTTTCTAAAATAGTAAGATAGTATATCTATGTTTTTCATTTATACGGGGTTAGTATATCACAGTTCCCCCCCCCGCTTTCCACTACATATGCTAAGTTTTTTTAATTTTTTCTCAATATCTTGGGATTTATCAAATCATCAAAGAAAGGTTCTGTTTTATTATTTCTACCATCAATTTCATATATTTTGAATGCAAAAAACAAGGTGGCGGGGGATCCGCCACCTTTCAATTATGTTGTTTAATTGTGTCTTAAATTTTTGTTGTTTGATTATGTCTTATGTTTTTATTATGTTCCTTAGATTCTAATTCGTATTTTTAGAAATTGTAAGTTTAATCTCTTTGTTTTCTTGAAACTAAGATGCCTGCTGCTACTGCTAAAGCTGCAAGGCCTGCGAACGCCCAAATCAGCATTGCACTTGTGTCTTTAGTTTCAGGGTTTTTATCAGGCGCTTTAATTACAAGTGTTTTTGCAACCTCATCTCCTGCAAAGCAAGTGTAGACACTATCTATTTCTTCTGGGTCTTCTTCCCCGCTATAAGTTTTACCTAATGCTCCTTCCGCTAATACTACTTTTTTTGGTTCTTCATCCTTAACGTTAACTTTCTCAAAACTTGCGGTCTTAAGTTGAGTTGAATCAATAACAAATTCTTGATCTTTGCTGCCTACAACTGTAAATGTTTTAGGAATACTTGGTTCTTTTAAACTGACTAATGCTCCCACTTCCATGCTTTTTTCTTCATAGTATCCAACTAATGTAATGTTTTTAGCGTTTTTACCAATAATTACTTCTTCTATACCAACTGCTGCTACACCACTTTCTGATTTAATACTTACATCATACGGTGTGTTAATAACTAACTTTTTATTTGCAACAACTGCATGATTCCCCATATTAATACTTGTTTCTTGATTAGCTTTCTTAGAGATGACATTTAACGAACCATTATTTACATTGATATTTCCAGTTGCTGCTACTGCTCCGTTTTGTCTTCCGGAATGCCTTCCTTTATATAAAACATATGGTTGACCTTCAAAAGATAAAGCAACTTCTTCCTTTGCAAAATCATCTAGTTCCTCATATAAACATTGTTTGACTTTCACTTCGCCTGTTCCATTAAATGTTATGTCAGTTGGTTCTCCTCTACCTTCTATATACTCATCAGGCATTATCTCCATCGCGTTTATTGCTACTCCGCTGCATTCGATATTAAGATTTCCATCACCAGTGAACGTTAAGTTATATCCTGTAATGACACCATTATCATCACTATACCAATTTGTTATAGGCCTCTTATTTATGTCTACAATCTGATTATTTCCTACAAGATTTATTTCCATTTCTGGTGAACGTACGTCTACTATTGTTCTAAACGACGACTTTTTTTCTTCAACATTAACTTTATAAACAATGTTTAGGTTTTTGAATGTAATTTTTTCTACAGGAGTTCTTCCACCTCCTTCTTTATAAGGTATATTGATTGTCGCATTTGCTGGTTCTGTTACTCCCGATGCCATAGTAACAATTAAGTCTGAACTATAAATGTATAATGTACTATTTTCATCACCCCATTCATAGTCACCTGTATCTTGTTCATCATCCCACGGAGTAGCCGGAATTTGATTTTTTCCATCAACCTTATAAACTGCAAATGGACAATTGCTTTTTGTTGCAACTAGCTCTGCTGTTTCTCGTTCAGCATCTCCATCTGCTTTTACTGGCAATGCAAATGCTGGGAGCAAGGTTAAAACCATTGTTAGAGTTAAAATTATTCCTATAATTTTCTTTTTCATGTTTCGTCCCTTTCTAAAATAGTAAGATAGTACATCTATGTTTTACATTTATACGGAGTTAGTATATCACAGTTCCCCCCCCGATTTCCACTATATATGCTAAGTTTTTTTAATTTTTTCTCAATATCTTGGGATTATTAAGGCAAGCAAAGATTGGTATATATTTATTATTTCTACCATCAATTTCATATATTTTGACTGCAAAAAACAAGGTGGCGAAAAGTCCGCCACCTTGAAAAGTTTATTATTTTATTGTGCCTTAGATCCTAATTCGTATTTTGGAAATTGTAAGTTTAATCTCTTTGTTTTCTAGAAACTAAGATGCCAGCTGCTACTGCTAAAGCTGCAAGACCTGCGAACGCCCAGATCAGCATTGCACTTGTATCTTCAGTTTCAGGGTTTTTATCAGGAGCTTTAATCATAAGAGCATTTGCTACTTCCCCGTCAACAGTGTATGTGGTTATTGTCATATCTAATTTAGAACTCTCACCTACAATTGAAAATGATTCATCTAATGAAGAAAGTTCCACCATCGTTGCTTGAAAAGATATAGGCTTTTCTACTACTTCCGTTGTCTCTGGAAGATTCTCTACTTGTTCTTCTATTACTTTTGGTGCTTCTGCGGTTTCAGAATCTACGCTTCCTTCTTCTACATTGGCCTCTTCTAGGTTTTTATTTTTTTCTAACTCTTCTATTTTTTTTGCCAATGATATTTTTTCCTCTTTAACCGTGCCAAGATCTTTTTCTGTAAAGTCTGGACCTTTGACAACGCCACCGAGCAATTTATTTCCTGAGTTGTTAGTAATTGTTCCTGCAGATGCTAGTGCTCCTAGACTCATCAATTCTTCTTCTAATGAACCATATAAAATAAGGTCTTTAACATTTTTATCAATTGTCACATCGCCTAACGCTGCTGCTGCGATTCCATAATATGACTTAACAGAAACTGTTTTCGCAGTACTAATATTTATGTCGCCCTCTGCTGCAAGTCCTGCAAAAACTCTAAACCGACCTTCTTTATAAAATCTTTCTCCGCTTAAATTATTTATAACTTCTAATTTGCCGTCTTTAATATTAATATCACCATCTGCATATATAGTACCATCTATGAAATGTCCCACAGCTTTACTGGCTCCTATTATCGAGTCTAATGGCGCGCTAACTGTTCTTTCTCCTTTTGGCGCTGATTCTTCCCTTTTTTCTCTTATTGCTTGTGGTGATTCGCATTGAACAACTTTAACTTTTCCATCTCCTTGGAGATTGAATGTTAAATTTTTTCCTTCTTCCTCTCCTTCGCTTTCGTTATCCCAAATTGTGTGTACGCTTATTGCAGCATCCAAACTGTAAATATCAAGATTTCCGTTTCCACTAAAAGTTAAATTTTGTCCTTCAATCCCCCTAGGGAAAATATTTTTATCTTCCGAAGATTCTCCTATATAGTTTTTTCCTTCAAGTACAATTTCAACTGTTTCACTGTATGAAAACACTGCTGGATTATCCATATAATATTTATCATCTGGAAGGATTTTCAAATTCTTAAATGTGACTTTCGTAACGCTCCTGTTTAGGCGTATACTACCCACCAAAACCCCAGAAATTACTAAATCTGACGAACCAATATCTACGTATGTAAAGCCGTTTTCATCTGTTTTACAATCATACTCCCCATCAGACCCTTGTTTTGCATACTCGCCGTTAGCTTTTTTTATCTCCCAAGCTTTAGTAACTGCACTATCGGCCTTTGTTGGCAGTGCAAATGCTGGGAGCAAGGTTAAAACCATTGTTAGAGTTAAAATTATTCCTATAATTTTCTTTTTCATGTTTCGTCCCTTTCTAAAATAGTAAGATAATATATCTATGTTTTACATTTATACGGAGTTAGTATATCACAGTTCCCCCCCGATTTCCACTATATATGCTAAGTTTTTTAAATTTTTTGTCAATATCTTGGGATTATTAAGGCAAGCAAAGATGGTCACATATTTATTATTTCTACCATCAATTTCATATATTTTGACGGCAAAAACAAGGTGGCGGGGGATCCGCCACCTTGCAATTATGTTGTTTAATTGTGTCTTAAATTTTTGTTGTTTGATTATGACTTATGTTTTTATTATGTGCCTTAGATTCTAATTCATATTTTTAGAAATTGTAGGTTTAATCTCTTTGTTTTCTAGAAACTAAGATTCCTGCTGCTACTGCGAGTGCTGCAAGGCCTGCAAATGCCCAGATAAGCATTTCACTTGTGTCTTTAGTTTCAGGGTTCTTAGGTTCATCTTTATGTTTAATTAAAATCGCTTTTGCAAGTCCATTTTTTGTAATATAAGTAAAATATGGAGTATCTCCCCCTACGTCTTCAAGTTTGGTTATTTCAACCGACTCATCAATCTCACTTTCTTCAAAGTCAGCATCTACTTTAGCTTTACCAAACATTAAAAGTTTTGGTGAAACATTGATGTTTTTTTCGTTTTCCACCCATATCATTGAGCCTGCTATTTGTTCATCAGAAAACGGCAGGTTTCCATATGAAACAATTTGTTCAATGCCTTCTCCAATATTGATACCGTTCCAACCAGCAATTCCTAAGCCAGCGTTACTTATAATAGAAAACTTTCCGCCATAGAAATTAATCTTGCCAGTCGCAAGCAAGGCCATTGGCACATCGCAGCCTCCCCATTGTCTTACTATTAACTCTCCACTAAAAGAATCCGTGAATGTAATATCGAAAGTTTTTCCGTCTCTTCCATCTATTCCTGCTGTGATTGCTCGCTTCTGACCATAAATAGTAAGACTTCCGTCTCCTTTAAAATCTAAGTTTAACCCATCAATTCCCGTATCGATAATGAAGTTCTCACCATCTGGGTTTATAGGATCTTGTCTAAGATAATTTCCAATTTGGTTATCATTTTTTAGAGTAATTGTAACTGTTCCATTCGCATTGGCAGTATATATTCCATAATCCAAATCACTTGTTGGGATAATAGATAATCCATCAAGCGTGATGCTATCAACATTTTCGCTCAATATAATAGGATCTTCAATTGTTCCCGAAAGTGCTAGTCCCGAACTTTTTATCTTTAATGCATAACTGTCTTTTCCAAGCTCCCATTCATAATCAGCACCTTCTTCTATTATTTTCCATCTTTTTTAACAACAAGGTTATTTTCTGCCTTTGTTGGCAATGCGAAAACTGGGAGTAAGGTTAGTACCATTGCCGCCGTCAAAATAATACCTATAATTTTCTTTTTCATGTTTCGTCCCTTTCTTAGCATGTCGTATATCTATAGTTAAAGGCCACAATCGAAAATTGTGGCCTTTTTAATATTTTTTTAATCTCTTTGTTTTCTAGAAACTAAGATGCCTGCTGCTAATGCTAAAGCTGCAAGACCTGCGAATGCCCAAATCAGCATTGCACTTGTATCTGCAGTTTCAGGGTTCTTAGCTGCTCTAATTACTAACGCATTAGCTACTTTGCCAGTATCGCTTACATAACATGTATAGAATTCTGGTAGTCTTAAATCGGTGTTAGCAGTTAATGCTAGTTTTTCTGTAGGTGTTTCTGGCTCTTCTGGCATTTTTACAAGCGCTACTTTAAGTTCGCCTTTAACATCGTCTGCATTGAATTTTTCAGAACTTACTGTACCAACGCGCGTTATGAGTTTTTTACTAATATCGAATTCCTGGAAGCTAACTACTGCGCCTCTCTCATTATAGTTGCCTTCTATTTCAGGTAAAATATTTAGGTTTGAACCATACAAAACAACATCTTTTGCACTTTCTTTAACTGTAAATTTACCATAAACAAGTACTCCAACATTGTTTAATGCTTTAATCGAAATTGGGTTAGAAGAGCTTATTATAAAATCGCCAAATGCTCTTGCTGCTATGGCATTACCTTGTTCGAGTATTGTAACCTTCGCTGTATCTTTGATTGAAAAATATTCGCCAGCAACAACCCCAAATAATCTTTTTGAACGTACTTTAGTTGTTGAATTATCGCCTGTCGTTACTTTAACATCTGCATCGCCACCTATTGTCAAATTTCCTTCCGCACCAATACCTGTGCCGTTATAGCTAACAATGTCGAATGTACCACTAAGTATTTCTAAATCGCCATTTGCATACAATGCAGTAGTTTGTATTAAACTATCCGGTAAAATGCTTTCTCCTTCGCCTTCACTCTTTCCTATTGTATAAGCAATGTTTCCATTTTGTCTTATTTTTATATTTCCATTAAAACTATCAGCGAATGTAATATTATATTCAGGTTCTTCACTTTCTTCAGGTAGAGCGCTTTCTACCGTTTCTTCTATTGGTAATGCAAATTTAACCGGTCTCGACATCTCATTTGCAAAAATAGCTCTATGTTGAGCATATATAGTAAGATTTCCGCTTCCTGTAAAAGTCAAGTTTTGTGCTATTATTCCATGATTAATAACACTCTTCTCACTCCATGTATCTGTTGTATTGATATAATCTCCAAACTGGTTATTTCCCATTAAATTAATTGTGAGATTATCAGAATACGATATTACAGCCTGGAACAGGCTAGTCTCATCTGGATAAATTTGTACATTTTCGAAAGTGATTGAGGTTACTTCGCCACCAATATTAATTGTCTCAGGCGTGTGATAAGAATTTCCCTTAACTGTTAATCCTGATTGAAGTATGTATAGTTCATTCTCCTCCCAATAGTAATTTTTACCATCTTCTACAAGCTCTTGTTCTCCCTTATAAACTTTGAGAACATGTACTCCTCCCACTGCAGTACGCGCTAAAGATGGCAATGCCATCACTGGAAGCAAAGTCAATACCATAGTTACTGTTAAAATTATTCCTATAATTTTCTTTTTCATGTTTCGTCCCTTCCTTAGTATGTCGTATATCTATAGTTAAAGGCCACAATCAAAGATTGGGCCCTTTTTAATATTTTATTAGTCTCTTTGTTTTCTAGAAACGAAGATTCCTGCTGCTATTACAAGTGATACAAGGCCAAGAACGATCCAAAGAATCATCGAGTTTGTATCGCCTGTTTCAGGAACTTTAGGTGCCTTTATCACAAGCGTATTTGCTCTTACATCTTCACCGTCTTTTTTTACGGAACATGTTTTGCAATTTTTTATTTCTTTAGTGGAAACCATAAATGAATCCTCTATGGTCATTATGTCTGCTGGCGCAGTGATAAGTGTTTTATCGAACTCATATTCTGCGTTTTCTGCGCCGTATAATAAAAGTTCTTCAGGAATTTCAACTTCACCTACGCATGCAAGTGCACCAAATTTTATGTCTGATTCAGGTACATCGTATGAACCGTGCATAACAACGTTGGCGTTCTCACCGATTTTCATATCTTCCATAATGGCTGCCGCTACATGCGTTTTAGATTTTAAATTTACTTCCCCGGAAGTAGTTATATCTAAATTTCCAAACGCCAAAAGTGCACATGCATTTATTCCAACTGCCTCAACAGAAAACTGTGATTTGTCTTCTATAGATATACCCCCCCCGATTATATAAACTGCTGCCGTCGCATCAATTTTAGGAGCACTACTAACTTCATTAGCGCTTTCTTTTAATTTCTTTTTTTCAACATTTGACCAGACTTTTACATTTGATTGTCCGCATATTTTTAATTCAGCTTGTGCTCCTAATGCAACGTTGACGGATTTTATTGTTACATTTGCGTCCTTTATAAGAAGCTTGTTGTTAGCCACAATTCCATAACCTTTGTTTTTCATACTAGTTTTAATATTATATGTGCCACCTACAATCTCGATGTCGCCTATATCAAATATCGCTTCATTCGATACATTATAAATTGCTTGGTTAAACGTATAAATATTAAGGCTTGCATTATCAATACTTGTAATTTTTATGTCAGCAGCTTTATCACTGTATATTGCTTGTAAAACTGTAGCTCTTGCTTGGTTTGAAGGATCTACCCCGATTGTATTCTTACCTTTGAGTTTAATCTCAAGTTTTTGACCATCATATTCTATTGCTTTCTGAATTTTAGATGTTTCTTCATCAGGAATAATATTCAAATTCTCTAATGTAACATTACTTGCGTTTTTTCCAATCCAAATATACTCGCAATTTGTGCTACCTTTAATTGTTAAACCGGAGTTCAAGATTCTAAGCTTATTTTCCGCCCACGTATAATCCTCTCCTTCAGCAATTTTCTCTCCATCTTTCCATACTTCTAATTGATGTGAGTTGGCTATTCCTGCCTTTGTTGGCAATGCCAATGCTGGAAGCATAGTTAAAACCATAACTGCCGTCAAAATAATACCTATAATTTTCTTCTTCATCTTCATGTCCTTCCTTATAAGTAGTTCTTTTATTTATTAATATATGCAAATAATTAGTTTTAGTTTATCATGTTGGACTGACATTATCTATGAAATTGCCACTATATACGGAATTAGAATAAGTAAATACAACTATATGTTGTGGATTTTTAAAAACATAAAAAGGGCGCCGAATTTTCGGCACCCTTATGTATTTTATTATCTGCCCAGATTTTTTGTGGGGCTATTTAGGTTTTTTGTTTAATTCTTTTGCTTTTTAGAAAGTAAGATTCCTGCTGCTATTGCGAGTGATGCAAGGCCAAGAACGATCCACATAAGCATTGAGTTTGTATCTTCAGTTTTTGGGTTCTCTGGTGTTGTTGGCTCTTCTACGTTTCTAATAACTAAAGCGTTTGCAATCTCATCTCCAACAAAGCAAGTATATACAATGTGGGTGTCCCCCTCTCTATCCTCGAATTCCAATTTATCTATTTTGGCTTTATTTTTTTCTTTCATGATATCTTCTAGCTTAAAATCAGAATCCACATTTACTCCACCATATACTAAGAGGTTCTCTGGGAAATCTTCCGGTTCTTCATAAATCAGTACTGCGCCAAATGATATCTCTTTGGAACCATATAAAACAATATCTTTAACATCTTTACCAATAATTAATTCATTTGCTTCTAATGCTATCGCATCTTTTGAGCTAAATTTTATAGAGCCTGATGATAAAATCTCTACTTTTCCATCTTCTACTAGAAGTGCATTCATCTCCTGACTTGAAGTTGCCGAAAAATCTGCTTTTCCATCTATAGAAACATTTTCAGCACTAATTGTTGACTGCCCATCACTGTCAGAGCGTGCTGTAACTTTTGCATTGTCACCAACATACAGATTTTCTTCTATAATCATAGCAGAATTATTACGCGAATATACATTCACGATAGCATCATTTTTTATAGTAGTGTTTTGTTCACTGCAAATTCCTCCGTCGCCGTAGGCATTAACAATAACTTCTCCACCTAATATTTCAATATCTCCATCCGAATTAATTGCAGCATAATTATTTCCCCAATGTTCAATCTTTACTGTTCCAGCAAAATCTTCACCAAAAATAATTTTATTAGTTTCACCTTCCTCGCTTTTAACTCCTGATCCACAATCATATATTTTAAGACTTGCAGTTTTCGGCCCAGCGAAAGTTATATTGGAATTCGATACTATTCCATAATTTAAGAAATAATCTTCACTTGCCGTTTCGTCTTCTTCATACTCAACTGTGTTGCCTAACTGATTTTCTCCTAAAAGGTTAATAGTAAGATCTTCGGAATTTGATTGTATTGCAGCTACTTCTCCCCATCTCTTTGTTGGAATTATTTTCACGCCATCAAGCGTAATTTTATCAACACCTGGGTTTATAACAATTTTCCCATTTTGTAATGTGCCTTTAATTACCAGATCTGATTTATAAATTGTTATATTTGTAAAAGACGCTCCTCCACCAATTGGCATGTCTTCCGTTTCTGAATAATCTTCCATGGGCTGAGCTAGTGTTTTTCCATCAGATTTATATACAGTAAGACGCTCTTCTGCCTTTGTTGGCAATGCCAATGCTGGAAGCATTGTTAAAACCATTGTCAGAGTTAAAATTATTCCTATGATTTTTTTCTTCATGTTCTTCATCCCTTTCTAAAATAGTAAGATAGTATATCAATAATTTTCATTTATTCGGGGTTAGTATATCACAGTTCCCCCCCCGATTTCCACTACATATGCTAAATTTTTTTAATTTTTTCTCAATATCTTGGGATTTTTTAAAGGCTGCGGAGCATGAAAAAAAGGCCCCGGCGAAAGTGCCGAGGCCTTAAAAATTTTAGTATCTACTTATTAGATTGTTGGGAATTGAAGAGCTTTCATTTCAGCAATCTTAGCTGGAAGTTCTGGATTTGTTTCCATGTTCTTGAAGAAGTCAATTCTTGTAGCGATGATTTCTTCAAGGTGATAAGCTCTTGATTCGTTAACGTTTCTGTCACGGCTAAGTCCGTCAGGAACAAGCTCGAATTTACCATCTTTAAGTTCAAGACCAGCACCACAAACTGCACACTCGTATGGGAATTGAATTCCATCCCAGTGAACATCACCACGGAATACTAAGCCGCCGTGGCAGTTAGGGCAGATACCTAAATCAGGATCGCCAAGCCAATGTCTTTGCTCGAATGGTGTGTTGATAGCTTCAACAATGTTCTCGCCCATCTTAGCGCATCTGTCAAGGTGATCTTGACGTAAGCAGATGTTTCCAGGACGACCAACTCTAGTTACCATGTACTCATCAATAACTTGGATTGATTGTGTGAACATTGTAGCAGCGAGTGATTCAAGTGCAAATCCTTGCCAATCGTGGCATGAACCACCAACGCAGATAAGACCACAGCAAAGGTGTGGATCTTTTTCAACGATACCAATCTTAATAAGGAATGCGAGTTCGTATGCTAAGAATCTTTGAGCGAACTTCATGTATAATGCACTTGGTGTTAAGTCATATGTAGGAACACCAATGATGATACCATCTTGTCTTTGGAATACGTCCATAATCTTTTGCATATCATCTTTGTCTTTAAGTACGCAACCTGGATATGTGTCACGTTTTCCCATTTCAACTTCGCCCATTGTCATTGTGCAACTTTCGCATCCTGTACATGGAAGAATGTTGTAATCGAATAGGTTGATAAATGTACATTCTGCACCCTTGTCTTGAGCTGCCTTAAGAGCTGTCTTAACAGCAAAATCGCTGTTACCGTTGTGTCTACCGGCACTAATACCTAAAATTTTCATAATTTCTCTCCTTTGTTTTATATTTGCAAATATAATTACAATTTATTATATCACTCTGAGATTTCTTATACAATCTTCAATTCGGAGAGATTTTTGTTTGTGATTCTTGCGATTTTTATTTACGAAAGGTATATTTGATTTTATAATGTAAGAAAATTTATACCCTGAAAGCTGGCGAAACATGAACAAAACTGAATTTAAAAATTTTACGGAGAATAAAATTATTTTACTCGACGGGGCGACAGGCTCGTTTTTGATTGACGCGGGTATGCCTGCAAATTGTTGCGTTGAGAATTGGATTTGCGACCACGAGAGTGTGATTGTTGGGCTGCAAGAGCGTTATGTTGCCGCTGGCAGTAATATTATTTATGCTCCGACTTTTGGTGCAAATCGCGGGCGTCTTAAATCGTTTCATCTCGAGGATGATATCGTTCGGCTCAATACCACTCCTGTGCAGTATACGAAAAAGGCTGCTGCCGGAAAGGCTTTAGTTGCTGGGAATCTTTCTATGACGGGGTCGTTTATGATTGAAGACGACGAAGCTTTTGATAGAATTGTTAATATTTATAAAGAGCAAATAAAAATTTTGGCTGATGCGGGGTGCGACTTACTTGCGTGTGAAACTATGGCAAATGCGCAGGAAGCTTTAGCGGCGGCTGTTGCAGCGAAAGAAGTTTGCGACCTTCCTATTATGCTTAGTCTCTCTTTTGAGGAAAACGGTCATACTTATTACGGGGATAATCCTAAGAAAGCTGTGGAGATTTTAAAGGATGCTGATATTGATGTTATCGGCGCGAATTGTTCTGTCGGCCCGGAAAAAATGTTTGACCTAATTAAACAATATCGTGAGTGTACCGACTTGCCTATTCTTGCCAAACCAAATGCTGGTCTTCCTAAGCCTGGTCCTCATGGCAAGTTTCAATATGATCTTTCTGATGACAACTTTGCTGTTTTGATGATTCAATTAATTGAGGCGGGTGCAAGGTTTGTCGGTGGATGTTGCGGCACTAGTCCTTCTTATATTGAAAAGCTTCATATGCTTGCTGGCAATATCAGCGTCACTGAAGGCAACTCTATTTGAGAATATATATTGGCAATAAAGATTTTCACCTTTTCATCTCTACAAGCTGTAAGTTGTAGAGATGTTTTTTTGCTCGCGAAGCTGGCACCGCTTGGGCTAAGTAGGGCCCTGCGGTGCCCTTCGCTACTTACGGTGGCTAATATTGATTGACGGCACATTTTCGTTCGAGCGCCACCTTCGTTGTATGTGTCACAAATTTATTAATTCAGCCAAATTTGTTGCATAAAATATTCCTCTTTAAGAAGATTTTCACCACATATTCCTAAGTAGTAACGTTTATGTTGCATGTTTTCAGATTAAATCAATAAAAACATGCAACAATTTTAAGGAATCTTTTGGGTTTGTGGTGAAAACAAGATTGTTTCAAAGAAAAATATGCAACAGAATTGTTAATGCGTAAAGATTTGTTGCATATTAATCTTTTTTAACTCTTATGAATTGTTTTTTATATAGAAAAAAATAATGACGGAGCAGATTTAACAGGTTTCTATTTTGTTTCAATTACTTCTAACAAAAAGCTTACCGGTCTAAATCCGTCGTTGCATGAAATCATAGCGGACGTTTTACTTTTCATCCAACCATCGTAGAAATCTTGCGCTCCATGTGCCAAAGCAAATGCAAACGGTTCTACGCTTTGCCATGCACTCTCGCAAAAACCTTCTGGCCTTTGCCCTTCTTTTGAAACAAATGTCATACCTATTTGCATCTCGCACGCATGCTCGATTGGATTTTCATATTCTTTTATCAGGTCTTCATGGCAGACCTTTTTCATAACTGTAATTTTTACTATCTTCATGTTTTTATTATACCAATTTCTTTCTGATTGCTAAAGTAAATAATATTTAATGATTTCATCGACCCAATTTATATCTAATGGATTATCAACTGTTTCCGTAGTTATTATTAAATTTTTCCATTGCACTATGCCTGCAGAATATAAATCCTTAAGTTTGTCTATATTTTTCTCCGCGTATTTAAAACTGTTCATGCCGCCAAAATGTTCCCAGTACCAAATTTTATGCGTGGAAATTGCTTTGCACTTGAAATCTGGAACACGTTTTCCATTAGGTGTCTGGATTTCTTCCTCATAATGGAAAGGCACATTAAAATGTACTAATCGAGAAATAATATCTGCTTCCGACTTGCTCCTTACCTGCAGCGATGGAATTACCGTCGGATAAATTAATTTTTCAGGTTTATACTCACTCCTTTTGTAATCCATCTCTTGCCACTTTTTCAATTCCTCTTCCTCAATTATTAATTTCGGTTCGATTAAAAAACGTATCCCTTCATGCGTGCGCAAAAACTTTTCTGCGTTTGGTTCGCAATTAAGCATTTCCAAATATTCATTAACTATTGCAAGTTCTTTGTATGCATCCTTAAGTCTATGCTTGCCGTATTCCCCCTTTGCCAGCAACATCGTCTCTTCTGCATTTGGCTTAAGATATCGTTCAACGAAATTAGGTCCTTTTTTTATTTGTTCCTCCTTAGGCAATCGTTTGCCATAATAAAATTTGCCGTCCCTCTTTCTAGCAACAATTTTTCCTTCTGGAACTTTTTTTTCAAATTCTTCTAATGCTTTTATTTCTTTCGCCAAAGTTTCCTTTTTATATTTTAGAATTTCTTTTAACTGCATCTTTTAACTCCTTTCATACTAATATTGTTAAATAACCACATATCTTTGATTTGGAAATTTTTGTTGCACATTTTTTTGTTTTGAAAACGTTTTTTCACCACAAATGAATATACTTGTTTAATTTTGTTGCACATTTTTTTAATTATTGAAGAATTTTGTGCAACATTTTTTTAGTCTTTGGATAGTTTGTGGTGAAATCGCCATGAAAACATAGATTTTTTTCTCACAATTTTTTAAGAAATCTATAAATTGTGGTGAAACCTCTGTGTCAAAGGTCATCTCTAGATTTTTGTATTCTAATATTTTTTGTAATTATGGCGAAAATCGCTTGATTAGCCCCGAAGATAAGATAGGACTATATTGTGACTGTTAACATGACGCTAACGTCTTGATTATATCATATAAAAAATTCTTTTCAATTACATGTTTTGCCGCGCGGCTTAAAGGGCCTACGTTATTTTTCTGGTTTTTCGTAATCTATTTTTTCTTTGATGTTGTCGAGGACGGCGTCCTTAAGGCTGCCGAGCGCAAGCTTGATGCTTTGCTTATCTGCCTCGTCCATGTCTCGATAACTTTTAATTAATGGAATGATGTTTTTCATGGTAAAGACATCTTCAACGGTTTTGTTTTTGTCAACGAGCTTAAATACGGTGTCGATAAATTGTTCTTTTTCTTCAAAGCTCATTCGTGAAATCCAGTCCCTAACATTTTCATTAGTATATTGGCCTGCTGGTGTGATGCCTTCTAGGTATTCAAGTTCGTTGCGTTTTATTTCCCATGTAAAAAGCGAATGCTGGGCAAACCCGTTGTTCTCCGTGCTTTGAATTACATTGATTTTTTCTTTGTGTTCAAGAAGCATTCCAATTATAGAAGAATGCGGCACGATTGTTTTAACTTTATCTTTAACTATATCGAAAGCCGGGTTTTGAATTACGACGTGATTAAATCCTGGGCCATCGAAATTATAGACTTGTTTAATTTTGTCAAAAAGTGTAGCGTCGCAAAAAGCGCTTGCATAAACCGCGAGGTTGCCACCCTTTGAATGACCACCAACTATTGCATTTGTTTGGAAAAATTTGAGTACTGTAGTTAGGTAACCCAATGCAAAACTTTGTGCCGGAACTTCGTCATGGTATGCCAAGTCCATATTTTCTTTCCAACCGATTAAGTTTCTATCCGTACCTCTAAACGCTACATAAACATCACCATCATCTAGAACAAAAACGATTGCACTAAATTGATGTTCCTGTTCAACATTAACATCATTTATAAAACCGCATAGTTTTACATTGTCATAGCGAGTTGAGTTTAGAATTGATTTTGCAAGCGGAATATCGAGCGGGTCATGCATCGAAAGATTTTTCTTTATCACTTTTTCGCACATAGTACGAATAGAAATGCTTTCAGAAAAATCCGCAGGCACAATATCTTCCATTGGAAAATATGAAAGCTCGCAAAAGATTATTGCATCAATAGTATTAAATTTTGAAACAGAGAAGGGAACGTCGCCCCTCCAATCAATATAATCGATAATGTTTGCCATAATTTTAAGTTTTAAGCAGCAAGCGTAGCCGCGCAACTTTACCAAGATCGTTTTTTCGCGATTGAGAAAAGTTCGTACGGGGCGCGAGCGTTAGTTTAAGTGTTTAAGGGTGCCGTCAACCATCTCGCCAACATTTTTGAATTCGGAAATTTCACCGACATTGAATTTTATATTGAAAGCATTTTCAATTTCGTGCACTATGCTAAGGTGCGCAAGGCTATCCCATCCCTCAACATCATTCGCAGTCGTTTCATCAGTTACTTCAAGTTCGTCTTCTTCAAATTCTTCTCTTAATATTTCAACTATCTTTTCAAAAATTTCTTCTCTATTCATTAATCTTCCTCCGAAAGAGATTTTGTCGCTGATTTATTTTTAAGTTTTTGCCAAACCAATGATGATTTTTATCCAAGAAACTTTGTCGCTAATTTATTTTTAAGTTTTTGCCAAACCAATGTTGATTTTTATCCAAGAAACTTTGTCGCTGATTTATTTTAGACTTCTGCGATGAAATTTTCTTTTGTGACATACTCATCAACATTAACTTGGTATTTGTTTTCGCCATCCTCATTAAATCCCATCGTCTTATAAATATCTTTTACCATAGAATTTTTTGCTGTTGGAATATATTCAGCGCTCACCTTCTTAAAGCCATTTATTTTTGCAGCTTCAACCATCTTGTTAACGATAAACTCTTCCATGCCTCGCTTTAGAACGCGGCAGCTCATGAGCCAAGTGTCAACAAAAACTTCTTCGCTAGAAACCTTCTTCATAATCACAACTGCAATTAAGCCATGATCGCCAAACTTATCTTTTAGCGTATAGTAAAGTGTTATATAGTTATCATCGCTCGCAATTTTTTCAATTTCATCTTCGGTATATCTTACTGTTCTTAAATTGAATTGGTTAGAGCGCTGAGTAAGTTGCGCGATTCTTGCAAACCTTACTTCTTCAAAAGACTTTGCTTCTCCCACCATCTCCAAACTCTTTAAATAGTCATCGATTGATGCGTAAGTCATTTGAGATTTTTTTCGTTCGAACTCAGCTTGGTATTGCTTTGTTCTATCTGCACTTTCGCCAGCAAACGAAACCGTGTCGAATAAATTTTGACTTTGCAAATACCCTAAATACTCGGCTGGATTTTCCGGAAGGTCTGGCGCTTCAATATCCGGGAACCTACTCTTAACAAGATTTCTCTCGAACGGATTGTCGTCGATAAAAACAATCGAGTCCATGCCGATGTTCAAACTTTCTTGTATAAGTTTTATATTAGATGCCTTGTCGTCCCAATTCGCAACGAAAATCGAGATGTCCGAAAGTCTTAAAATCATTTCGTCATGTTTTTCAAATGGTTCCTTTGCGGTTTCTTCATTATTTTTGCTGCACACTGCAAGAATCGTGCCAAGCTCTTTTAATTGCTTTAGCCATCTTTGCAAATCTGTGTAAACATGTCCCGCCTTTAATTCACCTATTTGAATTCCGCCAAGACCATCATCGCCAATAACGCCTCCCCAAAGAGTGTTGTCCAAATCTAAGATGACACATTTTTTTATTTTGCCTTCCATTGCTTTTAGCACATCAACGATTGCCTTTGCAACGAACGGAAGCGACTCAAAAGCAATTGTCATCTTTGCGTTGTAATAAAGCGACGGGTCATAGAATGCGTTTTGGCCAAGTGCGATTTGTACTGCGAGCAAATCGACAGGATAAATATTGTTTCTATTTTTTGCTTCTTCTTCGAGTAAGAAGTTGAGTTTTCGAATTTGGTATATGAAGGTGTATTCAACTTTTGCGGAGTAGTTGCCGAGCACCTTATCATCAATCTCTGTAAAGTTTGGTTGCAAAATTCTCGACTTAGAATTTGCGCTAATTAACTCCCAGTAGCTTATGAGTTTTTTTAGTGTGTCTTTAGCAAAGTCTTTTCGCATAGCTAAAGGTGTATCTAAAAATTCTTCATATAATTTATCTGTTGCAACAAATAACAATATTTCATCTGGCGCAAACGCGTAAAGCTCCGAAGTATTATCTAAAAGCTGAGCATCGATTTGGTTATAATCAGCGTCAAAAACTTTTAGGTTCAGGCCTTCTAGTTTTGCGTAACCTAAAGTAGCTGTCGCTAAAAACTGTGTTGCGCAATTTCCCAAAATCGCCAATTTTATTTCGCGACCATCTACAATATTTTTTGCTGCTTTTTTTACTTCCTTAAACGTATACATTGATACTTCTCCAAAATTAAATCTTGGTTTGTTTTTGTTCAAAGTTTTTTATTTTTTCAAAAATTCCGAGCCGTTTATTTCGCCTAATGCGTCAGATAAATTTCTTTCTGAAATATCTAAAATTACAACATCTGGTTTAATTAAATTTATCATATCTTGGTCAATTTTATAATCCCAAATAAAAGTTTCTGCAGAAAAATTTTCTGCAAGGGCTTCGAGCAAGCACTGACCAATCATAGAATCTCCATAAATTAAAACATTATGCTTAGCAACTTCTCTGTTTTCAAACGTTCTACAAAGATGTGGTTTTACTCCCTTACTTTCTGCTAGTGCACGCATATCGTTATAAAGCGGATCCTCTTTAGTAAGTTCTCTAGCTTTTGGATTTACGATTTTCCAATTTCTAACTTCTTCAGAAATTCTTTCACCCGACAAACTAATAGGTCCTACTAACTTCGACAAATCGCCTACCACTTGTTCGCGCTTAGTAAATTCTACATTGAGGTTGTCCCCATTTACAATCCCCCAATTTTGTAAATCTGAAATTATTTTTTTGTATCCTACATAGCGGCCGGTGTATGACCAATGCGTGTCGGTCTTAAAAAACAAATTCTCTTCGCTTTTTTCTTTTTCGTCTAAGAGCGTTTCTTTTAATCTAACAACTTTTATATCGCTGTGCTCTTCAATGTAATCTGCAAAAATGTCAGTCGGCGTTTTGGTGATTTTGTATTCGCCGCTTGCTATAAACTCAGGGTAGATACTTACCTTGCTCGGCGGAAGAACTAAAACATACTCAATGTTTTGCTGCGCCAACTTTTTACTAATTTCAATCTGATCTTCACAATATTGTTTTAAGTAACTCTCATCGAAATTTGGATAGCCACCTTTTGCAATTTCCAAATTATTTTCTTCCGTATAATAAAGCCATCCATCTTTACCAATCTCAATGTTCGCATTTGTCTTATTAAAAATATTATAATTTATCGTGCTGCTTAAAGTAAAATATGCTTCGCGAAGACCTAAGTTATCTTCAAA
Source organism: Lachnospiraceae bacterium (assembly GCA_045598285.1). Classification (GTDB taxonomy): domain Bacteria; phylum Bacillota; class Clostridia; order Lachnospirales; family Lachnospiraceae; genus RGIG5612. Next base: position 24,270 of record JAZLLU010000003.1, on the reverse strand, counting down.
CCAAGTTTTCAAATCTGGCAGCAATGTTTTTGATAACTTACCATTTTCATTAACTATCTTTGGCGGCGAAGCAAGTTGCCTGTTTTCTGTAACCGAAAGTTTTCCTTCTTTCCAATTAAAGAATATTAAAGACGCAGCAATCACGACGCAAAGTTCTATCACGACAATTATTCCGACAATATTTTTTTTCATGCTTCGCCCTCCTTTCTAGAATTGGAAATATATAAATGCTTGGTAAGAGCTAGTAAATGCAAATGCAATTGCAACAATCAACAATATCGCGTAGATAATAGGCGTTGCAATCTTAAGTACAACTTGTTTTTTTCCTTCCCCAAGCCAATTTTTAATTTTTGGAATAATTGGAAAACAAAATACTGCGCCGATAATAAATGCGACTGCAAATTGTTTCCAATAAAAATTGGTAAGTGTACTGCTAAATGAATTGCCATTTATTCCGAACATATCCGCAAAGAATTTTCCAAAGCCACTAACTCCTTCGCTGCGGAACATGAGCTGGCCGAAAATCAAAACGATAAAGAAATATATGTGTGAGAAAATTTTATGGCTAGTTGTCTCGGGTTGCTTTTTAAGGCCGAGTCTTTTTCTTCTTTTCTTTTTGTAACTTTCAACTAAACGCTCGGCGGCTATAAATACAAAATAATAAAGGCCGTAGAGTAAGAAATTCCATCCTGTGCCGTGCCATATTCCGGCGAACAACCACACGCCTAGGAGTGCTAAGATATCGCAGCCCATAATCGCTATGTTTTTATTTTGGCATGCTCTAAAGATTGGCGTGTACAAATAATTTTTCATCCATGTGCCAAGGGTGATATGCCACCTTGACCAATACTCGACGATTGATTTTGAGATGTATGGATAATTAAAGTTTTCGGGCGTTTCAAAGCCCATCATGTTTCCGATTCCGATTGCGATGTCGCAATATCCCGCGAAGTCATAATAAAGTTGAACGAGGTATCCTAAGATTCCCATCCATGCCAAAAGTACTGTTCGTTCATCTCCCATCGCAAAGATTTTATCGACAACACCTCCAAGTGTATCGGCGATAACCAGTTTTCTAAAAAGTCCGATTATTATTCTTCTTGCACCATCAAAGAATTTTTCTTTATTGAAAAGTCTTTGGCTTAGTTGCCCTGCAAAGTCATTGTATTTGCTGATTGGTCCCATGACAACTTGTGGGAAAAATAAAATATAAAGAGCAACATCCAAAATATTTTTTTGTTTTGGGACCGTGCCCCAATAAACATCAAGGCAAAACGAAATTGTTCTAAACGTGTAGAACGAAATTCCAAGTGGTTGAATAATTTTTGGAATGGTAAGTTTCGCACCGAAAAGTGAGTTTATGTTTTCGAGCGTGAACACATAATATTTATAATAAAAGAGAAGTCCAAAATTCCAAACGAGCATAACCAAAAGCAAAATTAATTTTATTGCTTTTGATTTGTATTCTCTTGCAAGAAGCAATCCAAAGGCATAGTTTAGAGCGACGTTAAACATCAACATCAAAACCATGCGAGGTTCGCCAAGTGCATAAAAGATAAGCGACATAACAATTAAAAATACATTGCGTGCACGCCCCTTAAAAATATAATATCCGCCAATCGTTACTGGCAAAAATATAAATATAAAAAAGAGCGACGTGAATGCAAGCGGGCTTCGACTCGCTTCGACACTATTTAAGAATTGCCATGCACTCGATATAAAATTTGTATTCGCCAAAAATATTTCGCTCAATTATTCAATCCATGTTTCAACATTTTCTACTCTTGGAGGACGAACAGTTGGAACAACTTCTGGATAACCCAAAACTAAAGTCCCGCGAACTTCATATCCTTCAGGTACAAATGTCGATTTATATTGTAATGTTTCTGGCTCAGTAAATACGTCTTGTGAGTAAACTGTAAGCCATGTTGCAGAAAGTCCTAGTGACTGCGCTGCATTCATAATGTTGCCGGCTGCGAGATATGGACCAGCAAGTGGCCACGGCACATCTGTACGACCTGAAATCATTATTACTACTGGTGCTCCAAAAAAGTCAGCTGGGAAAGGCCATGTTGCGCCCTTTGGTGCAAGTTTTTTAAAATCTTCTGGCTCTTTACTAACCGCTTTTAATAAAAGTTCTTTTCCTTCTTTACTAGTTATAACTGTGAAGTGCCAAGGTTGCATATTATGACCACTTGGCGCATATTTAGCAGCTTCTAAGACTGCTTCGATTTTTTCTTTTTCAACTGGGGTGTCCTTAAATTTTCTGCAGCTAAATCTTTGCTTCATGTTTTTGATTACTTCATTTTCCATTTTAATTTCTCCTTTTCGAAAAATTTCAGTCTACATAAATCTAGCTTTAACTTTTTTGATGTCGATTAAATATACAATTATTATTGCAATGTCGCAAACGAGCCAACTAATTGGGTAAGCCCAGCACAACATAGAATACGTATTAAATGCTGCAAACGCTGTGTAAATCCAAAGAATTCTTACTCCGCAAACGCCAAAGATTGTTAGAATAACTGGCAATACTGTGTAGCCGTAAACTCTTAGTGTTCCTGAAAGCGTTGTGTTGATTACATTTAAAAATACTGTTGAGCCGATTATTATTAGTCTTGTTACGCCGATGTTTATTACTTCTAGATCATCGGTGTAAAGTCCCAAGAAAAATTTCGGGAAGATTATTAATATAACTGCAACAACTATTGCGACTGCGGCGCCTAATCCCATCGCAATTTTTGTGACTTTCTGGCAACGCTTAAAATTGCCAGCTCCGTAGTTTTGTCCAACAAAACTTGTCGCTGCTTGTGAGAATGCATCAACGATAAAGAAAATATATAAATCGTAATACATTGCTGCTGTGTTACCAGCTACAGTAAGGCTTCCTAAAATATTCAGCGCCGACATTATAAATAAATTTGAAATTGAAAAGATTGTCGATTGAACGCCTGCGGGGATTCCTACCTTTATTGTCTGTTTCAAAATCGAAAAATTTATTTTTAGTTTTTTAAACTCTAACTTCGTTTCATCTTCCGTCTTCGCTAATATTATATAAAGAATTATTGCGCTGATTATATTCGAAATTACTGTCGCAATTGCAACGCCTTCTACGCTCATATCGCAAACCGCTACAAAGAAAAAATTCAATCCAACATTAAGAAGCCCAGCTATTATCAAAACGATGAGTGGTGTTTTGGTATCACCCTTACTTCTAAAAATTGCGTTTTCAAAATTGTAGAGCATAATAAACGGCATGCCCGCAAAATATATCTTAAGATACAACGACGCCATATCGATAATGTCTTTTTGTGTTTTAAGTAAAACAAGGAATGGTCTCGCAAGAAGGATTCCCAATATACCTACAAAAATTCCAACTATAAAAGAAATAAGTATTGCAGTATGTGTGGTTTTTGATGCCTCTTCTTTTCTACCTGCGCCAAGATATGTCGAAAGTATAACATTTGCACCAATGCTTAAACCGACGAATAAATTTATTAGTATGTTAATAATTGGCGTGTTAACGCCGACAGCTGCAATCGCTAAGTTGCCATAATAATGTCCAACGACCGCAACATCAGCCGAGTTAAAAAGTTGTTGCAAAATACTCGTTGCCGCTAATGGCAACGCAAACAAAATAATCTTATCCCATATGCTTCCACTAAGCATATCCATTGGCTTTTTTGTCTTTGTCATGATGCCTATATTTTACAACATTTTAGGCAAAATAAAAACCAACGGAACCCTTACTAAAGGTTCTGTTGGTTTCATTTTTTTGTTTTATTAAAAATTATTCTGTGATTTTCATCGCCATTACAGTGATGTCATCAAATTGCTCAGCGCCATCGATAAATTCATCAATGTCGTCTTTTAGTATCTGAATATGTTCTTCCAGTTCATGTCCCGAAACCTTTTCAAGACATTTAAGGAATCTAGTATTTCCGTATAATTGATTGCTCTTGTTAGTAGCTTCTGTTACACCGTCTGTATAGAAGAACATTTCATCGCCTTTTTTAAGTTCGATAATTTCGTCTTCATATTCATATCCTTCAAATCCAGCCAAAACGAATCCACACTTTTGATTGATAAATTGTGGTTTTTCGCCATTTCTTAATAAAACCGGCGGATTATGACCCGCATTAACAAATATAAGTTTTCCTGATTCAGTATTATAAACTCCGGCCCAACATGTAACGAATAAGCCCGCTTCATTACTTTCGCAAAGCTGCTTATTGGCATTCATTAATGCCTGCGAAGGTGCAATACCAAGTTGGAGTTGGTTCTTTATTACAGTTTTTGAAATTGTCATAAACAATGCCGCGCCGACTCCCTTGCCGGAAACATCAGCAATTACAACTCCGACGTTTGTTTTATCTATGACGAAATAATCATAAAAATCGCCGCCGACTTCCTTCGCCGGAAGATAGCGTGCTTTAAGTTCGATGTTCTCATGTCCTGGGAATGCAGGTTGGAGACATGGGAGCATACTTATTTGAATTTGAGTTGCAAGATTTAATTCTGTTTCAATACGTGCTGACTTCGTTGCCGTTTCTGCTTGCATCTCTACCATACGTCTTCCTCGGCTTGATACAAAATAGCAACTTACTGAAAGTGCCGCAAATATAAGGCCTCGTGGTAAGAAGTCGTTAATAAAAAGTAATTTCGTATATTCCGCACGTGTAAGCAGCCCTTCTCGAAGTATTGCCTCGCGCAAAGTTTCGTCTGCGCCAATAATAATTTCGGTACCTGGGAGTTTTATGGCATTTAAGTTTACAATGCCATAGTGCCCGTTGAATACGCATGCGACAACAAACATTATAAGCGCAAAGATTGCAACTGTTTTTGTGTATGTTTCGTCAAAGTATCTTGTACTTATTACAATTGGAAAGGCCATTGCCAATGTTACGTTATGTCCTAGTGTTGCATTAAGTACAGCGCAAACTAAAACTAGCGAAACCATAAGCGGTATCTTAAGCCATTTTTTCGTTCCTGAATAAATTTGATTTAATATAAATATCGGTGCTCCAACAATTGCTGAAATAAAAAAGCCCCATCTCATAATTGGCTTGTCAGCTGTGAATACTCCGATTTCGTTTAAGATAAGAACTAAAAACATTATGATAAACATAATCAGCATTGAAAGTCCGACCATTGCATTTGCTGTTATCTCATTTGCGAGCTTTGTATTTCCTTCTGATAATGCTTTGCCAACTGCTGCCCGTCTTCTCGCCCGTGCATTAATATATGGTGACATATGTCTCCTCCTAATATTTGACTAATATTTTAATTAGTAAATTTGATCAACACTATCTTTCATGTAGTTTGGATTAATTATTGGATTAGTAAGTTCTTCTATACGTCCAGTAACCTTGTCTACATAACGGAGCTTAAAGGTATCTACTCCATCTTCTTCGTAATAGCAGTAATTTAATAGTACATTGCCTTTAAAACATCCATTGCAATTTAACGAACCACACTTATCTCCAAAAGTTTTGATTGTTGCTCTTAAATCTCCAATAGTTTCAATTTTTGCTCCATCATTATTAAGAATTCCACATGTAAAGAATATAAATCTTTCGCTATCTTCAACTATGAGTGGATGATAAAAAACTTGTTTTTCCATAATTGATCTCCTCGTACTTTTTTTAATTTAACATTCTATATTAATAGTAGCATAAAACTTAAGTATAGAAAACAAAAAACATAAAGTTAGAAAAAATTATCGCTCATTTTATACACTACAATCATTGACTTGTCCTTAAGTGTAGTGTATAAGTCTTAAAATATTGTAAAGAAGTTTCTATCTTTGCCAACTCCACAAAAATGGTGTGGGTTAAAAATTTAAAATAAAACGGAGACGGTGGGATTCCCGCCGGGGCTTCGTGACGGAGACGGTGGGATTCCCGGCGGGTCGTTCTTCTCCATGCACCTCATCTTCCTTGTTCGAAAGTTTCCGCCAAAATGGCAAAAACATATATTGGCGGAAATAAAGTAGTGAAAAGTTTCCGCCATATTAAAAAAATCGAATTTGGCGGAAATATTTCAGAAAAGTTTCCGCCAAAATGGCAAAAACATATATTGGCGGAAACTTTTCACTACTTTTTCTACGCCATTAAGTGTTTTAGAGGTTTTGGCGGAAACTTTTTAAAATTTTTGTCATGTTCCAGCAGGCAAACATGTTTTGTCCGCCAATTTTCGATTTAGAGATTTGGCGGACAATTTTGGCACTTTTTTGTCCGCCGTTTTAAAAATTATTTGATTTGGCGGACAAATAAAACCTATATGGAAATCTGGGCACGAAGGCCGCGTCGTTTACTTCGCTCTTCCGAGCTCGTAAACTCCTTGTTCGAATCCCACCTTTGAACTTATCACGGTTGAAGATCAAAGGGTACAGTTGCAAGTCATAGTTTGCAGCAAATAACAATTCTTCATTGAGAGAACAAACTCTTATTCGTTACTCTGCTTTTTTAAACACAACCATTGAGTGTTCTCTTAAGTATTTTATGTATATTGAACCTGTTCTACTTGCAAACACATTATGAATAAACTCATTTTGTATATCTTCACTGATATCTTTCAGTTCAACTACTACAACATTCCTCTCAGTATCAACTTTACTGTCTATATAATTCTCATCGTTCACGCCATCTGTACTAAAGTAATTCGAAATGATGTCTTGGACATCTTCTGCTTTTAGTTCAACTTCAACATCTTCTTTATTACCACAAGCAGCCAAAGAGAACACTATCACAAGGCATAGAACCACAGGTATAAACTTTTTCATTGTCTGCTCCTTTCAAGAATAAATCGGAATTTGTCTCTTCTTTTACTATATCACAGGGATGCAAGTCCACACATAGCAAGAAGCCGCAGGATTTGTATAGAAAAAAGACAGCAGATTTTCTATCAGAATCCAATAGCTTTTATGACGGAGACGGTGGGATTCCCGCCGGCACTTCGTGCCTTTCAGGCCGCGTCGTTTACTTCGCTCTTCCGAGCTCGTAATCTCCTTGTTCGAATCCCACCTTTGAATCTAGCACGAAAGAAGAACGACCCACCGGGTCGTTCTTTCTTCGTGGAAAGTAAATCAAATATTGATAGAATTTCTTCCTATGGTTGCAAATGAGGTGGCGCGGTTGCAAACGGACACCTTCGGTTGCAAATCAATGGGGATGGTTGCAAGGTGTTTTTACAGCAAAAATCGTCCAGCCTTAAGAGATAAAACTATAATTTGTTATCGCTAAGAAATTCAGAAACTGGCAGTAATAGATTTGAAATTTTCTTTCATATTTCAATAGTTTCAACAATCTCAAAACCTACATTTTTATATAAGGCAATTGCCTTTTCATTCCATCCTGCTACATGCAAAATCGGTGTTTTTGTTTGTATGTTCTTTATTGCCCAAAGCAAGATTTGTTTCCCGTATCCTTTACCTTGATACTTACTATTAACTATCAAATCATCTATCTCATCTTTTTTTAATGCAACAGTTCCAACTATATCATTTTGTTCTAAAAGAAGAAAAACATCATCCATACCATCTTCAAAAAATGAATTATCTTGAATAAAGTCGTATGGCTTTATCTCTAAAGCCTCTCTCATTTTATGATATCCCTCGTTATATACTTTCTTATATGCTTCCTGATATTTGGATGTATACTTAGTTAATTCAACAGTAGTATCTGCTTTTGTAGGATGCATATATTCCATTTTGTATGCTAATCTCATCATATCTCCATTTATTATAGAAATTAAAAATTATCTCTCTATTCCCATTGTACCACAGGGATGCAAGTCCACACATAGCAAGAAGCCGCAGGATTTGTATAGAAAAAAGACAGCAGATTTTCTATCAGAATCCAATAGTTTTTATGACGGAGACGGTGGGATTCCCGCCGGCACTTCGTGCCTTTCTGGCCGCGTCGTTTACTTCGCTCTTTCAAGCTTGTAAACTCCTTGTTCGAATCCCACCTTTGAATCTAGCACGAAAGAAGAACGACCCACCGGGTCGTTCTTCCTTCGTGACGGAGACGGTGGGATTCGAACCCACGTGCCGGGTGTCCGACAACCGCATTTCGAGTGCGGCTCGTTATGACCACTTCGATACGTCTCCAAATATATTGCGGCCGGTACATGACCAAAAGAAACCGCGGTAGGCTAAAAAAGCCTACCGCGATATTATAAATGATTCTTAATTAGTATTCAATTACACTCTAATTATTTTTCTTCTTTAGCTTTAAGCACTGCTCTGTAAACGATAGCTGCTAAAACGCCACCAACGAGTGGAGCAACGATGAATACCCATACACAACTAAGTGCGTCGCCACCTGCTATTAAAGCTGGTCCTAAAGAACGAGCTGGGTTAACAGATGTTCCTGTAAGGCCGATGCCGAAAATATGGATAAGTGTTAATGTAAAGCCGATTACGAGACCAGCAACTGAACCGAAATTGTCTTTGCTTGTAACGCCAAGGATAACAAGAACGAAAACAAATGTAAGGATAATTTCGATTACAAGGCTAGCGCCGATGTTGCCGTTTGCAAGGCCGTTTGAGCCAAGCGCGCCCGTTTGGTCTTCGAGACCTGCCCAACCAAAGATTCCTTTAAGAATAAGTGCGCCAACGATTCCACCAACGAATTGTGAAATGATATAGCCAAAGAAATCTTTAACACTGATTTTGCCAGCAACGAGGCATCCGATTGAAACTGCTGGGTTGATATGGCAACCAGAAACATTTCCGATTGAATAAGCCATTCCAACAATTACAAGGCCGAAAGCCAATGCTGTAAGGATATAGCCACAGCCGTTTGCAGAATCACAACCAACTGTCATAGCTGTGCCGCAGCCAAAAACCACGAGTACTGCAGTACCGATAAATTCGGCAATGTACTTCTTAAATGTTTGCATTTTTCTTCCTCCGTTTTGTATCATGTCAAAAATTTTCGTATTATGCCAAAAATTATGGAAGCTACTAAATTTCACTCCCGATAATTTTTTCTTAACAATTTTATTTGCCTGGTGCTGGTACAGGTGGGAACATCTCAGCGTATTTTGCTTTAAGTGCCTTAAACTCTTCGTTTGTGCGAAGGTCAGCTAAGCGACCTTCATTTTCCTGGATGTCGTCAACATGCAAGAATTTTCCTGAAAGAGTCTCGTGTGCTTTGTGTTCGTCTTCAGGTTTGAATACGAATTTGAAAGCGCCATCTTCTTCAACCAATGTGCCGTGAAGTCCGCAAAGATCACAAACAACATCCTTTGTGCCAGGGTAAATATAAAATTCGTTGCCTTGGCAATGTGGACAAACTCCCGGCTTACCAGCCCATTTAGCATTTTCAATATCTTTTGCAGCCTCAACAAGATTGCGGGCGATTTGACGTGTGCGCTCCTTCTTGTCTTCTTGCATAAGGATGTCTTTGCACCACTGGAATCTTTCATTGTCGATAACTTTCCATGCTGGGCTCATTGATACCATAGCATGATCAGCTTCAGCTCTTTCACCCCAATCGCTTCCGCCGATTGCAATGTAAGAAGTTACTTTTGGCATCAAGAATCTTGGATCGATTCCTGGGCCACCCGCTTCTTTGCTAATCTTGTCGCCAACGATATTCATAGCCAGGTCATGTCCCGGACCAACTCTGTCCATAACAGTTTTAAAAAGTCCTGAGCATCCTGACTCGAAGATTGGGTCAACGAAAAGAATTCCGTCTGCTGCCAAAACGTGATTGTTCCAGAACTCAGCAAAATCGTCTTTTCTTGTACAAATATTTCCCTTGCCGGTTACAAGCCCTACGGAACATGCACAGCAGCCAGTACAATGTTCAATATTCCAATCTAAAAGATGGATGAATTCAACTTCTGCACCTTGCTTTTTTGCTTCCTCTAAAGCAATGCGACAGATTGTGTCGTTGTTACCGTTTTTTGTTCCAAATGAAACACCTAATATTTTCATAACTTTCCCCTTCCATAAATTTTTCAATACCTTATAGTAATAATCTTCTATTTCATTATATCAAATAAATTGTTTCCTTCCATATACAATTTTGTTGAAAATGTCTCTTAAAATATTAATGAAATATTACAAAAATATTACTTTACAATGTCAAAATATGTGTTATAATTCTTAACACCACGTAACAATTGTGGTTTAAGGAGAGTGAATTGAAAAAATATTTTAGTTCAAACTCAATATTGAAAAAAGCTCTTTTGGTAACAGCTGGCGTTTTGGCTCTTGCTGTTATGATTGTTGCTTTGGTTAATGCTGGAAGGCCAACTATCGTATTAGCAGGCACTTCTAATGTTGCTGCTCCTGCAAAAAAATATGAGGTTAAGAAAAGACCTGAAGCTCCTAAGCAAGAAGTTGCTGAAGAAACGCAAGATGTTGAAGAGGAAGTTGTCGAAGAAATTGAAGAAGAACCTGACTATGATGATGGTTCTGGAATCGACCTTTTGTATGAAGATGAGTATGATGTTTGCGAAGGTCGCTTAAGTTCGTATCTTGGTGCACTTTACTTCAACGGACACAAAGAAACTTATTACTCAGAGCATGTTCTTCCTGGCGGTGGTCTTGATATCCCTGGTAGACATGTTGCGAAAGACGGAACTATCCGTGATGAAAACGGTTACATTTGCGTTGCTGCTGATCCTGAGTTCTTACCTTATGGTGCGACTGTTCTTACTACACTTGGTCCTGCAAAGGTTTATGATTGCGGTTGCGCGTACGGCACCGTTGATTTATATGTAAGTTGGTAAAATTTATTCTATAAAATAATTTTAGCTCGGTTGATAACAACCGAGCTTTTTTTGTGAAAAGGCTCTCTTTCCGTATGAACTTTTCTTAATCGCGAAAGACGCTCTTGCCCCGTATGAACTTTTCTCAATCGCGAAAAACGCTCTTCGAAAAGTTATACGGCTTAGCTCGCATAATTCTACAACAAATAGTTTATTATCATCTCCGATATCATGACGGCGAGGCATGCACAGCCAGCTACAACTATCATACTCTTTTCAAAGTAAGCAAGTACAATTGCTACTACAAAGCCAACTATCGCTGATGCTAAAAATGCCGTCGAACTTAAGATTGCCGGAAATACCATCGCGGCGAGACATGCATAAGGGACGTAATATAAGAACGACCTTACGAATTGATTTTTGATTTCCTTCTTAGAAAATGCGAATGGCACCATTCTTATGAGATATGTAATTACTGCCATAACCAGCATATAAATCCAAATGTTATTTTGCATCAGGACCCTCCTTTGCTGGCTCAGTAAGTGGGACTGGTTTTATTATTGCTGCGAGTGCCGCTGCCACAACTGTGACTATTATTACGACGAACCCGGTTGAAACTTTGTTGAGGCCTGGCACATATTTGAACACAGCGCTAAGCGCCATAGCCACAACAATAACTATCGCTACTGTGCGATTGTGTTTTCCTGTCGGTACAATTAATGCAACGAACATTGCATACATCGAAATTCCAAGTGCTGAAATAATGAAGTCTGGCAAAATTTGGCCAGCCACTGCTCCTAGGAACGTTCCTAATATCCAACCTGGAATTGCCACCGTCATTGCTCCATAGATATACGCTGGCGTTATCTTTCCAAATTTTGTTGAACTTACCGCAAAGATTTCATCGGTCAGCCCGAACGCCATAAAAAATCTGTGAACACGCGAACTTTTTTCATCAAGTTTTTGTGAAAGTGAAAATCCCATCAGAGCATATCGCATATTGATTACAAGTTGATTTAAGGCAAGCTCGATATATGCGCCGCCAGTCGCGATAATATTTATTGCTGCGATTTGTCCGGCACTCGTTACATTTGTAAGTGACATAAGAACAGACTGGCCTACACTTAGTCCAGCCTGCATTGCCATAATTCCGAACGAAAACGAAACTGCCAAATAAGCTACGCCTATCGGCACCCCGTTTAGTAATCCAATTTTAAACGCTTGCCACTTTTTCAATTTATTCTTCTATCTTATTTGGTTCTGGGTAATCTACTCCAAAGGTTTCAACCGTAACTTTTTTCATTACCTGCTTTTCGCATGGACGATCGCCAATAAAAGTTTGCGTTGTTGCAATTTTGTCGAGCACATCTTCGCCCTCTGTCAACTTTCCAAAAGCTGCATACTGGCCATCAAGATATGAAGCCGTATCATGCATGATAAAAAATTGCGAACCAGCTGAATCTGGGTGAGCTGCTCTTGCCATAGAAAGAACGCCCTTAACATGTTTCAAATTATTTTCAACTCCGTTGTCCGAAAATTCACCTTTGATTCTATATCCCGGTCCTCCGATACCTGTGCCAACAGGGTCTCCACCTTGAATCATAAATCCTTTAATTATGCGATGGAATGTAAGGCCATTATAAAATTCTTTGTTTATTAGGCTTACAAAATTGTTTACTGTCTCTGGTGCGATTTCTGGATAAAGTTCTGCCTTCATCATATCGCCGTTTTCCATTTCAATTGTTACGATTGGGTTTTGTGCCATTTTAATTCTCCTTTTAACGTTTTCGTTATTTTACTAACTCGTAAGCTTCTCGTTTTGTATTATTTATTACCGTGATAATTCCGCACCTTTCAAAGCCGCGACTTTTTAATAAGTAGAGCATTATCTTGTTGTCTTTGTGAGTGTCAATTCTTAGATGTTTAATTTTCCCTAAACAAAATTCTAAACATGTATCGAACACACCTTTTGCTTCTGGCAAAGATGCAAGTCTATGGATTGTTCCATACTCAGAATCATCAAGCCACTTGCCGTCTTCAATTTCTAGATATGTCGGATCCTCGCCAATAATCAACGCAAATCCTCCAACAACCTTTCCATCATCTTCAATAACATAACCTACTTTATTTTCTATGTCTTCTGCAAAATCCTCAGCAAGCGGATAGTTAAGGCGCCACTGCGTTGGATTGTTATTTTCCGCCATAAAGTCTTTCGCAATTTCATAAATGCGGCCCATTTCTTCTATATCATTTTTGTTTCCAGGTCTAACTATCATCTTCGTGTTTATTTCTTCCGGAACATGCCCCGCTATTTTTTCTTAACACTATAGCCGAACTTTCCAATCTTTTTTCCAAGTTCAAAATACTCGCCGTGCGAATACGCCATAAGTCCTAATTCGTTTAATTCAAATTTGCCATCTTTGTTCATGTACTCGTTTTCGACCGAAACGGCTGTTACGTTTGCTATGTACATGTCGTGGCTGCCAAGTCGTTTTACATCTACAACTTTGCATTCTATGCAAACTGGACTTTCTTTTATTGATGGCGCTGCTACGGTTTTGGATTTGATTGCTGTGAGATTCATTTCTTTGAACTTATCTACATCGCGGCCGGATTTAACGCCGCAATAATCTGTCGCCCATGCAAGTTCTTCGTTAACAAGATTAACAACGAATTCGCCTGTTTCTTCTATTATGTCGTGCGAATATCTATCAGGTCTAACCGAAATATAAAGCATAGCTGGGTCAGAGCATATTGTGCCTGTCCATCCTATTGTGATTATGTTTGGTTTTTCGCCTGGCCTTTGACAACTTACCATTACTGCTGGCAACGGGTATAACATATTTCCTGGTTTCCAATATTCTCTCGCCATCTTGTTCTCCTTTTTTAATAATCTTATTAATTATATAACATTACGAAAGTTATTGAAATAAAAAGAAGGGCGCATGCATCGCATGGATCGCATCCATCGCATGGATCGCATGGATTGTATGGATCGCATGCATTGTATGGATCGCGTGCATCGTATGAATCGCATGCGTCGCATGAATCGCATGCATCGCATCCATTAAAATCATATTATTATTTTCATTTTTCGAAATTAGCCGTTTTTTTCCTAGTTTTGTACCCCTCCCTTTTTTCTGATATATTCTATTTCTTTTTTATGCAACAATTCTTGTCGGAAAGTTGAATAAAACAGCTTTTTTCTTATTCCAAAATCAAAAATTCTTTTTAAGGGGTACAAAACTAGCTTTTAAACGGCAAATCCCGACTTTCTCTGGTGAAAAGAAAAACCACCTATTGGTGGTTTTCCTTTTCCACGTAGAAAGAGGGATTTGAACAGGCCCTTCCATCGCCGACGATTCGACTTCGCTGAACGCTCGTCTTATCTGGCGATGTCACAAAAGCAACTCGCTGCTTCCGCCACTGGCGGCGCTTCGTTGCTTTTGCCCGCGCCTCCGGCGCAAGGCAAATCACTACTTTCTCCGCACAAAAAGAGGAAGGCTTTTGCCTTCCTCTTCTGTGCGGAGAAAGAGGGATTTGAACCCTCGCGCCGCGTAAACGACCTACACCCTTAGCAGGGGCGCCTCTTCGGCCTCTTGAGTATTTCTCCGAATTTACAGTCTTTCGACCTGTTTATAAAATTGTTCAACTTAAATCTTGTAGCTATAAAATCTTCCAAAACTTAAGTCTTTAATACTTTACACGATTTTTAATTAGTTTTCAAGAATTTTTGTTGTTAAGTCCTAACTGCCTTCGTGCACTTGCTTCCTCCGTGGCAACCGTAACGATATCTCCAAGAACGTTAATAAGATTTTGTATTCTTCCAAAAATTACCTCAAAATAAATTGCTATACAAATCAACGCTGGAATGTTTAAGTATGAAACAATAATAAGCATTCCGATAAAAATTGATCCTGGTTGGTTTGGCGCTCCAAGAGACAAGAAGAAAACGATAATAGCAAGTCCAACACATTTAGCAACATTAACATCAGTTCCTCCAAAGAACATCACCGTGCAACCTGCTAGCATAAGTATAAGGCAATTTCCATCTAAGTTAATTTGTGCTAATGTTGGAAGTGATTCTTCCAGGCGTTTTCTATCATAACCGTAATTCTTAATGCAGTATCTTGTATTAAATGCAGCTGCATCAATCGCAGAATTTATTCTTAAATTTTCTTTAAGGAATGGTCCTAGTTTGCTCAAAAATTGTTTTACATTAACTCTTGCAACTTTAAGTCGTAAATAGTAGAAAATCAAAAGCATTGCAAGTCCTATTACTACAATTGCGAGGAATAAACATATTTCTAAAAGTGCTATATATCCTTCATCCAAAAGGAAATCTAAAATCGAAACAAAGCAGAAAAATGGAAGCGCACACATAACGATGTTAAGCATTTTAGAAAAGAATGTGTAACATGCATCGACAACTTTTTTCATTCCCTCAAAATGTTTTCCTACTGAGCAAAAGGCATAAGACGAAAGCAATGCAATAACAATAATTGGGAATGGCGAAATTGATGAAAATGGTTCAAAAATATTAGATGGAACTAATGTTTCCATAATTTCTGAATATGATTGTCGACCAACTGATACTGTATAATTGGTAAATGTTTCAAATCCATCAAAGTTAACTGCAAAAATGAAGAACGCAAATGCTGCTATTGCTATTGCTATTATTGATGTTATTACTGTTTTAGTTTGAACTCTTCTTGCAATTGAACTTCTCTCGGATATGATATATGTATCCATAATGTTTTTCATCAACGAAAACAGCGTCATTGGTGCACCGACCATAAACATCGCATTTGTGTAAAGTTTTTCAGTCGGAAAAACATAATCTAGCAAAAGTGTTTTCTTAACTGATTCATCTAAAAACGGATTTATAATTGCGTATACAATAATTGCGAGTGCAAGTGCTATAAAGCAATATAATAATGCTTTTTGATGACCTCTTTTTACAACGAGTGTAATTATGTTGTATGACGAATGATACTTATATGAGAGTTTATCATCATAAGCTCTCATAATTTTATTTTCTGGCGACACTTCTTCATCAGATTTTTTCAAAGGAATAAACATCTTTCCTTCAAATCCAATGTTGATACTTAAATCACCTATTCGTTTTTTAATAGAAATTTCAATAGTTGATTTTGCACAATCCTGCTCAAGAATTCTATTATAAAGCGCTTCAAAAACAAGCATATTTTCAAGAATAATTTCCTTACTTATGCCATTGCTTTTGAGCTCTTTTTCAATAAAGTCTCTTGCTTTACGAAAATTTTCAACATTTAATTCAACTTTTAATTCTTTCATTTTTCCCTTTTAACGATATGCCGTAAGCGTTGGCGTCGTTACCGCTCTAAGCGGTTTATCAACTCCTGCCGGCACAGTTACTTGGTAGTGGATTGTTACCGTTTCTTCAGGATCAATCATAAAACTATACTTGTAAGCCATATCCAAGCCATGATATGTGCCCCTATAAAAATATGTATAATTGCTTGTCCATATATTCGAAAGCGTTCCACCTGCTGGAGCAAGAATATGGATATAAGAACAAATTGTTCCATTAAAGCTTCCTATTATGTACCATGTTAAGTTATAAGTTTCGTTATATTTCAATACATTTCTAACATCAACTGTAACATCATAAGTTTTCGAGCCATCATAGTTTTCAACAGGTTCGCCAATTTCAGGGACGATGTCCACATACCATCCAAGTTTGCACGCATCTGCCAAGCTGAAATAAATTCCTGTAAATGGATCACTCTCGTCGTAGCAAAGCCTTCCTGCCGCACCGGCATCTTCAACAATTTTTTGTTCATCTGGATCTTCCATCCAAATATTTATAATGTGTTGATCGATACCTGTCTTAAACAATTTATAGTAATAAGAGAACTTACTGATTTCAAAATTACCAACAAAGCCCTTCATCGCTTTTTTAGCAGTCTCTGCAAACATTGCATCTGACCAATATGTGCTTCCGTAAAAATACTTTTCTGCGCTAAAGTATTCCATATACAAATCATATTGCAAAACCTTTGTTGCATTTGTAGCATCCAATTTCATTCCATTTGAAAGCTCAATTTCTCCAACATCTTCGAGCATCATTTGGATAATTGCTGGTGTCATAGAAATTACTCCGTCTACATGAAATGCATCCATATAATAATCATAATCATTGAAATATTCGTCTGGCACGCAATTTGATTCAACGGTCTTTTCTTCATATTCTTCGCCAGCTGCTAATGCTGCGGCTTTTTCTTCTTCTCTTTGTATTGCCTCTTCATATTCTTTTTGTCGGAATTCATATCGTTCTACCCATCGTTTATCACGGTAAGCCGTTGCCCATACGCTGGCCGTTTTAGGAAAGTCCGGAACAAAACATGAATCCCAAGGATTTACAAGCCAAGAGGTTCCAAACACAAAATCTCCACCATCAAGATCAGCATCATCAGCAACATAATCATTAAGTTGACTATATACGCTCTTAAAGTCCCCTATTGTAAGGACTCCATCCTTAATTCTTATCGTTCCCATTGATCCAGGGAACCCACCCGATGCTCTAATTTCAGCAGAGTTTTGTGCCGCTAAAATATAAAGCCTGTCACTTCCATCACCAATAATAGTTCTTAAAAGTGGTAAGAGTGCTGTCGCTTCATGATAAGAATCAACTAGTTCGTAAACTTTAGCTTTCTTTTCGCCGATATAACCACCAACTAATGAATTCGGATCCAAACTATCAATCTTTACAAGCATCTCTTCAAGATAGTCTTGCTTCTCTTCAAGAAAATCAAGATACGCATTCATAAGTGCTGTATTAAAACCGTCACCGACTTTAAGTTCTGTGAGCGGATATTCTTTCATCTTTTCAATGAACGGCGTCAATAGCGTTTCTTCTGCATCAGTAACAATAACAAGCAGTTCATCAGCTACATCTAATTCTTTTCTAACGCGTGGAATAACACGGACTATTTTATAGAATGGTCCATCAAGAATTTTTTCAAGTTTCTTTGTGGATTCGCAAAGTTCTTTAAAAGACTCTTCCGATTTTGGAGTGTCCTTAGCTTGAACATTTTTTAAGAACTCTTTTGCAACGCTTTTTAAATTGCTTACTTCATTTTTCGCAGGAATTACACTCGCTACACCTAATGCACCAAACAAAACAATAATAGCTACGATTGGAAGTATAATCGCAAGTGCTATCTTTTTTTTCTTTTTCTTTTTTTGTTTTGCTTTTTTTGCAAGTTTCTTTTTTTTCTCGGCGCGTTCCCATTGCTCTAGTTTTTGATCAAAACTTTCGCGTTGAACAACTTCTCTTTGTGGCCGTTCAACAAAATCCCAGGCTTCAAATGTGCCTTCTTGTTCTTCAATGTAATTTCTTTCATTATTCCTGGTTTTGTCTTTATAATTTTTATCCATAAATTTCCCTCAAATTTTTAGTTTCATCATCATTTGAAACATAAAAACATAGTTATAATCATTATACAATAATACGGTAATTATTAAAACCGAAAAATGTGATAAAAAGGTGATAAAAAAGGCCAAGGTTTCCCTTGGCCTTTTGCGTTACATGAACAAGCACATTATTTCTTTAAGTAAAGATCTACAACCTTATCAATATATAGGAAGATATTCTCATAATCTGTTGTGTGCGGTTTGCTCCATACGAATAAGCTAAGGTCACAATTTTCGAAGTCAACTTGTTCGTTGTTCATGAGCGAGTAGTAAAGCATAGTTCTCATGCAGAATGGGTTAGACTGATCAGCATTACCGAAACGTCCAAACCAATAAGGTGCAACTTCACACTCTGTGCTTCCTCTCATTCCTGACTCAGCAAGATATGGATAAGCTTCAAGTTTGCCTGCATTTAAGTATGGGAATGAACTTGCTGTTTTAAATTGCATAGCAAGGTTCTTTCCTTCGTCAGTTTTCATATAGTCTTCCCATGCAAGATTAGTATTCTTTTGACCAGTTCTAGGATACTTAGCAGGATCGCCACAGAAGTAACTCCATGATGTCTTATGCATTGGAATACCTGGTTGATCATCAGCACCATAAAGACCTGCTGTGTCAAGCATCTCGCTATATGTCTCTGGCTCATAAGGAACAAATCCAAATACATCTGATGAGAATGCAAAGATACCACTCTTGTCTGCAATATTAGAAATACCTAATGCGAACTGTGTTCTATCAAGAATCTTAACGTCTGGCTCATCAGGGATGTTTGCTGGATCGGCCAACTTCTCTGATGGTTTTTCTCCGTTGATAAGAACACTGTTTGTGATCTTAGCATGGTCATGTTCCTGCATGATTTCCATTCCGTAAGACATATCCCAGAATGCAGCAAGACTGTCAACTACCTGGAATTCCTCAGCATCTTTATCAATGTTCTTTCCTTCTTTTGTGAGCTTAAGAGCTCTGTTCATATCTGCTTCAAGCAATTTAATTGTTGCATCCAAGAAACTTCCACCTGCAACACCACCCTCAGCTGGGTTAGGTTTTACAGTGTATGTAGCTTCAAGAACTTTACCATTTTCGTCTTTAAGACCTAATGCATTAACGTATCCAACATACTCTAGTGCCATTTGGTTACTAGCCATCATAACAGATGGTGTTTTGTTCAAAGGCTCAGCATCTTGCTCCCAACGTTTTTCTGTTGAGTACCAAGCAAGCGCTTGCTCACCCATCTGGAAATCATCCATTGCGCACCATGTGCAAACACCAAGATATGCATCGTCGCCAGTATTTTCCCAGTTAGCTGGATCGGCTTGTTCTTCAATTGTTGCCTTAGCAAAATCAGTTTTGCCAATCCACTTAACACCATAAGCACCTGACTTGTACATACAAGCAAAGTAGTCAGTTGAATTACCAGATGCACCTAAGATGTTAGAAAGGGCACCGCCGCCTGACCAACCAGTAACAAATGTAAGTTCTGGGTTACCAACCTCGATAGCCTTTCCTTTGCCCATATTCGCGCGTAAGAAACGAATTGCTGCTTTAGAGTCTGCCATAGTTGCTGGAGATTTTGCGAACTCATCTCCTGCTGATGGCATACCGTATGTGCGGGCACCACTAGTTACAACAATGTAACCTCTATTAAGTGCGTTTGCAGAAGTATTGTTTCCTGGTGTGAAAACACCCTTCTTAAACTCAGGCGCATTGTATCCGTAATCATTTGATGTCCAACCACCATTATCAACCATATGAAGTATTGGCGAATTCTTTGTAGCAGAATCAGGTACATAAATATCAATACGCTGACGCATGCTTTGCGGATTCTCAACATACCATGACCAATAATGTGTTACTTTCATTTTAGGTCCCTTTTTTCCATAGGTTCCTTCAAGAATTTCGTAGCCCATAAACTCATCTTTCACCGAAGTAACTTCTGGGTTGTATTTTTGTTCTGTTGCGCTACGAAGATCCCACCATTCTCCGGTGCTTTTTTTAGTACACCCTGCAAGCATTCCTATTGCCATTGCACCGATGAGAATAAGTGCTAAAATTCTTCCTTTTCTCATATAACCCCTCCTTTTATTCAATACATGTTTCGCTATATACAATGTATATCTATAAATATTGTATATAACAAAAAGTTCTACGACAATAAACTTTTTTACTAATTTTCTTGTATAAATTTTGTGTCTTATTTTATAATTAGGGCAAGAAACTTTATAGGAGGAGGTATTCTTATGTTTAAGTTTTTTGGAGACGGTTCCCAGCTTGCAAAAGACCTCGTTGACGCAGTTCAAGTGAGAACCACTTTCAATTTTAATTGGACTTTTATTTTTATACTTGCTGTAGTTTTTTATATTTACTGGACGGAAATTAGGAAGAAAGATATGAAGGCAGTTTATGCAGGACTTGCTCTCTACGGAGTCCACTGGCTTTACGAAATTGCCAATGCTGTTATCGCACATATCTTTGGCTATCCGCTTTGGACAGTAAGCAACGAATCAACAACCTTCATTCTTTTGATTGGTGTTTCGTGGGAACTTTCTATGATGTTCTCAATCGCAGGTATTATTTCATGGAAGATGCTTCCAGACGATACTAGCAAACGCTATTTTGCTAAGAATGGTCGTAAGGGAATCAGTTGCAAACTTGTTGGTGCAATTGAGATGGCAGTTTTGTTCGCACTTTTTGAATCTTTCCTTGCAGGTACGAGCAACAACTCATTCATTTGGGTTTATAAATGGTGGGGCGTACTACCAGTGTTTATAACAACATATGTGCCATTCTTCCTTGCAAGCAACTATGTTCCAGACATGAAACCAAAGAAACGAAATATTTTCCTTATCGCAGAATGGGGACTTGTTGCACTATGCTTGATAGTTTTGATACCTTTAGGAATAATCTAAATTTCTTTTTTGACAAAATAAAAACTTCCGACTTGCGTCGGAAGTTTTTTCATGTAGTTTATAACTACAACAACGTTTTGTTAAATTCTTTTGATGTATTCAACACTTCTTTTTTTCTGTTTTTCCAATCTTTCAACTGACTATTCAACGAATTTATCTCTTGATCTATATTATCTAATGCCGCTTTCTTGGTTGGATCTTTTCGATTTTTTATATAATCTTTGAAAATTGCAAAGCGCTGTTTGTTTTTTTCTTTTAATGTATCTTGCAATTGATTTATGTTATTATCAACTTCTTCGATACTTGCGTTAATATCATTTGCCTTTGCAACCCTTTCTGGCATATTGTTATATGTATTTCTTAGATAAGTATCAATTTCATCAATAACTTGTTTTTGTTGTGGCTGCAAAGCACAATTTTGATAATTAGCTACTATTCTTCCTTTTCTATCTATAGTATTTCCAATAAAAATATCTAAGTTAGTTTTTCTAACTTTTGAAATAAAGTCCACTCCTGATTCAATCAGGTTCTCTTTATATGTATCATTTTCAATCAGGCTAACAACTTTTTGAATTAATATAACTACTTCCGTTGCCTTTATGAATTCACAAACGCAGTCCTTTTCTTCTTCTGATATTGGTTGTTTAGGCAATCCATGATTAATCCAATAAGTTAGCATGCCAATAGAATATTTTTCTAAATCCACTAATAATTTTTGGTTTTTATCGTTTCCTGCCGCTTCTCTTTTTGCTTGCGTTAAAGCCTGGACATATTCATTAGTTCTTATGCTCTGCGGCTGTGAAATTAAGACTGCGCAAACTCCTTTAAGATACATAGCAGCTATGTGTCCTGGATTCAGTTCTAAAACTTTGGAATAGTATGAATATGCTTCTGAGTAGTTTTCTGCTGAATATGCACTGTTTGCTAGTTTTAGAAAATTCACTTCCTGTTCGGATGTGTCAAATTTCACAGTGCCACTATGTTTTATTTCAATCGTTTCATGTAACATAACTTTTGCGCCACAATACTGGCAAAAGCCAAAATCTCTTGTATCATCTAGACTTAAATTAGCACCACACTGTGGACAAATTAATGACTTCATTGTAATTACCTCGTTGCAGCCAAGATTATTATCAACACAACACTAAATATACATCCTAAAACAATGCCCCAAATTGCCAGTCCATGTCTTCTCCCTTTTTGCAAAATCAAATCCAATATGCCTAATACGATTGATATAGGCGAGGTATATATAAAGAAGGATAAAACAAATCCTACAATACCCATCCAGGAATTTGTTGTTCTCTTTGGGGGTTCTTGTGTATTGTTGATGATGTTGACTTGTACAATATCTTTAGATTCTTGTATCTCTGGCAAAGGCACATCCATACCATCTTTTGTAATATGCACCTCTGTTGTTACTACTTTTGTTCCACAAAAATTACAAAATTGAGCATCATCGCCAATAGCAGCTCCACAATTTTTACAAAAACTCATTTTCGACCTCCTAAGTATTAAAATTCTTTTTCGTAATACTTCTTCTATTTTATATCATTTAAGACCATAAAATCAATATTCTTTGTGTTGCGGAACATGTGCGGACCAAGAAATACAAATTTTAAGCAACTTAATAATTTTCCCTGAATGAATTTTTTAATGTTCTATTAATATTTATACAGCGTCCGACTATAATAAAGTCATATTTTGGATTAGTCGGAGGTTTATTATGGCATATATTCAAAGAGCTATCTCAAAAATACTTAAAAATAGAGTAAAAACAAGCAAATGCACCCTAAAAGGAGGATGCTACTTAGGGATACACTGCGGACCATATGCGGACCAAGAAAGGAAAACGAGCCACCTCTAGCATTAAACTCTTTCCTTTAGTTTACTTTGTAGTTTTGGGATATCACTAACTACCGTATCCCAAACAATCTTATCGTCTATTTTTATATAAGCATGGGCAAGAATATTTCGTATTGCATACATTTGTTTCCATGGGATTTCTTCAAATAAACCTTGTGTCTTTTCTGATACTTGATTTGCCAACTCTCCTATTTGAAATATATTCATGCAAACAACGTCTCTGTAATCTGCATCCTTCATATAAGATTCAAAAGTACTTCCGAAACGCGATTTAGCTTCTTCAATTCTTTCACAATATTCAACCATTCTTTGAAGATAACTTTTATCTCTTTCTTCTATATTCATATTAATACAAGCCTCTCTCTTTCAATATTTCTCTTGAACAATTTATCTGCCTTTGTTCTACTTTCGTCTAAAGAATTTTGAGTAACTACATCAACTTCTCTGCCAAGCACTCTTTTCATTTCATCTATCATATTCATGTATTCAACTAATCCTTTGTAATTTCCTCCATCAATTAGAATATCTACATCACTTGTAGGCTTTGCCTCATTTCTAGCATACGATCCAAAAAGACTTACCGATTTAATCCTGTATCTTTTTACAACTGGTAGCAATAAATATTTAATTGATTCTACTGATAGTACTTTTTCTGCGCTTCTCATGTCTCGCCTCACTAGTTCTTTAATATATCCTTGTTTGTTTTTTTCATCTTTTAATTTAGCAAGAATATCTGCATCATTATTTAAGTTGAGTTTTAATATTACCTGCTTTGTATTTTCCTTATCATATTTCGCCTGTGCTTTTATTTGTGCTTTTGTTACCATTTTCCTCACCTCACAATATAAGTATATACCTATATTTATTATTTGACAATATTTAGATAAACAATCTCTTTCCACTTTCTTCTGCAAGTTCTAATTTGTAGAGCTAATGCAAACCTAAGCGTGATTTTTAAGATAGATTTGCATTTTATTATTGAAACGCGAAGGTTGCGTCGCCTGCGCTGTGTATGGGCGCGCGACCCACCTTCGCTGCTTACGGTGGCTAACTTTGAATGACAGTACATGTTCTTTCGAGCGCCACCTTAGTTTATAAATTTTAAAAAAATATTTTTACCGAAAAAGGCACCATTGGTACCCGTTGAGCATTATGAAAAATATTGATGATTTTTATAAGGTTTAAAAAACCTTGATAAATCAAGGTTTTTTGATTTGGTACTTTTCTAACAAATCCTAATAATGAATAAATTTGATGATTTTACTTAAAAAATATGTAGTTTCGGGTACCAATGGTGCCTTTTTCGGTAATT
>JAZLLU010000002.1:0-76098 GCA_045598285.1 Lachnospiraceae bacterium | reverse complement strand
TTGTTCCATCTTTGTGAAACTGTTGTATACTATTAATCATGAAAGCACCTCCTTGGATTATTGTTTTGTCAACTTAAATCCTAACATAGGAATCTGGTGCTTTCTATTTTTTTATTTTTCCTACAAAAACTTTACACTACGATTCACACAAATTTTTGCCTTTTTTCATCATCAAGTGTTGGTACTGTCTGCTTTGATCCGCAGTATTCGCACTCACAGATATTTTCCCCGCCAACTATTTGCAACTCTCCGCCACACATCTTGCATTTAAGAATTGCCATAACTTTTCTTCTCTTCTATTATTCATTTCTAATTTTCTTGTTACTTTTCGTCATTAAGTATTTCCATGTTTTTCAATGAAAAATCAAGGCAGGTCGTAAGAAGTTCATTTCTTGTCCTGCCTGTTTCATCTGCAATCTTGTCTATATCCTTAAGCATATCCTTAGGAATACGCATAGAAATAATTGATGTTTCTCCCGTATATTTTCTTGACGTAATTATTAATTTCGGATTATCCATAACTTCCATCCTTTTACACATAATTTTTATTATATAGTATTGTAATACAAATGTATTCTACTGACAATATATTTTCCCACCAAAAAAGGAACCTCTCCTCCTTGGATCAGTCCCTTCTTTGTATTAACTTTAAAACATTCCAAAATATCTAAAGGTATTCTCGTTATTTAATTTTGGGTTTTTTCCAGTTCGGCTAATTCTTCTTTTTTTACTCTTAACTTTTCACGTGCGTCACTTACAATTTGCTTATTTTCCTCTAATTTTTTCTTGTTTGGTCTAGCAGCTATTATTAATAATATGCCAAAAAGTAGGCCAAGATAACCAATAATCGCACCATAAGTAAAGGATTCACTAATTGTTGCAAAACCTATTATTCCAACAACAATTAGAATACCACCAAATATAATTTTTCCTTTGCTCCATGTTTTCTCTATTGGAGTAGTATTAATTATATTATCAAGTTTTGAAATCTCTGACTCAAGATTTTTTTCTTGTCAGCATAGAAATATTCTTTGTAATATTCAGGATTGTATTTTCCTATTTTTTCAACATAGCTATCTATAATTTTTTTATTAGCATCAACATTTGCAAAAAAATGCAATATATTTGCATGAATATTAATACCCGTTTCCCACGCATTAGCAGCATATCTTGCTATTTCTTCCTTATCACCAAAAATACGTTCAATCTGCGAACCACAAATATACATAATATCTCTTGCTGCACAAACATTATCAATATATTCCTGAGTATAATTATTTTTTATATCAAGACTGATTCCCTCATAATGATTCTTTGCCCCATTAGCTAACATCCTAGCAAT
Source organism: Lachnospiraceae bacterium (assembly GCA_045598285.1). Lineage (GTDB taxonomy): Bacteria > Bacillota > Clostridia > Lachnospirales > Lachnospiraceae > RGIG5612. Next base: position 74,756 of record JAZLLU010000002.1, on the reverse strand, counting down.
TCGTGCACTTCTACTTACAACTTCTTTAACAGCTTCCTCTTGCTCATTCTCTGGTACGTTTTCCCTAATAAGCGAAAGTACACTATCTTCACAGTTACTTACAGAAATTGCTGCTGAACTAATTTGCGCAATTTTACACTCTGTTGCTTTAAAATAAACAACATAAAAAGCTGCTTCCCAACTAGTAGGGTCTTTGACAAGAATCATGTCATAATATTTTGATGCATTTTCCCCATTTTCATCATCTTTTGCTCTACGAGCAATTTGATAAAGATTTGCTAATTCACTTGATGTATCTATTTTAACAGTACTGCCAGATACATCAACAGTTCCTTCAATCATCAACTTTCTAGCTTCTTCCAAAGAATACTTGCATCCACAGTTTTGGCAAACAAAAAGCCCATCCTGTTTTACAAGCTCAGTGCTTCCACACATTTCACATGTAAGCCGTTTCATTACATTCCTCCCCTTAGTTGAAAAAATATTTATATTGTTATTTTATTCTAACTCCTTTTAAAATATCAAGCCTTTATTATTGCTCTGTGTTAGTTTCGCCAAAAGTAGTAATCAAATTGAAGACGTTTTTATACCGTTTTATGCCATTTTATCTGCCAATCACTAAAAGTTGCAAAAAGGCCCGAACCCTTGATTATTTCAATGTTTCTAGGCCTTTTTCAAGCATTTCCGTATCGAGTCTAGCTTCAATATATGCGTCGACATTTCCCCTACATAATTTGACAGCCGTCTCAACATGCACGGTGTTTGGGAACATATCTACAGGCTGGGCGGAGATTAATTTGTAAGCCGCGTCGCTAGGCGTAGCTTTTTCTTCGGAACATGCTCCGGCGCCAGTTAATATTTTTATATCGCGGGCAAGGGTAGCGCTGTCGCAACTTACGTAGACGATGCGTTCTGGACCAACCTCTAAAATTTTATCTAGCAAAATTTTGTCGCAACCCTTTCGAGGTGGGTCAAGCACTACGATGTCTGCACTACGGATATTTCCATCAGTATCTAAACTTCCAACTAAATCCGGAAAAACTTCTTCTGACTTACCACAGAAGAATTCCGCATTAGAAATTCCATTTAGCAAAGCATTTTCTTTAGCATCCTCAATTGCCTCTGGGACAATCTCAACGCCAATAACTTTCTTCGCCTTTTGCGCAAGAAAAAGAGAAATTGTCCCGATGCCACAGTATAAGTCCCAAACGGTTTCATCGCCCTTAAGGTCTGCTGCCTTAAGCGCAGCATCATAAAGTTTAGATGTCTGAGTAGGATTCACCTGATAAAACGAAAGTGGCGAAATTCTAAAAAGCAATTCCTTCATAGATGCATCCGCACTAACAATTTTATCTTCTATATAAAGCGGTCCATGTATCGGAACATTTTTATTTCCTAAAATAACATTCGTGTTCTCTTTGTTTATGTTTAAGCAAATACTCGTTATTTTCATAAAGTCGTCTTCTAATGAAAAAAGCGACGTCGCAAATTTTTCTTCAAGTGTTTCGGTAGTGCTTTCGCGCAAGGCATTAGCACAAGAATTAATTTGTTGACATATATCGCTACTTAATGATTCGCCATTAATAACTAAACACACCATAGTTTGCCCTGTCTTAAACCCATTGCGAATCAAAACATGACGAACCAATCCATTGCCGGATTCTTCCGAATAAGTGCTAATATTATTCTCATCTAAAAATGCACGAATTGTAGCAAGAATTTTATCGTTAAAATCTAAAGAAGCGGGGCATGTGTCGGTTTCAATAATGTAGTGAGTTCTTCCAGCGTAAAATCCAGAAATAGTTTTTCCTTCTTTATTTTTGACAATAGGGAATTGAACTTTATTTCGGTAATGCGTTGGAGTTTGCGAAAACTCATTTGGTTCCATACCAATAATTGGCAAAAACTCAGCGCCACCTTCGCCAAAATTCACCCCGCCAATACGTTCTAAATTATTTTTAACTTTATTTTCTTTAAGCCGAAGTTGCGCATCATAATTAATTTGCATGATTTGGCACCCGCCGCATTTATCGCAAATCTTACAAGGTGGCTCGCATCTATCTGGCGACGGAGAAAGCAGCTTTGTCACCTTTGCAAAGCCGTAGCCCTTGTTCATCTTAGTAATAATCGCTTCGACTTTGTCGCCCATCACTGCATTCTTTACAAAAAAGGTATAGCCATCAAACTTGCCTATACCTTCTGCGCCAACGCCTACATCAACAATATCAAGTTCTATGATGTCATTTTTTTTCATGTCTTAATACTACTTAAGAATCTGTTCTCAAATACCTAGAAGCGTAATTTATGCCTGCGCACATTCAAGTGCAATTTCAATCATCTCGTCAAGGCTGCGTTCTCGTAATAGCGGATCCATTTCTTCGCCAGTTAAAATATTATTTGAAACAGTAAAGAGTGCTAGTGCTTTTTTGTTTGCCATATAGGCATGTGCATATAAAGCTGCTGCTTCCATTTCAATTCCTAACGCACCTTCGCCCTTCCAATATTCCATGTAGTTATCTTCCATCGAATAGTAAAGTTCTGCCGTTAACACTTTTCCCGCAACTGCGCTTATGTTTAGTTTGTCTGCGCTTGCCATTGCGCGCTCTAATAGTATTGCATCTGGATGTGCCACAAAATCAGCAGGAACTTTTAAGTGTTTATAAAAATCCGAATCGGTAAGTGCTGTTTCAGCAATTAACACATCTCCGACCTTAACGCCATCGCTTAATCCTCCAACTGTGCCAACGCGAATAATAGAATCTATTTCGTAAAAGTTAAAAAGTTCATATGCATATATGCTTATTGAAGGAATGCCCATTCCGCTAGCCATTACAGAAACTCTTTTTCCCTTCCATGTTCCGGTGTGACCTTGCACTCCACGAACATTATTTACAAGCTTGGCATCTTCCAAAAATTTTTCAGCAATATATTTTGCGCGCATTGGATCGCCCGGCATTAAAACTGTTTTTGCAAAATCTTCTTTTAATCCTGTGTTGTGTGGTGTTGGTACCATATTTTTTCTCCTATTTCTTTAATTTTTGCGCTTAGCATTTTGCTCTCGCACATCAACATTTATTTTTGAATTTTTATTTGCTCGTAAACATCACGTTTGCTTATACCTCTATCTTTTGCGACAGCTTTCATCGCATCTTTTTCATCTAACCCTTGAACTTCATAAAATTCAATATGTTCTTTAATGCTCATCTTTTCCCAGCTTTCTTGCTGTTTTGCTAAGAGCTCACCTTCGTCCATGCCTTCAATAACTATAACCATTTCTCCTTTTGGCTCGCTCTCTTCAAAAAAACTTATTGCTTGTGAAATTGTAAAAGCCAAAACTTTTTCATGAATCTTTGTGAGTTCTTTACAGATGCGAACATTTCTATCACCAAGAACTTCAAAAATTTCTTTTAATGTTTTTAATATTCTGTGTGGCGCTTCGTAGATAACAATTGTTCGAACTTCGCCATCTAACCTAGAAAGTGCTTCTTTTCTTTCTTTTTTATCAACTGGTAAAAAACCTTCAAAAACAAAACGTCTTGAAGATAGACCACACATAGAAAGAGCAGTAATAAGTGCCGAAGCACCGGGCAGAGAAGTAACTTCTATTCCTGCCTTATAGCACTCTTTAACGAGTTCTTCGCCCGGATCAGAAATCCCCGGAGTCCCCGCGTCCGTTACAAGTGCAATATTTAATCCCTCTTGCATCTTTTCAACTAACTCTGCGGCCTTTTCATATTTGTTATGCTCATGATAACTAGTAAGTTTTGCTTTAATATCAAAATGATTTAAAAGCCTAAGCGTATGTCTTGTGTCCTCAGCTGCAATCAAATCAACACTCTTTAAGGTTTCAATAACCCTTAAAGTAATGTCGTCAAGATTTCCGATAGGCGTTGCACATAAAAACAATTTACCTGCCATAATTAAAACCCATAAATTTCGTGTATCTCGTCAGTGTACACGTTTTCTTCTTTGTAAATAATTAACGGTTTTTCAACCTTCATAAACTCATTTCCGCCCTTGCTTGCTTCGAGCAAAAACATCGTTGCATCGCTATCTTTATAAGAATGTACCATCCTTAATCTTTTTGGTTCAAGTTTGTTTTTCCTTAGCACATCTATAATTTCAGCTAACCTTTCCGGACGATGAACCAAGAAAAATTTTCCACCTGGGTTTAGAAGCGCCGACGATTCTTTTGCCACATCTTCAAAGGTGCATTTTATTTCATGTCTTGCAATCGCTTTTGCTTCGCTAGGATTTGGAAGTCCGTCATCGCTTTTTTTGTATGGTGGATTTGTAACAACCACATCAAAACTTGCCTTTCCAAAAATCGCGCTAGCATCTACAATATCCCCTTGAACAATTTTTATATCTTCTTCTAAATCATTAAGTTTAACTGAACGCTGCGCCATATCGGCGCTTTCTTTTTGAATTTCTAATCCGGTTAAATCCCTGGAAGAAGTTCTTGCGCGAAGTAAAATCGGAATTATTCCTGTACCAGTTCCTAAATCGATAACCTTAAACTCTTTTTTGCCACAAAGTCCTTCGGCTGCAAAACATGAAAGAAGAACCGCATCCATCCCAAAGCAAAACGTGCGCTTACTTTGGATAATGCGGTATCCATTTCTTTCTAGATCGTCAATTCTTTCATCTGGTAATAATTCTACGTTCACTTATTCTTTCTCTAATTCTTTAAGCGCCTTCATCTCTTCTTCAGAAACTTGTTCAGCGTCGTTATTTTTCTTTCTCTTCCTAATAAACTTCAAATCGTCCGGTCCGTATTCTCTTGCTTCTCTTTCGTCTTCACTTAAGTCAACGATAACACGAATTTTTTGTTTCAAAATATTTACAGAGTCTACAACCGCATGATATCCGTCTTCTGTTGTTGTCTCGTCTCCTGGATGTGGAAGTCTTTTACTTAAGTCAAGATATGCATCGTCTTCATATTTTATACAACACATAAGTCTGCCACAGCTTCCCGAAATTTTTGTCGGATTAAGCGAAAGGTTTTGATTCTTTGCCATGCGAATTGAAACCGGAACAAACTCAGATTGAAATGCGTGACAGCAAAATTCTCTGCCGCAAATTCCGTAGCCACCCATAGCCTTCGTCTCATCACGGACTCCAATTTGGCGAAGCTCGATTCTCGTTTTATAAACTGCTGCCAAATCTTTTACGAGTTCTCTAAAGTCAATTCGGCCATCCGCTGTAAAATAGAAAAGAATTTTATTGCCATCAAAAGTGTATTCAACATCAACTAATTTCATCTCTAATTCATGTTTAGCAATTTTTTCTAAACATGTTTCGAATGCTTTCTTTTCTTTTTCTTTATTTTCTTCGTTCGTCTTTTTATCTTCTTCAGTTGCAATACGCATTACCGGCTTAAGCGGACTAATGACTTCATCATCAGCAACTTCCTTTGGACCAACTACAACTTCCCCAAACTCAACGCCACGTGCTGTTTCAACAATTGCCGCATCGCCCGTTTTTATACTTAAGTCAGCTGGGTCAAAATAATAAATTTTTCCTGTCTTTTTAAATCTTACGCCTACTACTTTTATCATTTAAGTTTCCTCTCTATTTATATTCCTGTCTTATTTTCATAAGAAGGCCTTCTATTACTGCTTCAATTTTTACATTATTTTTTATCTTAACATCAGCATCTTCTAATGCTTTTATTATTTTATTAATTGATTCATACGAAAGTTTGTCTGCTTGTTTTTTTATAACCGTTTTATCGTTTTCGTTATAAAGATTATCAAAATTCCCTGTCGATTTAAATCTCAAAACATCTCTGAACCAAACGAGCATAACCCTTAGTGCAATAGGAGCTGTAACCTTGTCGAATTCTTCAGCCGTATTAAAAATTTCGAGAGCATCAAGGTTTTCAATCTTCTTAAGGCTTAAAGTAATTTGATCTTTTACAAAAGCTAACTGGCTTTCACTTGTAAGAAGAAGCGCCTTTCCTAAATTTCCTTTTGTATAGGCGGCGGCCTCTTTCGCTTTCATCTGCGATACGCCTTGCCCTTGTAAAACTTTTTCAACAATTCCTTTTGGGAGTGCTTCCATATCTAAGCGCACGCATCTACTTCTTATTGTTTCTAAAAAACCTTCCGCATTGTCAGTCAGCAAGAAAATTACTACATACTCTGGTGGCTCTTCGATCGTTTTTAATAAAGCATTTTGTCCTTTCTCGTTTAATAGATGTGCATCCCCAATAATGTAGATTTTATACGGTCCATAATATGGTGCCGTGTCAACATCATAAATAACTTGTTCTCTAACTTCGTTTATGCTTAAAAGTTTTTCCTTTTCATGTTCCACCCAAATAATATCTGGATGATTGTGGGTTAGTGCTTTTATGCAAGCGGGACATGTTCCGCAAGGAGCTTTTTCTTTGTCTTCGCATAAAAGAGCACGAGCAATATAGCTGGCAAAAGTTTTCTTTCCGCTTCCTTCTTCGCCATTAATTATGTAGGCGTGCGAAAGTTTTCCTAATCTGGCCGCATCTAAAAGATGGTCAATATTTTTTTTGTTTCCTAGCAACTCTTTTATTTGTGACATAAAATTTCTTCTTTTATTTTTTGCATGCACTCTTGCATATCAATATTTTCAAAACGTTTTTTTATTCCTGCTGCCTTAATATTTTCTTCGCTAAAATCTTTTGCATCGCATAAAAACCTTCTGCACATTTCTTCGTAGCCGGGGTTTTCTTGCATGCGTTCTCTTTTAATTGCACGTTCTAGGCGAAGCCCATCTTCAACTTCAACATAAAGCGGCACTATCTTTTCTTCGCCATAATAGTCGCGCATCTTTACAAAAGATTCGAGTGTTCCTATATATAAATAATCATTGTTTTCTAAATCGACTTTATCACTATCGACACTATAATAATACCAATCACCATAAACAGTGTGGTAAACTCTGGACTCGATAAGCTTTCCTTCTTTTTCATACGCATCTAAATCTTCCTTTGTTGTAAAGAAATATTCAACGCCATCAACTTCGCCTGTTCTAATAGGCCTAGTTGTAAAGCCTACGTACGGCTTAAGCCCTAGTCGCTCGTCGGATAAAATCTCGCTATACATGCTGTCCTTACCGGACGCACTTTTTCCCATTAAGAAGAAAATCTTTCCCATATCATTACTTCCAGTCCTTCTGTTATGCACTTAATTATGTGCTCTCTATTTTTTACCGAGTAAACCTCGCCTGGTGCCACAACTGGACATCCTGGTGGATAAACATATATAAAATCGTTAAACTCTTTTCCTACTGTAAACGTATGAAGAAGGGCAACATTTTCTAAATCTTTTGCCGACATCGTCTGCCTCGCTTTATATCCTGGTAGGAGGTCTGCTACCTCTAGCGATCTAAGAAGTCTTGCAAAACCTTCTTTAGTATCCATAACCGATGTCATTCCAATTACATGTTTTAGCCCTGCCATCTCCATCTGAATTTTTCTTTCATCTAAAAGAAATTGTGAGAGGGCAACTCCCGTCATCTTGTCACATGCAAAGACGAGTTTTGACGGATCAACATCAAAGATGTCTGCTTTTGCTATTACCTGTTCTTTTGTAACAAGGTGGATATTCTTAAACCTTAAATATTTTTCTCTATATTCATTAAGCAACTTTTCATATGCTTCGAATTCTTTTTCATGTGCATGGCACCATCTTACGCAATATTCTGCACTTGCAAGAAGCATATAAGACGGAGACGTTGTAGTAAATGCGCTTAGCGACCTTCTTACTGCCATCTCTAAATCCTGATTATTAACAAAGACAAGTGCCGTTTGGTTTAGCGAAGGCAATGTTTTGTGAAGACTTTGAACCACAATATCTGCACCTAAATAAATTGCGGAAGTAGGAAAGCTCTTACAAAACGGAAGGTGTGCGCCATGTGCCTCATCCACCAACAATATCGCATCATGTGCATGAACAACTTTTGCAATCGACTCTACGTCCGAAAGAAATCCTTCATATGTCGGCGAAGTTATTACTACCAGTTTAATGTCAGGATGTCGTTCTAAGAGTCCTTCAATTTCTTTTGCCGATGCACCGCCATAAATATCTGACTCTTTTCCTAATTTTTCAGGATAAAGATAATAAACTTTCTTTTTGTTTAGCGACACTGCGTCAAAAACAGCTTTGTGACAATTTCTTGCAACAACAACGCTTCCTTGAACCGCCGTGATTGCTCCTAAAAGACCGGCGCTGCTGCCATTAACCGAAATAAGAACATTTGGAACTTTATAAACTTTGCAAAGTTTATCTTCGATATCTTTTATTATTCCTTGCGGATTGTGTAAGTTATCGAAACCTTCAACTTCGGTGATATCAATTTTGTACGGGTTTGGTATCTTCGGGCCCTTAAAGTTTCGTTTGTGGCCTGGCATACAAAACGGATAAACCCCGGATTGCTCATATTCAATTAGCTTTCCATACAAAGTTTTGCTCATTTTTGTCGGCTTTCGTCATAGGGTTTTGTATATTTTCACACACTTTCCCAAGTTAATTTATTTTATCATGAATGCGTTTTTACAACAACCATTGACAGCGCGCAAAAATTGTTTATTATTAAATTGTATTCATGTGTAACGTTAATTTTGTTCACTTATATACTAGTCCGCGCTCCCGTAGGACATCTCCCATGCTTCGCAGGTAACCCCCCCGAAAAAGGGTCCCCCCTGCTCGCATGGTGCCCTCCTACTCGCGCGCGGCCCATTATTAGGAGGTTATTATGCTATACACAGATGACACCTATATCAAAAAGACTCTTTTTAAGCGTGAGCGCGACACTCACAAAGGCAATTACGGCAGACTCTTAATTTTTGCTGGGTCGCCAGGAATGGCAGGAGCGGCAATCTTTGCTGGTCGCGCTGCCGTAAAAAGCGGGGCAGGACTCGTAAGTTTTTTACTTCCTGACCTTAACGATCCAATTTATCCAATTTTGCAAATGAGTGTTCCTGAATGCACATGTGTTGAATATTCTGAAGATTTTGACCTTTCAAAATATGATGTAATCGTTGCTGGATGTGGACTAGGCGCTTCTGATGACCGACTTTTTATTTTAAATACTATCATAGAAAATTATGAAGGCATTTTAGTTTTGGATGCGGATGCTTTGAATGCCGTTTCTAAGTATCCTGCCCTTGCAGATTCTTTAGCTGAATCAAATGGCCAAGTAATAATTACGCCTCATCCAGGTGAAGCTCGCCGACTTATGAAACTAGATCCTGATTTGGAAACTATTCGCACTGGTAACGACAGAGCAACAATTGTAAAAGAGCTTGCAAAAATGTTTAACTGCACCGCCGTCCTTAAAGGCGCTGGCACTTTAGTTTGTGGCAATACTGCTGCAACAACTTTTAGCGACGTTATTTACGATGTGTTTGAAAATATAACAGGAAATCCTGGAATGGCTACCGCAGGTGCGGGCGATGTGCTCGCCGGATTGATTGGCTCTTTGGTTGCTCAAGGGTATTCGCCATTAGATGCTGCTAGAATAGGTGTTTATATTCATGGTGCTGCTGGAGACAAGGCCTCAGCACTTATTGGCGAGATGGGCGTTAGTGCATCCGACATCTCTGGTTTTATTTCAGTTGTTTTGAACGATTATTATAAAGAGCTTATATGATTTTATAAATTTCTTACACGCAATACATGAACGAAAATTTAAGGAGTTTTTATGACACTACTTTCATACCAGGTTTTTAAGACAGTTGTAGAGCAAGGCAGTTTTCAAAAAGCTGCCGAAACTCTTGGCATAACTCCGTCGGCCGTTTCGCACGCTATCTCTTCAATGGAAAAAGAACTCGGTGCGACTCTTTTTATTCGCAGCAAACTCGGAAACACTCTTACGAGTTTCGGTCGTAACCTTCTTCCGTACGTAAACACAGTTCTTACTTCAGAGCAAACTCTTTTGCAAGCAGTATCAGAATTTAGCGGAATTCAAACAGGTGTGGTAAGACTTGGAACTTTCTCGTCGACATGTACTAACTGGGTACCTGACATATTAAAGTCATTTAGAAAAACTTACCCTGATATGAAAATAGAAATTTATGAGGGGACTTATTCAGATATAATAGATTGGCTTAAGAACGGAATTATCGACTTTGGTTTTATGTCAAAAACTGCTTGTAATGATCTTCCTTTTGAGCCGTTGCACAAAGACAAACTTCTTTGTATAGTTCCAAAGACTTTTAAGAAAAAAGAACCTTTGGATGTTATGACATTCGAAGAGATTAAACACACTCCTTTTATCATGCTTCAAGAAACTGTTGATGCCGATATTCGTGACTACTTAAAAAATCACCACATCACATACAGTTCAAACTGTCACATTGAGGATGACCTTTCTGCTCTTGTTATGGTGGAAAATGGCTTTGGATTTGCGGTTATGCCTGAACTTGTCCTTACTGGTATTCCATACGCTTTAGATGTTTATCCTTTTGAAGAAGAAGGATTCCGTGTAGTCGGCCTTTCAACGATTGACTATAATGCTATGAGTCCGGCTGCCAAAGCGCTCTACGACCATATCGTCGAAATGTATCAGCAAGAAGAATTTAAATAAGCGCGCGGATAATATGATTGTTTTTTGCGATTTGCGAGAGAGACTCTAGCGAAACTTAGCGAAGTCGAAGGTAGGGCGCGCGTGGATGGGCACCGCGCGCACTAAGGCCCGACTGAGACGAGCTTTAATTTCGCTTAGGCGAACGGGCCATGAGCAAAAACAATTATATTATCCGCGCGCTTTATCTTAAAATTTTCTGTTGATTAAACTTTCGATTAGTTCTTCTAAGAATTCGTTCTTTGTTGGTAACGTGCGAAGCAAGTTTAGGGCTTCGTCGGTAAGGCGAGCTACCTCTTCTTTTGCTTTATCAAGACCGATGAATGTCACATAAGTGATTTTAGAATTTTTATCATCACTGCCGGCTGGCTTTCCAAGTACCTCTGATGAGCTTGTAACATCCAAAATATCATCTTGAATTTGGAATGCTAATCCAACATTTGCTCCAACCTTTTCTATAAGCGCTACTTCTGTCTCATTTGCGCCTGCTAAGATTGCACCAATCATCATCGCTGCTTCTATTAGTGCACCACATTTATTTTTATGAATAAATTGCAAAGTCTCAAAAGAAATTTCCTTGCCTTCAGATTCAACATCAACAACCTGGCCTCCTACCATACCATAGATGCCAGCCTTTTTACTAAGAACCTGCAAAGCATGAGCGCACTTAGGAGATTGGTCAAAATTAAAAGCCGTTGCTGCTACTTCAAACGCGTAGTTAAGAAGTGCATCCCCCGCTAAAATTCCCATTGCCTCGCCAAACTGTGCGTGCGTACTTTTTTTGCCTCGACGGTATTCGTCGTTGTCCATCGCAGGAAGATCGTCGTGAACAAGAGAGTAGGTTTGAATCATTTCCATCGCCACCATAAACGGTTTGACAACTTCGCCTTCGCCGCCAAAAAGTTTATATGTCTCGCTAATTAACAAAGGGCGAATTCTTTTGCCGCCTGCCAAAACAGAGTAGTTCATTGCTTGCATTATTGTTTTTTGAAAGCCTTCCTCCGCTGGCAAATACTCGCCAATCACCTTATTTATTTCTTCAACTTTAATTTCTAATTCTTTTTGAAAATCCATAAAAACTCCGATTATAATTTTTGTTTAAATACAATCCATGCACCGATTTGCAAAGCAAGTATCAGCGGGATAAAAACAACAAAATACCAATGTTTGGTTTTATGTCTAAAGATATACATGCCGGCCCATGTTCCAAGGCTTCCTCCAATAATGCTTACAATAAAGAAAACTTTTTCTGGAATGCGCCATGCACCTAGCTGTGCCTTCTTTTTATCGACACCCATTAGAACAAATCCAACGATATTTATTACTGCTAAATATATTATTAAAATTGTTGTGTCCACGTGTTGCATTCTTTCTTATTTTTATTAAATCATAACATTTATTATTACTTTTTTAAATGCTATAATCAGTTAACATGGCAGCAGAAATTAGTAAGAAAAAACAAAATACTGTCGATTTAACACAAGGATCTATTTGGAAAAAACTCCTTTTATTTTTCATTCCAATCGCAGTTGGAACGCTTCTTCAACAGCTTTACAATGCCGTAGACTCAATTATTGTTGGGCGTTTTGTTGGCACGAGTGCTTTAGCTGCTGTTGGCGGAAGCTCGGCTATCATGACGCAAATTGCGGTTAACATTTTTGTCTCTCTCGCTAGCGGTGCAGCTGTCGTTATTGCACAAAGATTTGGTGCAGGCGATGCGCGCATTACAAAAATGGCGGTTGGTACTGCTGTAACATCTTTCTTCTTTATGGGTGTCATTATTGCGATTGCAATGTTTTTCCTTGCAGAACCAATATTACTTTTGCTTAATACTCCAACTGAAACTGTTGCACAATCTCTTACATATTGCCGGATTTATTTTGCTGGCTGTATCTTTATGATTATTTTTAATATTGGCTCGGCTATTTTGCGTGCTGTTGGAAATTCAACAAAGCCGCTTATATATCTAGTAATTAGTTGCCTTAGTAATATCGCACTTGATCTTATTTTCGTTCTTGCGTTTGGCATGGGTGTTGCGGGCGTTGCTCTTGCAACAATAATTGCGCAAGCAATCAGTTGCGTTTTTATTTTCCGTGATTTAATTAAGACCAATGAAATATATAGATTAGAAAGAAGTAATCTTCGCGTTAACTTTACGCTCTTTAAGCGCATGATGAAAATTGGAGTTCCTTCATGTATTCAATCTTCGATGTATGGCATTTCAAATTTAATTATTACTATCACCGTTAACTCTTTGGGAACTGTAACAGTTGCATCCTGGGCAATGAGCGGAAAAATTGATGGTGTTTATTGGGCAATTTCAGAAGCGTTCGGCGTTGCACTTATGAACTTCGTTGCGCAAAACTATGGAGCAAATAAATATGACCGTATAAAGAAAGGTTCAAAAATTGGCACTCTTGTTTTTCTTGGAATCACCGTGCTTCTTTCGTGCATATTGCTTTTAGTTGCTCGTCCACTACTTCGTTTATTTACTCCTGATGTTGCAGTTCAGGAAACAACATGGAAAGTTATCACTTACTTTGTTCCTCTTTATTTTACATGGTCTATCATCGAAGCTCTTTCAGGAATCTTGCGAGGTCTTGGCGACACAATTATTCCTGCTATTATCTTGGCGTTTGGCGTTTGTGCTGTCCGCATTGTTTGGCTCTTCACAGTTTTCAAGTTATACCCAACGCTCTTTATTGTAAGCATGAGTTATCCACTTTCATGGGTAATTACCGATGTCGCTTTGGCAATCTATTATTTTTACAAAAGAAAAAAGCTTTACAGCGCAACGCAATAAAGCTTTTTGGTTCGTTTATTTCTTTCGGAACATGTCCCGCCTAATTTACAAATTCATAACGAAATATAAAATTGGAATTGTTATGATGCAAAGCAAGTTCATCATTACTGTCGCGTAGGTCGCTTGGTCTGCGTTCGCTTCTGCTGAAACCGCCACCATTCCGACTACAGCAGCCGTTGGCATTCCGATATACATAGTAAGTACTTGCGTCATCATCGTATTTCCCCAAATTGCTTTGAAGATAAAAAATGTAATGAGTGGGAATATAAGCAATTTGATTGCTGCCATAATATAGACTTTTTTTTGGCTGAAAACTTTTTTAAGAGAATAGACTGCTGCCGAGCTTCCGATTACTATCATAGCAAGTGGGCTTGTTATGCTTCCGACAAAATGAATTGGCTCTAGAATAAATTCTGGAACTTGAAGTTTGCTAAAATACACGATAATCGCTATAAGCATTCCAATGATTCCTACGTTTATTAAATCTTTTGGTTTGAATTTATTTTTGCCTGGTGCTTCGCGTTTTATTAAATAGAAACCGTAACTATAAACAGTGAGGTTAAAGTGCATATTCATTAGCGCCATGTAAAAAAGGCCAACCGGGCCAAAGAGAGATTCCGCTAGAGGAAGTCCTAAAAAGCCAACATTTCCGAACATAAGTGCAGCTTGGTAAACGCCCGCTAGGCTTCTTTCAACTTTTAATAATTTTGTGATTAAAAACGCAAGTGCAGCAAGAACGACATACACAATAACGCACACCCATATAAGTGTAATTGCATTGCTTCGTTCACTTGAATCCATCGTTACGATGCTATAAAACATAAGACAAGGTGTCGTTACATTAATAATAAGTCCTGACAATCCCCTGTTTGTTGTTTCATTAAGTATCTTTAGTTTGTAAAGTAAAAATCCAGCAGCCATAGCTACCACGATTTTTATCATTGTAACAATTAATGCATACATATGCTTATTATACTCCGAGTTTTCATTTATGAAATCCAACCTTTGTAGCGAACACCAACCATTGTAATATCGTCAAATTGTTCTGTTTCTTCTGCAAAAGCATCAATGTTTTCTTTTAATCCAAGTAAAATATCTTTCATTGATTTATCTTTTTCTTTATTCATATACTCAAGCAATCTTTCTTCGCCAAAGAGTTCTTTTTTAGAATTATTTGCTTCTGTTGCTCCATCAGTGTAAAGGAATAATTTGTCTCCTGGTTTAAGTTTAGTTTTCTGGATTTTGTATTTTAATCCTTCCATACCTGTCAAAACGAAACCAGGTTTGCATTCAAGGTATTTAAAGTTTTTATTTTCGTCGTAAACTAATGGTGGGTTGTGACCTGCATTAACATATTCAACATCACCCGTTTTAAGATCAATTATTCCCATCCATACAGTTACAAACATATCTGCGTCATTACTTTGGCACAGTTCCTCATTTGCTCTAGTAAAAGCTACGTCCAAAGTCATTCCTGAATCGACAAGATTCTTAAGCATTGTTTTACATGTCATCATAAACATTGCAGCTGGAACGCCTTTTCCAGAAACATCCGCTATAAGTACTGCTAGATGTGAATTATCTAACATATAAAAATCATAAAAGTCTCCGCCAACTTCTTTTGCTGTGTCCATCGTCGCATAAAGTTCAAACAATTGTCCGTACTTATTAAGGGTTTCAACTTTTGGAAGCGCGCCCATTTGGATATTTTGTGCAAACTCAAGTTCTTTTTTGACTTTTTCTTGCTCGCGATCCATGTAATCTTTAAGGGATGCAACCGTCGAGTTAATATCGTCAGAAAGGTTTGCAAACTCCTCTGTTGAATATTCGTTAACCTTTGTATCTAGCAATCCTTCAATAATTTTTTTGAGACTCTGGTTTATATTGTGAATTTTTGAAACAATAAGCGAATTTATCATTCTTCTAATTAAGAAGAACATAATCACAAATACCACAAGCAAAATTATTGCATTGGTAATTGCAGCGCGGTCTCTAAACGCTTGTACTTCGCTTTCTGGAATAGCGCCTATTAGATAATATCCTTCAATAAACTTCGTTACGCAAAGATAGTTCTTTCCATTTATTGTTCCTGTAAAAGCTTTTTCAAGTTTGTTTTTGTCATACTTAAAACCAAGTGCATTTAGTCGTTTTGGCGTTACGCTTGTATTATGGTCACCGGAATATGAAACAATATCATTTTCTTCGTTTGCAACAATAACTATACCCGTTTCGCCAATGTGTCTGTTTGCTGCAATATAACTAACTTTTTCATCTATTTGTTTTTGGAATGTTTGCGCATTAATTGCAACTTGCAAATATCCTGTTCCTTCTAGCGGAACGCCTGCATATTTATTATATTCATCATACTCGCCTGAGCCTTTGTATGCATTTGCTCTTACTGGTTGTATAACCTCTTCTTTGCCTTTGTTAAGCAGCGCAAATTCTTTTGTGTCTTCAGTGGCATTCATATCGAATCCGATGTACTCATCTATACTGCTATATATAACAAAATTCGCTTTGTTAACAATGCTCATTTCGCTAAATTCGTTTTCGTTTGCAATTTCGCGAAGGGCATCATTCATTCCCTGTACATCTTCTCGCGGGCGTGTGTCTAGCAACTCTTGTACCTTTACTTGGATTTTGCGAGTTTCGCTAAGCATGTTTATGTTACTAGTTTCTTCTATATCATCTTCAACATCAACAAGCGTTGATTTAATAATCCTGGTATAATTTCTCTTATTAATGACTGAGTTTAATATAAACAAAAATGCCGTAGATGCGATTAGCGCTATTACGACAATTATTGCCAGCCTTACCTGAAATCTTCTTGATATGGTTTTTCTTTTTTTCATGTATCGCTTCCTTAAAAAAATCGTTTTACTTATTATACCATACTTATTACTGTGTAGATTTCTTATTGCACATTTTATTTAAAACAAAATTCTTCATCAGCGAAACATATGATGTCGCCAACAGCAATAGGCACCTTTTGATAAGGTTCGATTCTTTTATAATTTACAAAAGTGCCATTTGTGGAATTAAGGTCTTCGATTGTATACTTCCCACTCGTTTTTGATTCTTCATAAATACGTGCGTGAAGTCGTGATATTGTTCGAGAGTTGATAATGGCATCAGCTTTATCATTCATCTTTCCAATAGTATATGGCATTCTTTTAATTTCAAAGCATTGGCCCACCGACGCATTTACTCCTTGTAGACGTCGATTTCTATTTTCATTTCTTCCTAATAGAACTGTGCCATCTTGTGGCTTTTCAAACTCAAAATTACCAGATAATTCCTTAAACTCAAATGCTGGTATTGGAACCCCTTCAAGTGCTGGTTGCATTCTCGATTGAGATAAATTCAAATTATTACGCATTGGTGATATATATCTATCCTGTGCAACAACGCTTTTTATATTATTAATAATATCACCATTATCTATATCGTCGACAATCTCAAAAAAACTTTTGTTCCTTACATAAATTGCTATTTTCTCAAAAACAGATAATTCTTCTGTATTGTCTATTTCTATAATCTTTTGGCTTTTCTTTGGAGTGCGTTTATTGTTAGTATTTTTTTTTGGTTCTTTCCACGCAACGTTTTCATAATAAAAATTATCCTCAGCTAGTGCCGCAAGTGGCCCAAAATCGCCATCAGAAAGCGGTGGGGCAACCGGATTATTTGTAACATATTCAAAAACCTCTATTGGTAAATCTTCTAAATCTTCTTCTGCCGTTTCTATACTATCTGAAATATCTTCAAAGCAATCTAGAAGATTTGCAATAACAAAATTTTCGTTTTGTACTTCTTCTATTAGATGATACGCTAAACGAACAGCCTTTTCGTCACCATAGTTAATTACATTAATGATTTTGTTAAAAAGTTCCTTTAATTCAAAAGCAAAATCTCCATGATAGTATGGAAAATAGCAAAAAGAAAATTCACGGCAATGCATGTCAGAAAAAATACAACCCTCTTTAAGAATTACATTATTTGCATCGAGAAGATGTTCGTCAATTGCTTGCGCAAGACTTTTGAGTGCAAATATAAACGCGCGCAAACTTTCAAAATTTAACTTTGAGATTTCAAGGATTTTTGAAAATGCTTGTTTTGACGATATGTCATACAAAAAATTAACTTTATCATCAATAACCTCATAGTCGCTAGGAAGAAGTGTATTAATTTTGTTGCTTAAAATCATTTTTGTTTCAAAATCTAATGTTGAGAATTTTTTGACATTCTCAATAATCATATAACTTTTCGTGATGTTTTTTCTAAAATTGATATTCATAAGTTACCTTCTCCAATCTTTTTTATGCCATCTGCAATGGCTTTATTTTTTAGCAAAGCTCCTCGGCCATCAAGATTTGATATTGTTATTTGTGAGCTTTCGTTAATTGTTTTAGTTCCAAACAATTCTGAGAGTGTAGAAAACGGAAGAGAAAAATTCCCACAGCTTTTTACAACTATTCCATCGAATCTCTTTTTCGTTTCAACATCTATGTTTTTCGTAATAATCAATCCATCTGACAGGCGATTTTGCAAATCTTCCTTTATTAGATCTTCGTTATCACTATATTTATCGGCATTTTCTACAAGAACATATGCGTTAAGCGCGTCCATCATAACCATATCGTGCGCAAGAAAAGCAACAAAAATCATTCCAACAATTATTACCATTACCAACGGGACAATAATTGCTGCTTCAATCGTAAAGCTCGCTTTTAATTTTTTTGTTTTCATACAACCTCCTTTCAGACAAACAGTGCGATTGTTGCAACATATCCACTAAGTAAAAAGGGGATGAACGCAACGCTGTCTTTTTTCTTTTTGCGTTTTAAGAACATCAATAACGCTCCTATACATGCTGCGATGATTAGTGAGATTACTAAAAGCACAAGATTTTTTGCAAATCCAAGAGCTGCTCCTGTGCAAATAAGAACAACTCCATCTCCATATCCAATTGCTTGCTTGGTAATCTTTCCTAGCAGTAAAACAACTACGCCGATTGCGATTCCTAATGCTATTTCTAGAAGTGTTAAACTTTTTATTATTATCGAAATTGTAATTGCTGGAACGAATCCTACGATTGGCAAATAAACAGGGATTTCTTTTTTTCGATAATCTATGAGTGCTGCAACAAACAAGAAGAGCAGCATAAAGATTTTTAATATTATTTTTAATACTTCCATATAATTTTAACTGTTGTCTTCCTCTTTATTCACATCATGCTCCGCAACACTATCGGCACACTTTGAACACAGATGCATATCTCCAATTTCAGAAATGTCTTTTTCAATTATTGTTCTTTTAAGTCCAGTGCAATCCGAAGAGTTATGCCACTTTGTTCCGTAATCAGTTATATAAACATACGTCGGGCTTCCACTCTTTGCGCATTCAGCGCAACGATAATATTTCCCATCATTTTTGTTTCTAATTGATTCAAGTTCTGAATATTGCACCATTTGAATTGACAAATCTAAAAACGGGCAGGTTTTTGATGTGTGATAAACGGTTCCTGTCGGCGTTATATAAACAGTTTTTCTTTCCGTTTTGCTATCATCTGTTCCAAGCTTTATTTGCCTTCCTGTCCAAACATGCGTCTTGGATCGTTGCACAAAGTTTATATTTGCCATAGATTGTGGCAAAAACGGAATTGTATAGGTATAGTTGACAACAATATCTAATATTCCTTCCTCTTCATCATAAGAAGATTTGTCTGTTCGAAATCCCGTAACTTTACCAACTATTTGAGATTTTGAAATTTTATCAAAAAGATTTCCTTTTAAAATCCATGTTTTAATTGTTAGTGCATTTATTCCCGTTGCCACAATGCTTTTTGTTTCTTCATCAATTTCATTTCCTTCAACTTCTTCAGTTAATAACTTGTTGCTGTCTTTTGATTCGTTATCACTTGTTTTAAGATTTCCGTAAATTTCCTCTATTTGATTTGCCAAATAAATTTTTTTACCAATACTTCTTGCGGCTTCGTCCATACCTATTTGAATATTGGTTTGCAAGGATATAATTATCAAAAAGTACGTTATGCCAATTACAAAAAAGACAAAGAGCGGAAGGGCAATTGCTGCCTCGATAGTTAAACTTGATCTAATATTTTTATTAACAAAGGAAAATGCCTTTGCATCCGTATTTTTTTCCTTTTTTGAGTAAGATCCATTATTTTTTATTTTTTTATTTTTTAATGTACAACGTTTCACAAAGGCACTTTCCTTTACTCATAAAATCTACCAAGTACATACATTACGTTTGGGCAAACCTACATTTCTAATATGAATAATCTTGCAAATACTTAAAGGTATAACCCTCACCTGTCAAAGTAAGTTGTTGACTAATAAACGGGAATGCTACAAATACTTGGTTTGCTCTAAATGTTGCCTCAATTTCCGTCGACGCGATACAATCTTTAATTCGAAAATCCATATGCTCACGTTTACACATATTTGCTTGAATGATATCCATATCTCGATAACACTGTTTGCTCGTATTTTGAGCCACAAGCAAAAGTCTTAGATAATCTTCGTAGGACAAACCTGTTTCACAATCTTTTCCAGCAATCTGATCATTGCCAAAATTTTTAAGTCCAGCAATTGAAAGATTCCATTCATCCGCTGTTTTTATCACTGAAACTTTTTTGCCATCAGCCAAGGCCTTAACATCCGTTATGCTCTCAGCTAAAGCCCATGCAGAAATGATGATATACTTAACTATCTCCACAAATATTGGCTGTCCTGTGAATCCAATAATCGCCGTTGCAAGAGCTTCTGCTTCCAACTTTTTTTGCCCATCCTTTAAAATGCTTAAAAGATTCATTCCTGTTCGTATCAAAACAATATCCGTAACTACTACGCCAAGATTTTCTTTATCTGAGTCTTTTCCTGCTATTACGTATTCCGCCTCGTAATCTAGTGCGCTTTCATCTTTAATACTTCTTAAATTTCCAAACTTTTTTAAAACATATTCGCTAAGCAAAACCTTTTGTGCCGTTGCCCCTAGAAGTCCCGTGCTTATTTCGTCGCCATCGCTAGTGCTAGAAGTTTCGCCCTTTTCTTCTTGGCTGCTGCTTGTATCACTATCTGCTGCAGATTTATCTTTTATCATCGTTTTTGAAGGAAATTCTTTAGTATCAACGCCCTTGGTTGAAACCTCACCCACAATAAGCGAAAGCACTCCTCCTTCAAACAATTCATCTATTGCATCAATAAACGAGGAATCTTCTTTTTCCATTTCAATATTTTCAAAATTAATCCCAAGATTATTAAGATTAAAATCCGCAAATTTTTGCTTATATGTGTTTAGTGCATTTTTGTATGTAACGACACTATCAAAATTAACTCCATTGCTAGTTAAACTAAAAAATTTTTCCAACCCATTTAGCTCATTGATATAACTTTGAGTAATTGCCATATTGCCATCTATGTTATAGTAATCGTTTGCATCTGCGCCCGCCTTTTCCTTTATTCCATCAAGCTCCCCTTTAACAATCTCATAAACCTCATCTGAATAATCTTCCTTTTCTAGCATTAATTCAGACTCAAGTGTTTTTACAACGCCTTTTGCTGCTTCAACTTTTTGTTTATAATCACTTGTCTTTTGTTTTACTTGCTCAAGAGCCTCTATTATTTCATCTCTTGAATCTTTTAAATTCGAAATTTTTGAGTCAATCTGTTTTGCTGTTTTTGAATCTCCCGACACGGTATATTCATCCATTAAATTTGCAATTTCGGAAATAATAAGTTTTGGATTCGAACTTAATGTTTTTGCTTGATTAACCTTCTCATTAATTTCAGAAACAGCCGTTTCAATACTTAAAAAAACATCTTTATATTTATCAATTTTGTCAATAAACTTTTGCACTTTGTTTCCTTGCGAAAAAATATTTATGCTTGAAAGAAGTTTATCTATGGCATCTTCAGCTAAACTTAATTTCATATATTCACATGCTTGATTTGCAAAAACCATACCATTATTATCCGTTGCCCAAACAACCTTTTTAAGTTCCGATCCAACTGGTTGCATTCCATATAGACTTAAACTTTGCTTGAGTCCTGTGCTTTCAACATTTAGATTTTCTGCAATATATTTATTAAACTTGTTTGTAAGCGCCTCTTCATCCATCCACAAAAAAGTGATGCCATACTCATCAAACATTGGCTGCGCATATTCTGCAAAAACCGAATCTGCTGCCATATAAGTAATGCTTCTTAACCTGGTGTTTATCGCGCTGACTCGGCCGGACTCCACGAGGGTACAAATCAGCGCTAACACTAATACCAGCATTAAAAGAAGATAGATGGTAATGCTGGATTTAATTTTTTTGTTTCTAAAAAGCGATCTATTCTTTATAAAGTTGCATAAAGTGAGGGAAATATTCATCCGACCGAATGTACCTTAGACTATATAGTATTAACCTGGCTATTAATATTTGAGAAAATACTTTTTGCCAGACTTACTATCTGATCCTTAAAAATGATTACCAGTCCTACTAAAACTAGCAAGATTAATATTACTTCAACAACACCTATTCCTTTTTCATCACTAAAGAAGTTCTTTAGTTTCCACAAAAAACCAGTTAACATATTTAATCCTCCTTTTATTTATAAGTTAATTGACATCAAAGCTGGCACCGCAATAATAATTATTACTATAACTAGCATCATAACCATCGGAATTAATAATTTTGTTGATGCCTCTTCACCTTTTTTTCGTGCAAGTCGTTTTCTGTTTTCAAACGAATCTTGAACCTCGCTTGCTAACAATAATTTCATCCCCTTTGTTCCCTTAGAAACATTTTGTTCTAAAATGTTTCCAAGTTTTATGTATTGATGAATGCCGCAACGTTTTCCAAATTCTTGATACGCATCTCTTTCGCTCATACCATTATTGATTTTTTCAAGCGTAAGGCGCATCTCTTGATAAGCATATCTTTCTTCCTTCTTTTGTTCATGATCCACAACGATTTTCTCCCACGCCATTTTTATTGAAAGTCCAGCTTCATAAAGAATGCTGAGTTTAGAAACAATTTCTGCAAAATCCATATTCATTTGCTCGTTTCGTTTTTTTATTTTGCTTTCCAATCCTTTATCATATCCAATAAAAATTATTGCTATGGCAAAAATTCCTAAAATCAAAAATGCACTTTCATTTGTCGAAACCTTTTTTTCAAAAGTTATATCCTTTCCATTTATTTTCGTTGGCAGTTTCACTCTCTTTTGATATTCATCATTTGAACTTTCAATAGCTCCTTTAATTTCATTTATCAATTTTTCTTTGTCTGTCAACGTCTTGGATGCAATTACAACTGGTATTTCCACAATTTGTGTGCTTTCCGCAAACGAAAGCGTAGCAAAAAGATTGACTTCAATCTTCTCGTTATCCTTTAGGTCTTTTTTGATTTCACCGTTGTATCCTATAACGTTTGAATCTTCTATTTCCCAAAAAATTTTGATTTGATCATATTCCGAAATTAGATTCAGCGGTTTACTTACATTACTCAAGCTTTCATTTCCGTTAAGAATTTCAACTTTTATTTTTTCAACGCTTGAATTCAATTTCTTTTTTATTTCATTCTCCGTATATTTGTACTCATCAACAGGAATTTCTATTTCTTCACTCTTTCCGTCATAATGTGCTTCTACCGAATAGTTCGTAGTTCCTTTTCCTGGCTCATTTCTAGAAAGTTCTTTAATAACTCCTATACTTTTATTTGATATACAAACCAAAAGACCTATCGCGCATGTTCCAAACAAAGCAAGCAAAACAATTGAAACTTTCTTCACCTGATATATAAAGCCTTCTTTTTCAACATTTTCCTTTACATACATCTGCTTTAACATTTGCTCGGTTTTTTTATTATTTTTCTTTTTTGATTTTTTCTTTATTAAATCAACAATCTTTGCAGACATAGGGTAGAACATTTTCAATTTATGTTCTTTTTTGCTTAATGGCTTAAATTCTTTCTTTTTATATCCTGCGCTTGTAAGAGCAAAAATAAAAATTAATATGATAACCGTTGCATATACGTAAATCATTTCAAACCTCAATATTCATAATTTTTTGAGCTATAAAATATGCGACTGCATAAAGGGCAAGACACCCCGTCATTATCAACACTCCTTTTAAGTTTCCATAAAGTGGATCGAGGAGCCCCTTTGATGTCAAATCAACATAAAGAATTATGGCAAGTGGCATGATAGACATTATGTTTTGTTCTAATTTCTTTGAACTGATAAGCACTGCTATTTCATTTTTTGTATCTATCTTGGAGGCAATATCATTGGTAGTTTTCTTAATAATCTCTACCATGTCACCGCCAGTTCTTTTTGCAATTTTAAAAACACTTGCAAATGTTGTTATATCTTCAACCCCGCTTCGCTTAGCAAAATCTTCTAACACGCTTTCCACTGGAACCCCAAGTGAAATTTGATTGATTATCTTTTCTGTTTCTATCGAAATAGGAGCATCGTCCCCAAACATAAGAACCATTTCTTTATGTGCTTCGTTAATCGAATTTTCTACAGAGTAACCAGCTCGCAAAGAAGCCGTTAGGGAAATCAAAAAATCTTTAAACTCTGATTCAATTTTTTCTTTATACTTTTTTATTATTTTTTTTCTATTAATTTTGTGATATGCAAAAATACAAATTGGTAAGATTAGCAAAATAAATGGCGATTTGAAAAATAAATATAAAATTGCCAAAAAGATCAAATCCATTCCGACCTCTTTAAGTCTATCCTTTGTTGTATAAAGTTGTGTTCTATCTTTTCTATCCTTCATCTAAATGTCCCAAACTTCCTTTATGTTTTCTAAGTGAATTTCCTGTAAATTCTAATTGCCCATTCATTCCATTTTCTCCTTTCTTTTCTTTATATGTGTAAAGAGGACTAAGCTTTATGTTTCCATTTTCACATCCCACAACTTCTGAAATTTCAAGAACTTTTCGCGAGCCATCCCTTAACCTTCCTAAATGCACCATAATTTCGACGGCCGATGCAATCTGATTTCTTATAGCTTCAAGCGGAATGTCTGCCGCCATCTTAACCATGGTTTCTAATCTTGTTAACATGTCTAAAGGAGAATTTGCATGTCCCGTAGATAAGCTTCCATCGTGACCTGTGTTCATTGCTTGTAACATGTCAAGAGCTTCCGCCCCTCTTACTTCGCCAACAACAATTCTGTTTGGTCTCATTCTCAAAGATGTTTTTATTAAATCTCTTATCGTTACTTCGTTTTCGCCTTCTGTATTGGCCGGACGACACTCTAAGCTAACTAGATTCTCAACATTTTCAAGCTTTAGTTCTGCTGAGTCTTCAATTGTTATTATTCTTTCATCCTTTGGAATATAATTAGATAGAACATTTAGAAATGTAGTTTTTCCAGAACCTGTGCCTCCACTAATAAAGATATTGTAACCATTTACCACTAGTTTTTTTAAGAATCTTGCAGCATCATTTGTTATCGATCCATACGCAATTAAGTCATCCATCGTTAGTGCTTTTTTATAAAATTTTCTAATAGTTACAACTGGGCCATTGATCGCAATTGGATTAAGTACAACATTAACTCTTGAACCATCTGAAAGCCTTGTATCCACAATCGGGCTTGTTTCATTCACTCTCTTGTTTGCTTTTGCTACAATAGTTTGAATAATATCTAAAAGTTTTTCTTTGGACGAAAATGCTTTATCATACTTATTTATCTTTCCATCAATTTCTACGAAAATTTGCTTGTATCCATTAATCATTATCTCTGTTATTTTGTCGTTTGCTAAAAGTTCTTCCAAAACATCGAGTCCTCTAATTTTGTTAAAAAGGTCTTTGCTCATTTGCATTTTTTCCTTAAGAGATAGATGGCAATCTCTAAATTCGTCAATAACCATCTGCGTAATGATTTCTCTTAAATCATCATCGCTTAAATTTCTAGTTATATCTGCATTGCTAACAATTCGTCTTCTTAATTCTTCAACTTCTATCATGTCGCCTCCTTTATTAAATTTGTGCGCCTGATATTTTCTTTAACAAGTCGGTACGATTACGAATTTCAAAATATTCTTTAAATTCATAAACCTTTTCCCTTTCATCCTTGCCACCTGTAAGCGGCATATAAACTTTCTTGCACATCGAAAATATCGGTTCTAAATTATTAAAAGCTTCATACATATCTATAACTATCACTTGATACTCGCCGGCAATTGCAATTGCATTCATAAAATATTTCCAATCATCAAGATCGATTTCATCTATATCGCTCATATCAAGTGGGGCTGTTAAAATATCAAAACCATTGGCTTGTATCTTTGTATCTTCCAATCCTTCTCTTAATTTTTTTGGATTTGTTTTGTAGAAATAAATCAAATTAGAAATGCTAGAATCTTTAGATATTTTTAATTTCGTGTTTATTCCCGAAAATCTTTCAAGATTGATATATAAAACTTTTCTGTTTTGTGCGAGTGTTTCGCAAATATTGTATGCAAACCCTTTTACCTTTGAACTGCTATTCGGAGCATAAATCCCAAATATCTCCGCCTCCGCATCAAATTGTTCTTCGATATCTTTTGCATCCATCAACTCTTCAACCTCGTTTAGAATTTTATTCATTGACTGGTACTTGTTGATATGCAAGAGTTTGCTTCTAGAATTTTTTCGTTCTCCAAGATAAATTAGTTTTTCAACGTTTTGTGTTTCAATTATTTTTTCATTGATGATTTCTGGATCTGTTTTTTTCCTAACCCATTCTTCTTCCGAAATCAACAAAATCTTTATTTTATTTTTCTGCAAATAATTGATTAGTGCATCTGTGTCCGTAAAGCCTATGATTGCATCTTTTATGCCAAGTCGCTTTTTTGAATAATTAATAAAACGATCAACATAACTTTGGCTTTCGTCATAGACAGCTAAATGTGTCTTTGCCATAAACACTCCTTTACTATATCTTCCTTGCGCGAGCAGGAGGGCTTTTTTATATATGGATTTTTCTAAGAATACTTTCTCTCGATTCATGAGAAATTTTAGAAAAAAGGCACGCCTCAGATTTGAGGTGTGCCTTGGATTTTATGCTTTGAAAACTCTTTTGTCAACACGAATTTTTAAGTTTTTCTGTAAAACTTTTTTGCCTGTTTTGTATGACAAAATTTGTTTTTCATATACTGATAATGTTCTATTTTTATTGCCTACCACGGTTTTCGCGATACTTTTTAGGTGTAATACCAACTATGTTTTTGAAGACCTTTGTGAAGTAACTTTGATCTTCGAAGCCGCAAAGATTTGCAATTTCAATTATGCTTAAGTTCTCTTCTAATAGAAGTGATTTGCTTCTATCAATTCTTACTATGTTGATATATTCTGAAATGCTGTAGCCCGTTTCTTTTTTAAAAAGTGAGCTAAGGTATGTTTTGCTAAGGTATGTGCTTGCTGCAATTTCCTCAAGCGTTAAGTGCTTTCTATAATTTGCTTTTATATACTCAATTACTTTATAAACTGCATCTGCATGTTTAACCTTGTCGAATTCGAATGTGAAAGAAATAAATCTTTGAAGCATATTTGACACCCACGCACTTAAGCCTTCAAGGCTCGTGAACTCTTCAATGTTTTGCGTGAAGTTTTCGTTAATCAAAAAGATTTCATTTATATCCGCTCCCGCATCAACAGCCGCTCTCGATATTACAACGATAAGTTCTGTGATTCTAGGCTTTATTGCTTCTAAATTATTGTTGTTTGAAACATAAATGTTTGCAAGAATCTGATTAAGCAATGTTTGCGATCCTTCTTTATCTCTACTTCTTACGGCCGTACGAAGTTTTCTTTCAATTGCGATAGGGTAGGTGTAATAATCTGAAGTCTCGCTTTCTTTCATCTTCTCAACATACATTGCATTTAACAAACTTTCTTGACGATAGAAATATCTGCCAGCCTTTCCATGTGATAGGTCTGAAATTGAACCCGAAATCCCTGCCAACAGCTCAGCAATTCCTTGAATCTTTGCTGGCTCAAGTTCTTTAATTTCTTCTAATGCTTTTTTATAATTTTTTGATGTCGCTTGTGAAAGAAGTTCCTCTTTGTTGTCGAGACAAATAGGTCCAATAACAAGACCTCCTGCCAAATCACCTTTTTCATTTGTAATTGATGTACATATAAGAACCATCTCCTGATGGCAATGAAATGTATAAAGGCCGTCCCACCTATACGCTTCCTTGCATCCGTAAGAAAACTGCTCGTATCCTTGGCATTCTTTATGCGGGCAATGCTTGCAAACGCCAATGCACTTATCGCCCCTGTCTGTTTCTATCTCTTTGTTTGCCAAATCTACAACGGAACATGGTATTTCTAAGACCGCATCGAAATGCTTTGCGTATTTTAGTGCCTGATCTTTGAGAGTCTTGTCCATAACAAACTACCATTCCTTCCACAATTTTTAGATTTTTGTAAAAATATTATATGTGACCTCAAAAAAAAGAACAATATTTTTTTATAATGTTCTTTTTTTGTGCAATTTTATAAAAATTTTACTTTTTTGCTTTGCGGTACATGTTTATTTAAGGTTCGTTGGTCTTGCATTACTTTACTTAAAAATCGGCAGCTTTTCGCTGCCGATTTTGTATTTGTATTTTGTATTTTTATTTGCGTTTTTAATAATAGGATAATAATTTTAATTTTTTAATTATCTAGTTGTTCTTTCTTGCTTTTCTATAAATTACTGTGCTAGTACCTGCTAAAACAGCAATTCCTAAAAGAGAAAACCAAATCATTGTGTTGTTAGAATCAGATGTTTGTGGATTTTCAGGTGATAAAACATCGCCGATTTTACCAACATTAAAGTATGCGTAGGTAATAGGTGGGAAATTTTCGTCCGGGTAGATAATCTGATCATAAACTTCTAATCCTACTGCTTTGTCTGTTCCTAGGGCTTCTTCCCATTTATCCCATCCAGTAGCTCCTTTGAACACTTCATGCTCCACTTCTTTTCCATTAACATATGTAACTATGTCATCATCTTTTTGTATAGGATTATTTTCGCCTTCAAAAGTTGTAACGTATCCAAATTTAATTATGGTATCCTTGTCAACTTTTCTATTAAGAAACTCCCACGCATATTTCGTATCCGTATCTTTATCTTTGACATCCTTAAGCTTCACTAGCTCATCCCACTTAGCATAATAAAATTCTATTGTTGGTTCGTAATATGTGCATTCTAAATCCGCAAAATCGTCATTTAAGAATTCCGCGAGTAAATCAGTATCCTTTATTGTTCCTATTGTTTTCGAATACTCTGCGCTATTGTTTTCAAACAATATTTTACAAACATCATAATACGTATCATTAAGTGTTATCGTTTTGAGTTTGTCGTAATTAATAGTTCCGCTTAGAGTTGGCGTATCTTCGCCAGCCAAAGCGCTGCCCGCCATTCCTATTACCATTGCTGCAACTAAAACAGCGCCGGCAATTAATGTGGTTATTTTTTTCTTCATTTTTTTCATTCTTTTCATCCTCTCTTAAAATTGTGTCTTTCAATATCTATTAAAAGATATTGCTGTACGCAAACGAAACATTTAAGGCCCTGGGTGGATCTTAAATATTTCTAGACAAAATACATATATTGTGTTCTGTGTTACTTTAATACACAATATACATTGTTAGCATAAACTACCCCCCCCACTTTGTCAAACACCTCTTTTTGTCAAACAGTACACACAAAAAAAGAACACTCTTTTCATAATGTTCTTTTGAGTACCTCCTTAGCAAAAAAATTTTTGCAGAAAAACGCACCATTGGTAATTTTATAATTTCGTTTTAATAAACCAAGACAGTTGGCAAACGAAAGTTAGCTGCCGTAACTAGCGAAGTGTGTCGCGCGCCCACACACAGCGCAGGCGACGCAAACTTCGCGTTACAATAATAAAATGCAAACCTATTTTTAGATTGCTTATAGGTTCGCATTTTTATTGTTTGTGGGTATTTTTATTTGGAGCTACTTAGTTTTAATATACCTCAAATAATATTAATTTTTCTGTGTCAGAATCAAAATACATTTTTACAACTGTGTCATTTACAACAAATGTTATAAAATTTGTGTGCGCTGTGCCAGAGTAGTCCTCTATTTGTTCTGCGTAAAATGTAGTTCCAATTTTTCCTTCTATGTCAGAAAGAGTATCTCCTATATATATTCCTGGCAACAGTTCGGTGTCTGGCAAATCATATGCAGTTGCTCTAATAAAATCAGTATCTTCGCCACTGTCTCCTTGCACTCCGTCAATACGAGCCATTAAGAATAAAATCGGAGTTGTTTCTTTTGAATATTTTAAATATGGGAGAGGTCCAAAGGTGATGTATTTCTCACCCATATCTCCCTTAGTAAAACTATCTCCAAACTCTCCTTTTAAACCTCCTAGAGTTCCTAATACATGCTCTTTCATTTCGGTAAATATTTCCGTTTCAGTGCATGTGACTGATGTCATTGTTTGCGGGGAAACCAAGTAGTCTGATGAGCACCATCCCGTCATTCCGTATTTAACTGTTTTAACCCATGTGCCAGACTTTTCTTTAACAACGACATATGTTCCATATGGCATAAATCCGATTCTTTCTGATTCTGTTGTTGAGCTTTCTCTAAGATTTAATCCCTCCAATGGTTCAACGGTCATTACTGTTGTTGTTCCTACAACAAATTTTATATCCGGATCTCTTTCGCCACAAATAGTGCAATATCCGTCTTCAAAATCATGCCCCGTTTTTTCTATTTTTTCTTTTTTCATTTCTTTGCCGCAAACATCGCATATTCCTCGTTTAAATCCTTCCTCTATGCAGGTTGGCTCTTTTTCAATCATATAAGTATCTGTCACCTTGTGACCAAAAATCATACATCGAATTCCAAGCTGTGGCATGAAATAAATAACTGCTGCTGCGCCGATTAGTACTACTAAAATAATTATGATCGCTATTAGACCACCTGCTTTTTTCTTCTTTTGTTTTGGCGCTTTCTTTGGCTTTTGTTTTTCTTTTGGCTCTTGAACCTTAACTGGTTCATTTGCAACTGGTTCCTCTACAACCTCATTTTTCTCTTTTACAATTTTTATTACAACTGCATCAAAAGAATCTGGCCTTTTATTTAACCATATTGGAGATGTTACCCCAAATGTTTCATTTGGCAAAATACACTTTTCATTATATTCACGGTCAATCTCTTCAATTACTTCCTTGTTGCTATCATACGTCGTTACTTTAACGGTGCATGATTTTAAGTTTTCATCGCCTGTGTTTCTAAGATTTAATTGAATAAGAACTTCATCTGTTTGGGTGTCTCTTAAAATTTTTCCTTCTTCAACGTTTACAGGATGTCCTTTTTCTGTGTTGGCCGTACTTAACTCATTGATTTTTTCAAATCTTTCTGCCATATTTCCCCCTTTGTTTTAAGCTTGGTTTGCAGGACTTTCTATTTTTTCTTCGGTTACGTTATCTTCTTTACTTTCGGTTTCGTCAATGCTTGCGGTATCTTCTTTTTTTAATCCAAACAATTTTGTTATCGCTCTATTTATTGGATCATCACAATTTGGAGCATCCTTAAATACATGACATGGAACATAGAACATTCCAATAAAGAATACTGCTGCCGTATTGCCATTATATAATTTTGCAATTTTTTGAGAAATCTTGACATCCCAAACGATTGCAATAACAACTAGGAAAATCCATCCGGCAATTGGAATTGCTGCTATAAAAAGCAAAAAGCAAAGCCATCCATTTCCTGTTGCAATTTCTACAAGTTTATAAAATCGATATCCTGGAACAAAAAGTTCCCATCCTTCCATTCCTAATTTTCTTGATACTGAATATGTTGAATAAATAAGAATAAGTAAAAAAATGGTTATCATATTTTTGTTTCCTCACTTTCTCAAAAATTCTTTTTATAATATTTATGTTTATTCCGTTTCTTCAACTACTTCCGCTTCTTCGCTGTCATCTTCAATGAATGCTGCAAGAAGTCTAGCCATACCGGCAAGCTTAACGTCGCCGTCTTTAGCGATGTTCATAATCTTAACACCCGTTGTGTTGCGACCAATTATTGAAACGCCGTTTACAGCTGTACGCATTACAATGCCTTCGCTCGTAATAAGCATAACTTGGTCTTCTTCGTCAACAGCACTAGCGGCAACGAGTTTTCCTGTCTTATCAGAAAGTTTATAGCAAAGAACGCCTTTGCCACCACGGTGCTGTGCAGTAAATTCTGAGAAACGAGTACGTTTACCCATACCACCTTCTGTAGCAAAGAAAATACATTCGCCTTGAGAGTCAATAGCAAGTGTAATAACTTCATCTTCGCCAATTAGTTTCATTCCCGTTACGCCCATTGATGAACGGCCTGTTGGACGAACTTCTTCTTCGTTAAATCTTATGCTGTGACCATCCCTAGAAATAAGGACGATTTCTCTTTTACCATCGGTAAGATCCGCATCTATAAGTTCATCGTCTTCGCGAAGACCGATTGCGATAATACCTGTTTGACGAATATTGTTAAAGTCGGAAAGAGGAGTCTTCTTAATCATTCCTTTCTTTGTTGCCATAAGAAGATTTGCTTCACCTTCTGTTTCTTCTAAAACCATAGCCGTTGCAATAGCCTCTCCTGGTTGAAGCTGAAGCAAGTTAACGATTGCTGTTCCTCTAGCTGTTCTGGAAGCTTCAGGAATTTGGTAAGCTTTAAGCAAGAACACTCGCCCCGTATTAGTGAAGAATAAAATCTTATGATGAGTTGTTGTAATAAACATTCTATCTGTTACATCTTCATCAATCGTGTGCATTCCTTTAATGCCTTTACCTCCACGGTTTTGAGCCTTGAAGTTATCGATATCCATTCTCTTAACGTATCCTAAGCGAGTCATTGTAATAACTGTGCTTTCGTCAGGAATTAAATCTTCATCTTCAATTTCTCCATCGTCAACTCCGATAGTTGTTCTTCTTTCATCGCCATATTTATCTTTAAGTACGATAATTTCTTCCTTGATTACTCCAAGCAAAAGTTTTTCGTCACCTAAGATGGCTTTGTAATATTTTATTTTTTCTAAAAGTTCAGCTCTTTCTTCTTCGAGTTTTTCTCTTTCTAATCCAGTAAGAGCTCTAATACGCATATCTACAATAGCTTGCGCTTGCACATCATCAAGTCCAAACCTCTTACACAATGCGTCTTTTGCATCCTGAGTTGTTCTGCTGCCGCGAACAATTTTTATAACCTCGTCTATATTATCAAGTGCAATTAAAAGACCTGCTAAAATATGTTCACGCTCTTCGGCTTTGTTAAGGTCATATTTTGTTCTTCTTGTAACAACTTCTTCTTGATGTTTTAAGTAAGCCTTAAGCATCTCTAAAAGAGTAAAGACCTTAGGCTCATTATTTATAAGTGCAAGCATAATTACGCCGAAGCTATCTTGCATCTGCGTGTGTTTGTATAATTGATTTAAGACAACATTTGGATTAACGTCTTTTCTAAGTTCAATAATTACACGCGTACCCGTTTGGTCTGTCTCGTCACGAAGATCTGTGATGCCATCAATTTTTTTATCTCTGTGCAACTCACCAATTTTCTCAACGAGTTTAGCTTTGTTTACTAAGAAGGGAAGTTCTGTAACAACAATTCTGTTCTTTCCGCCTTCCATAGGTTCAATTTCTGTAACGGCACGAATCTTAATTTTTCCACGTCCGGTTCTATAAGCCTCTTCAATTCCTCTGTGTCCTAAGATTGTTGCACCGGTAGGAAAGTCCGGTCCTTTTACTATCTGCATTACATCATCAATAGTAGTTTCTGCGCCTTCAACCTTATCATCAATAATCTTAACGACAGCATCAATTATTTCTCCTA
The DNA here is from genome assembly GCA_045598285.1 of Lachnospiraceae bacterium. Taxonomy (GTDB): domain Bacteria; phylum Bacillota; class Clostridia; order Lachnospirales; family Lachnospiraceae; genus RGIG5612. The sequence continues at coordinate 41,524 of JAZLLU010000002.1, read as the reverse complement.
AGTTATGAGGAGGAATATTTGTTGCCATACCAACAGCAATACCAGTTGTTCCATTCGCCAAAAGGTTAGGGTAGCGAGAAGGGAGAACAACAGGTTCTTTTTCTGTTTCGTCAAAGTTAGGAACAAAGTCAACTGTGTCTTTATTTATATCAGCTAGCATCTCCATAGAAATTTTTGAGAGCCTAGCTTCTGTATAACGCATAGCCGCAGGCCCATCGCCATCTTCAGAACCGAAGTTTCCATGACCATCAACTAAAGGATATCTAGTTGACCACTCCTGCGCCATGTTTACTAACGCACCGTAGATAGATGAGTCACCATGTGGATGGTATTTACCCATTGTATCGCCGACGATACGTGCACATTTTCTGTGTGGTTTATCCGGTCCATTATTAAGTTCAATCATAGAGTAGAGTACACGACGTTGAACAGGCTTAAGTCCATCTCTAACATCTGGTAATGCTCTAGAAGCAATAACGCTCATCGCATAATCGATGTACGAGTTTTCCATAGTCTGCTTAAGGTCTACCTCTTCTATTTTGTCAAAAATATGCTCGTCCATTTATAACCTTCCTTAAATGTCTATGTTTGTTGCGTATTTAGCATTTGTTTCAATAAATTCACGTCTTGGTTCAACTTCATCGCCCATAAGAGTAGTAAAAGTTACATCCAAGTCCTGAGGATTTTCCTCATCTATCATAACCTTGGAAAGAATTCTGCGCTCAGGGTCCATTGTTGTTTCCCAAAGCTGGCTAGCATCCATCTCGCCAAGACCTTTATAACGCTGAACTTTGTTTTGATTGTCTCTGCCAATCTCTTCCATGATTTTATTTAATTCAGCATCTGAATAAGCATAATATTGCTTTTTATTTCTGGTAACTTGATATAGCGGCGGCTTAGCAAGGTAAACATGTCCTTGTTTAATAAGCTCCGGCATAAATCTATAGAAAAATGTCAAAAGCAATGTTGCTATATGAGCACCGTCAACATCGGCATCCGTCATAATAATAATTTTGTTGTAACGAAGTTTTGTAATATCAAAATCATCTTTTATGCCTGTGCCGAATGCGGTAATCATCGTCCTAATTTCTGCATTTCCTAAAATTCTATCAACTCTGGCTTTTTCAACGTTTAAGATTTTTCCTCTTAACGGAAGTACCGCCTGCGTCTTTCTAATTCTAGCTTTCTTAGCACTGCCACCGGCAGAATCACCTTCGACTATGAAAATTTCGCAATTTTCAGGATTCTTATCTGAGCAGTCTGTAAGTTTTCCTGGAAGTGCGCCTCCGGCAAGTGGAGATTTTCTTGTGGCTTCTCTAGCTTTTCTAGCAGCATCTCTAGCACGTTGTGCAAGCAAACTCTTTTCACAAATCATCTTTGCAATAGAAGGATTTTGCTCTAAGTAATAAGTAAGTTGTTCACTAACAACAGCTTCAACCGCTGCACGCGCCTCGCTATTACCTAATTTTTGCTTTGTCTGACCCTCGAATTGAGGATCTTCAACTTTTACAGATACGATTGCGCTTAAACCTTCACGAATATCTTCGCCAGAAAGATTTTCTTCTTTTTCTTTTAAGATTTTATTTTTTCTAGCATAGTCATTAAATATTCTAGTAAGCGCTCGCTTTAATCCTTCTAAGTGTGTACCACCTTCAGGTGTATTGATATTATTAACGAATGTATAAATTCCTTCGTTATAACCATCGTTATGTTGCATAGCAACTTCAACGGCAACATTATTTTTACTGCCTTCAAAATAAAGAATGTCTTCATATAACGGCGTGTTTGACTTATTAATATAAGCAACAAACTCTTTTATTCCACCTTCGTAATGGAAAGTCTTTTCTTGTTCTTTTCCATCACGAATATCTTTTAAAACTATACGAAGTCCTTTTGTAAGAAAGGCCATTTCTCTAAGTCTTTGTTGAAGAATTCTATAGTCGTAAACTGTTTCTTCAAAAATTTCTCTATCTGGTAAAAATGTTACTGTTGTTCCTGTCTTTTCTTCCGGACAGTCTCCTAATATTTGAAGTTTTCCTTTAGCATGTCCTCTGGAATATTCTTGATGGTGAATTTTTCCTTCTCTGTAGATAGTAACTTCTAAGTGTTCAGAAAGAGCATTAACAACGCTCGCACCCACACCGTGAAGTCCGCCAGATACTTTATATCCGCCACCACCGAATTTTCCACCTGCATGTAACTTAGTAAATACAAGTTCAACTGCCGATACGCCTTCTTTAGAATTTATTCCTGTAGGAATTCCACGGCCATTATCTTCAACGGTTATAGAATTATCTTTATTAATTGTAACTATAATGTCTTTACAATATCCTGCCAAAGCTTCATCAACAGCATTGTCTACAATTTCATAAACAAGGTGATGAAGACCCCTAGAAGATATACTGCCAATATACATACCAGGTCTTTTTCTAACAGCCTCAAGCCCTTCTAGAACCTGAATGTTATCAGCGCCATATTCATTAGTTACTTGTGTGTCTTGTAAATTTTTTTCTTCAGCCATTTTTTATCCTTTTTATTTTTCTAAAACTTTTGCATCTTTTATATAAAACTTCTTTGCCGTTTTAATTTCATTTTCAACAAATTCATCAACGCCAGTACATGTAATAATTGTTTGAGTATCACCTATACTTTTAAGAAGTTTTTGTTGTCTATTTCTATCAAGTTCAGATAAAACATCATCTAAAAGTAAAATTGGTTTTTCATTTTTAATTAGCTCAATAATTTTTATCTCTGCAAGTTTTAAGGAAAGTACGCAAGTTCTTTGTTGTCCTTGACTTCCATAAAACTTTAAGTTTTTCTTATCTTCATAAAACGAAAAATCATCTCTGTGTGGCCCAACAGAAGTGTTTTTATAAATTTCATCTTGCTTCCTTGCCTTTAATAATTCTTCGTAAAAATTTTCTTCATCTACTGACGGTTCATATACTAATTTTATTTTTTCTTTACCATCAGTAATTTCGTAATGGATGTCAAAAATCATTTCATTAAGTTCGTCTAAAAATTTTCGACGTCTTTCAATTATTTTTTTTCCATAATTTACAAGTTGTAAATCCCAAATATCTAAAGTTTCAAAAAGTTCTTCTTTCTTATCTGGATTTTTTTCAACTTTCTTAAATAACTCGTGTCTTTGCTTTAATATTTTTGAATAATTAATTAGGTCATCTACATATATCGGATCAATTTGACAAAGTTCTTGATTAATAAAACTTCTTCTAATAAATGGCCCTTGCTTAATTATTTCTAAATCTTCTGGTGAAAAAATTACTGTGCTAACTTTTCCGTATAATTCACTTAATCTTCTAATTGGAATTTGGTTTATTGCTATTCCCTTATTTTTATTTTTTTTAATATGAATATCTATTCTTTCAGGAATATCATCTTTAATAAATTCACCTTTTATATGCGCTTCTGTCTCATTAATTTTAATTAGCTCATTTTCTTTATTATGTCTGTGACTTTTTCCAAGCCCACACATATAAATACTTTCTAATATATTTGTTTTTCCCTGAGCATTTTCACCATAAATAATATTTACGCCTTTTTCAAAATCTATTGAAAGACCTTCATAATTTCTATAATTTTTAAGCTCTAAGGATTTTATTTGCATACTTCTACCGTGTTATTATTAAATTCAACCAAATCTCCTTCTCTTAATTTTTTTCCACGCCTATATTCAACTTTTCCATTTACATAAACTTTTCCTTCTTCAATAAAAATTTTTGCTTCAACACCACTACTTACTAATCCAGCAGCCTTTAGTGCTTGTCCAAGTTTTATATATTCGTCTCTTAAAATTATTTTTTCCATTATCTATTAATATTAACAGGTAATAAAATATATAAATAATTACCTTCTTTATCTTTTATTAAACATGGAGCATTAGCATTTACAAAATAAATACTAATTTCTTCATCATCTATTACCTTCATAACATCTAAGAAGAATCTTGGATTAAATCCAATAGTTACATCTTTACCTTCTTTATTTATGTAAATGTGATCATTCATAGAACCAAGCGAAGAAGATATTTCTATATTCATTTCTCCATCTCTTATTTCTAAAATAATTGGTTTTTTCTCACCTTCTCGAGTTAAAGTTACAGCTCTTTCTATTACATTAATAAATTCATTTTTATTTAATCTAACAACTGATTCATAATCTGAAGAAATCATTTGTTCAACATTAAAATATTCACCTTCAATTAATCTTGAAATAACATTTGTTTTATCAAAACTAAATTTAACGAATTTTTTATCAAATGTAATATCAACAACTTCTCCACTTTCACCTGTTAAAATTCTACTAATTTCTATAAGTGTTTTTCCTGGAATAATTGCTTTAAATTTATTATAGGCAAATGGAAGTTTTTCATTTCTTATAGAAATTCTATGACTATCTAAAGAAACAATTTTTATATTATCTTTTTCAATATCAAAAAGTTCACCACGCATAATTGCATTAGCATCATTTATTGAAATTGAAAATATTGTTTGTTTAATTAATTCTTTTAATGTGAATTGTGAAATTGTAATTTTATTTTCCTGTGATGTTTCTGGAAGTTCTGGAAATTCTATAAAATTATTTCCGTTAATAGTAAATTCCGCATCTTCACATTTAATTCTTACCTTAAAATTAGAATTTGTTTCTATTAAGACATTATTTTCTGGAAGTTTTCTAACAATATCACTTAATACTCTTGCATTAATAGCAATTTTTCCAATTTGTTCTACTTTTCCATCAATGACCGTTTCTATTCCCATGTCATTATCATTTGTTGTTATTTTTATTTGATCATTAGCTTCTATTAAGAAACATTCTAAAATTGGAAGTGAACTCTTTCCAGGTACAGCTCTTAAAGCAATATTAATACCATTTAATAAATCTGCTTTTGAACAGGTTATTTTCATTTGTGTAAATCTCCCTTCTTGATAAAAAAAGTTAATATATAAATATATATAATTTTAGTAGTAATAGTAGGCTTTGTTGATTTGTGAAAATAAGGGTTAAAGCCTTAAAAATAAAAGAAAGTTTATTGTTAATAATATTGTTTACCAAAGTCTAATAATTTGTGAATAACTAAAAATTTTAATATTTATAAAAATAAAAAAACAATAAATTAACAAGAAATTAACCAAAAAAATACATTAATGTTTATAAAATGTGTATTTATGAAGGTATAATTTTTTTCTTTAATATTTCAACATCAGCACGAACTTTTTCATTTATATCAATTTCATGTTGAATTTTTTCATATCCATGAATAATAGTTGTATGATCTCTACCGCCAAGACGTTTTCCAATAAGTGTAAGGGCAACATCTGTAAGTGTACGGCAAAGATACATAATAATTTGTCTAGGATAAACAATATCCTGGCTCTTCTTTTTAGAAACAATATCATTAACAGAAACATTAAAATGTTCTGCAACAATTTTAATAATCATTTCAGGAGTTATTTCTTTTTGAGCCTCATTAAATAAGTCATGAAGAACATTTTCTGCAAATTCTAAAGTTATTTCTGAAGATGAAAGTTTTGAATAAGCAACAATTTTAGTAAGAGCACCTTCAAGTTCACGAATATTAGAACTTACATTTTTAGCAATGTAGTTAACAACTTCATCAGGAATATTAGTTGTGCCTTCTAATTCTATTTTTTTCTTCAAAATAGCTACACGTGTTTCATATTTAGGGGATTGAATATCAACAGGAAGTCCCCAAAGAAAACGTGAACAAAGTCTTTCCTCAAGATTATTAATTTCTTTTGGAGGTTTATCTGAAGAAATAATAATTTGTTTTTTATGTTCATATAAATCAGTGAATGTATGATAAAACTCTTCTTGAGTACTCTCTTTTCCACTAATAAATTGAATATCATCAATTAAAAGAACATCAACATTTCTATATTTTTCCCTAAATAAAACGTTAGCATTAGGGTTTTCATTACCTTTACGAATTGCCTCAATAATTTCATTAGTAAAAGTTTCACTAGTAACATATAGAACCTTAAGGTTAGGATTTCTTTGTAAAATAAAATGGGCAATTGATTGCATAAGATGAGTTTTACCTAAACCAACACCGCCATAGATAAATAAGGGATTGTAAATTTCTCCAGGAGATTCAGCAACCGCCAAACCAGCAGCATGAGCTAAGTTGTTATTATCACCAACAACGAAAGTAGAAAAAGTATACTTAGGATTTAATCCTGCTTTTTCATAAATATCAGGTAGCTGTTCAGGTTCCGCTGGAGCTATGTTAGCAATATTTTTTAGTTGATCTGGAAGAACAAATTCAATCTCAAAAGATGAACCAATTACTTCTTCAACACAAACTTTTAAAGGAAGATAATATTTCTTTTTTATGTATTGAAGGCCAATAGTTTCTTCTGGAACAACTATAATTATGGTATCATTTTCTAAGGCTGCAACTTCTAAAGGAAGGAGCCATGTGTTAAAAGATACATCAGATATGTCGTGTTCTTGTTTTAAATGGTTTAAAATTTCAGGCCATTTTTCTTTAATGGTTTCTAGCATAAAAATACTCCTATTTACAAGAATAAAAGCGGTAAAAATCGCCGCCTAAAAACTATATATATATGATAATATATATAAGGAAAGTTTTCAATAAAAAAGGCGAAAAGTAATACCCAAAATTTTGTGGATAACCGGTGGATAAATTGTGAATTTCACACTTTAAAATGTGAGTTAACTACATGTTATGAACAATTAGTGGAAAAGAAAAATATAGCAAGATCTACTAGGGAATAAAGGAAAGTAAGTTTTGCGAAACATGAAAATAAACAAAGAAATCCACAATTTTTTGATAAAAAAAAGATAGATTGTCAAAAATTATACAAAAATGGTGATTGTGGATAAAAAAGATAAAAAAATGCTTGACTAAAAAGGTGTCCACACATATAATTATTTGTGCTATTTTTCTAGAAAACAAGGAGGTGGTAGCCTTATGAGTAAGATGACCTTTCAACCGAAGAAAAAATCACATGCAAAGGTTCATGGTTTTAGAGCAAGAATGAGTTCTGCTGGCGGAAGAAAAGTTTTAGCCGCAAGAAGAGCTAAAGGAAGAAAAGTTTTATCAGCTTAAGACCACCAAAGAAGTAAGGTGGTCTTTCTTCTTATCATGAGGAAGGAATTTTAATTTGAGAAATATAGATTCGCTAAAGAATTCTGCTCAATTTAAAGAAGTTTATAATAAGGGAAAAAGTGTGGCTAACAAGCTGCTCGTTCTTTATGTTTATCCTCAGGAGGGAAGCAAAAAATTAGGAATATCCGTCAGTAAAAAAGTCGGAAATAGCGTTGTTAGACACAGAACAACAAGACTAATAAGACAAAGCTATGTGGCGCTTAAAGATAAATTGCCGGATGGCTTTCATTTTGTAGTTATTGCAAGGAGTGATGCTGCAGGTAAAAAGCAGCAAGACATGAACGAGGCATTAGAGAACTTGTTCAAGATGCAAGGATTGGTGTAGATATGTTAAAGAGAATTTTAATAGCACCAATAAAGTTTTATCAAAAAAATATTTCGGGCTTGAAGCGCTATGGGCGCTGCAAATATTACCCTACTTGTTCTCAATACGCAATCGAGGCGATTGAGAAGTATGGCCCGCTTAAAGGGCTGGGATTGGCTATCTATAGAATCCTAAGATGCAATCCATTCTCCAAGGGTGGTTACGACCCGGTACCATAAGGAGGATCTATAATTGATTTCTAACATTTTATTGGCATGCGGCGCAGCTACACAAACTGCTGCGGTAGCAGGTAACGGTTGTTACGATTGGCCGGTAATTAAGCAAATCATTTGGGTTTTCGGATTTGTAATGGAATACTTATTCAAGTTCTTCGACCTTATCGGAATTGGTAATGTCGGACTTGTAATTATTGTGTTCACACTTATCATCAAATTTGTTTTATTACCACTTACAATCAAACAACAAAAATTTTCAAAGCTTAGTGCCATTATGCAACCAGAACTTCAAGCAGTTCAAGCTAAGTATAAAGGCAAAAACGATCAGTATTCAATGCAACAGATGCAAGCCGAGACTAAAGAAATTTATGCTAAGTACGGTGTATCTCAAGCAGGTGGATGCTTACAGACATTTATCCAAATGCCTATATTGATCGCGATGTATGGTGCTTTAAGAGAGCTTCCAACATTCATCAATATCTTAAAAGCACCTCTTCAGAAGGCTGTTGAAGTTTTACAGGGCGTTGGGCCTCAAGCATTTGAAACAATATCAAAAGGATTAGGTAATGCAGACAGCGTTACACCTGTAGCAAACCAGATTACAACACTTTATAATTTCTCACATGAACAGTGGAATCAACTTATTAGCGCAGCGGGAGATCAATCAGGTACTTTATCTCAGTTGCATAATCAGATGATTGGTGCGAACAGATTCTTAGGCTTTGATATAAGCCAGTCACCACTTAACTTAATTAAGGGTGGCGGAATTGGAATCGTTGCAATTATTCTTCCGTTAATTGCTGGTTTTGCACAATGGTTATCATTTAAGCTTACTCAGACAAAGCAAAGCGCACAGCAAAAAGATGCAACAGCAGCAACAATGAACTCAATGGGATTTGTAATGCCACTGTTCTCAGTATTTATCTGTTTGACACTTAACTCAGGACTTGGTCTTTACTGGGCATTTTCATCACTCTTCCAGGTAGTATTACAGATTATCATCAACAAGCGTTACCGCAAGATAAATATGGATGAGTTTATTGAAGAAAATAAGAAAAAAGCTGCAGAAAAAGCAGAAAAGAAAAAAGCAAGACAAAAAGATAGAACTAGTGCTTCTTCAATTTTACAAGGAGCTAGTACAAACACAAAAAATATAGAGTCACAAGCCCCTAGTACACTTGCTCAAAAAGCTAATGTAGATGTAACGGCAAACACAAATACGCAGCAAATAGTCAATCCAAATTCATTAGCAGCAAAAGCAGGATTAGTTGCCCAATTCAATAAGGAAAACGGAATTGAGATAACAGAAGAAACTGGCACAAAAGCTCACAGAAAATATAAGAAGTAGTCGGGAGGCAAGACATGGAATATCAAGAGTTTACAGGAAAAACCGTAGACGAGGCCATAACAGAAGCAACAATTGCCCTTGAAACTACAAGCGATAAAATAGAATACGAAGTAGTTGAAGAAGGCAACGGCGGCCTTTTAGGTTTATTCTCAAAAGAAGCAGTTATAAAAGCTAGAAAAAAACAATCTGATGAAGGAACAATAAAAGAGTTTCTTACAGAAGTTTTAGAAAAAATGGAAGTTAAGGCTGAACCTAAAATCGAAATAGATGAAGACGAAAAAGTTATCAGTATAGATTTAGAAGGTGAAGACACAGGCGACTTAATCGGAAAACGTGGACAGACTTTAGATGCATTGCAATACTTAGTTAGCATTATTGCAAACAAAGACAAAGAAGATTATTACAGAGTTAAATTAGACACAAAAGATTATAGAGATAGAAGACAAAAAACTTTGGAAAATCTTGCAAAAAATATTGCATCAAAGGTTAAGAAGACAAAACACAAAATCACTCTTGAGCCGATGAATCCATATGAAAGAAGAATCATCCACTCATATTTACAAGCAGATAAGTTTGTTACTACAAGGAGTGAAGGCGAGGAGCCTAACAGAAAAGTAGTTGTTTACTATAAACGATAAACCAAAAGCGCCTCGGACAAAAGTTCGGGGCGCGTATTAAAATATGATTAATCAAACTCAAACAATCGCCGCAATTGCAACCGCAATGAATAATTCCGGAATAGGAATAATTAGAATCAGCGGCGATGAAGCATTTAATATCATAAAGAAAATTTTTAAGCCGGCAAAAGAAAAGGATCTGTTACATGTGCCGTCGCATTCAGTACACTATGGAAACATTGTAGATGGCGACAAAGTAATAGACGAAGTGCTGGTTCTTATTATGAAAGGGCCACATACATACACGCGTGAAGACACAGTCGAAATTGATTGTCACGGCGGAATGTATGTCTTAAATAAAACACTAGAGTTAGTAATAAAAAACGGTGCACGAATTGCAGAACCAGGCGAGTTCACAAAAAGAGCTTTCGTTAATGGGCGAATTGATTTGTCGCAGGCCGAAGCAGTAATCGACGTAATAAATGCGGAAAATGATTTTGCACTTAAGTCTGCCCTCTCGCAACTTAAAGGAAGCGTCTCCGAAAAGATAAGAGCAAAAAGAGCGATACTTTTAGAGCAAATCGCTTACATAGAAGCGGCGATAGATGACCCGGAGCATATAGAGATGGAAGGATACGGCGAAAAATTATTGCCGATAGTCGATACATGTATCGCAGACATTAAAGAACTTCTAGATAGCGCCGATGATGGTCGAATTATCAAAGAAGGAATAAAGACTGTAATTTTAGGAAAGCCAAACGTAGGTAAGTCTTCTCTACTTAACGCATTGCTAGGAACGGATAGGGCAATCGTTACTGACATTGCAGGAACAACGAGGGACGCATTAGAAGAAAGCTTAAGACTTGGAGATGTAACGCTTAATATAATTGACACCGCAGGAATTAGAAACACTGACGATGTGATTGAAAAGATGGGCGTCGATAAAGCAAAAGAATATGCGAAGGAAGCAGACCTCGTAGTCTTTGTTGTTGATACATCTAGAGAATTGGACGATGACGATTTTGCAATTATTGAGATTATAAAAAATAAAAAAGCTATTACCCTACTTAATAAAACCGATCTTGAGACAAAAGTAGATATACAAAATATGTATAAGAGATTGGAAGGTACACCTATTATTGAAACGAGTGTAACAAACGAAGTGGGGCTAGATAAATTCGCAAACACAGTTAAAGAAATGTTTTATAACAAGGTCATTAACTTTAATGATCAAGTATATATAACAAATGCTAGGCAAAAGGCAGCGCTAACAGGCGCGATGGAGGCGCTTGTAAAGGCAGCAGAGTCGATAAAGGCGAAAATGCCAGAGGATTTCTACACTATTGACCTTATGGGTGGATATGAAATGCTCGGCATTGTTATCGGCGAAGCAATCGAAGACGATCTCGCCGATGAGATATTCGCTAAGTTTTGCATGGGGAAGTGATAATAGTATTTTTCAAAACGGCACAAAATCTACTGGGCTCGCGGCCCGTACGAATTCGTTCCTGGCTCGGAAAAACTCGCCGATAACGAATTGCACGGCTCCGCTCGCGCGATTGTATAACTTCTTGTGACGAGCAAGTTACTAAGCTCGCGGCCCGTATCAACTTTTCTCAATCGCGGAAAAACGCTCTTCGAAAAGTTATACGGCTCCGCTCGCCACAAAAGCTTAAACATTTGCGAGCAAAGTCGTCATAACTTTTTTCAGAGCGTATTAGCGGTTGAAAAAAGTTCATGCGATTTGCGAGCAATATTGAAAGGATAAAGATGAAGAACGTCACCGAAACTTATGACATAGTGATTGTTGGGGCGGGACATGCAGGATGTGAAGCCGCGTTGGCTTCCGCACGCCTCGGCATGCAAACTATCATGTTCACAGTGAGCATAGATAGTATAGCTTTGATGCCATGCAATCCTAATATCGGTGGCAGCAGCAAAGGACATTTAGTTAGAGAACTCGATGCTTTGGGCGGAGAGATGGGTAAGAACATCGATAAAACTTTTATCCAATCGAGAATGCTAAACACATCGAAGGGCCCGGCAGTACATTCACTTAGAGCACAAGCGGATAAACAAGACTACACGAGGGAAATGCGAAAAACCCTTGAAAATACAGAAAACCTTACAATCAGACAAGCCGAAGTTACCGAACTTATAGTTGAGGATGGAAAGGTGTGTGGAGTTAAAACATATTCCGGAGCAGTTTATAACGCAAAGGCAGTTGTTCTTGCAACTGGCACATATCTAAAGGCAAGGTGTATCTATGGGGATGTTAGCAATCCAACAGGACCAAACGGCCTGCAAGCTGCAAACCATTTAAGCGATTCGTTAGTAGAAAACGGAATTCCGGTAAGAAGATTTAAGACAGGAACCCCGGCAAGAGTAGATAAAAGAAGTTTAGATTTTTCAAAAATGAAAGAGCAAAAAGGCGACGAACCAATCGTGCCGTTTTCGTTTTCGACAAATCCAGACGATATCCAAAAAGAGCAAGTATCTTGCTGGTTAACTTATACAACAGAAGAAACACATAAGATAATTAGAGAAAACATAGACCGCTCTCCTCTATTCTCAGGTGAAATCGAGGGAACTGGTCCAAGATACTGCCCTTCTATTGAAGACAAAGTTGTAAAATTTCCTGAAAAAGAAAGACATCAAATATTTGTAGAGCCAGAAGGCCTTTACACAAACGAGATGTATCTTTCAGGAATGAGCTCTTCTCTACCTGAAGATGTCCAATTTGCAATGTACAAAACGATGATTGGACTAGAGAATGTAAAAATAATTAGAAATGCGTATGCAATTGAATATGATTGTATTAATGCAAACGAGATAAAAGCGACATTAGAATCAAAGAAAATTCAAAATCTTTACTTTGCAGGACAAGTTAATGGAAGTTCTGGATATGAAGAAGCTGCAGTTCAAGGATTTATGGCAGCCGTAAATGCAGTAAGAAAGGTTCAAAAAAAAGAGCCAGTAATCCTAGATAGAAGCCAGGCATACATTGGCGTTTTAATTGACGACCTTGTAACGAAAGAAAATAATGAACCTTATAGAATGATGACAAGTCGAGCTGAATATAGACTTTTGCTTCGTCAGGATAATGCAGATCTTCGTTTAACGGAGATTGGACATAAGATAGGACTAGTTTCTGATGAGCGCTATGAATACGTTAATAACAAGAAAAAAATCATCGAAGAAGAAGTGGCTCGCCTAGAGCAAATTCCTATCGGCGCAGGGCAAAAAACACAAGATATAGTGGTTAGGTATAATAGTTCACCACTGAATACGGGAATGACTCTTGACGAACTTATTAGAAGACCTGAGCTAGATTACGAAAAACTTAAAGATTTAGATCCTGAATATAAAGACTTGCCAAAGGATATTATCGAGCAAATAAATATCGAAATTAAATATAAAGGCTATATTGAAAGACAAGAAAAACAGGTTGAAAATTTCAAGCGCGTTGAGTGCAGAAAACTCAGCGAAGATATCGACTACGAAAAAATCAGTGGACTTCGTCTTGAAGCTGGTCAAAAACTCAACCTGTTTAAGCCCCACTCTATTGGACAGGCATCGCGAATTTCTGGTGTAACGCCAGCGGATATTGCAGTGCTACTCGTTTATCTTTCTAAAGAAAATCTTTAAATGTTTCACGTGAAACATTCGCGCGCTACAACCAAAAACTTAGCGGCGATGGAGACTAAATTCGTTGCGCGTTAGGAAAAGCGCGCTTCTTCGCGGACTCCGGATGGGACGGAGATCCGCTTGAAGCTCCTAACGCACAACTCATTAAGTATCCTCGCCATGCGTTTTGTGGTTGTAGCGCGCTCATAACGAAGTGGCAAACCGCGAAGCTCCTAACGAACAGCTCGCTAAACACCCTCGTCATGCGTCTTTGGATTATCGTTTGCTCCTGGCAGGGCGAAAACTTGCGGACTCCGGATGGAACGGAGATCCACTTGAAGCTCCTAACGCACAACTCATTAAGTATCCTCGCCATGCGTTTGTGGTTGTAGCGTGCTCATAACGAAGCGGCAAACCGCAAAACTTCTAACGAACAGCTCACCAAGCACCCTCGTCATGCGTCTTTGGATTATCGTTTGCTTCTGGCAGGGCGAAAATTTACGGACTCCGGTTGGGACGGAGATTCACTTGAAGCTCCTAACGCACAACTCATTAAGTATCCTCGCCATGCGTTTGTGGTTGTAGCGCGCTCATAACGAAGTGGCAAACCGCGAAGCTTCTAACGAACAGCTCGCTAAGCACCCTCGTCATGCACTTTTAACTACGCTGCGCGTTGTTGCTGGGCCTTTAGCGGCAGACAAAACAAGACTCCGGCAAAACAATAAGCCATGGGTTCTTGATAAGCTGCGCGGCGGTGGTTTCGGCGAGGATCTCCGTTCCATCCGGAGTCCGAGCCGGAACACGGTTTCGCCGACGCGCAGCGAATCTAGAACGTCATGTGCCGTTTTGCGGAGCCTTGTTTTGACATCCGCGTTACTGGCAACTTTCACTTGAAAAGATTTGGCAGATAGAATAAGATTAATAAGTGACAAGGAGGAATGTTTCACGTGAAACAATTTGACATATTAAAAGAACACGCCAAGACCAAAAACATCGAACTTACTAGTGAAATGATAGAGAAGTTCGATGCTTTTGAAACACTACTTATAGATCGCAACAAAGTCATGAATTTAACGGCAATTACTGATGAAAAAGAAGTAGAGATTAAACATATGGTAGACTCACTTGCCGCAGCACCACTAATTATGGAAAAAGCCTTGAAAATAAAGGAAAGTTGCCCTTGTAGCGACGCCGAAAAAGAGACCACAAGATGTAGAATTTTAGACATCGGAACAGGCGCAGGATTCCCGGGAATTCCACTCAAAATTGCCCTTCCAAAATTCGAGTTTTTACTCGCAGATTCCCTTAATAAAAGAATCAATTTTATAGACGAAGTTATTGAAAAAACAGGGCTTAAAGATATAAAAGCTATTGCCGGCAGAGCTGAAGATTTAGCAAAAACCGGAGCCCCTTTAAGAGAGTCTTTTGACATTTGCGTTTCCAGAGCCGTTGCAGACATGGCGGTACTTGCAGAATATTCTTTGCCGTTTATAAAACAAGGTGGATATGCAATTTTCTATAAAGCAGCTGATTGCAAAGAAGAAATTCAAAATGCAAGAAATGCTATTAAGGAACTAGGTGGAGAAATAGAAAATATTATAGAATATGAACTTCCAGAAAATTATGGAAAAAGAGCATTAATCGTAATAAATAAAAAAAATACGACGCCAGATAAATATCCGCGCCGTGCTGGAAAGCCTTCTAAATCACCAATCAATTAAAAGCATCAAACAAAAGAACTGACGAAATATCGCCATAAGTAAAGTTTTTATTCTGTTTCTTTTCAAGAATAACAACATTAGAACGAATGAAGTTCGGCTTTCTATTAATAGAAACCGTTAAATGACCAGCCAAGCGGCTTGCCATAACATGCCTACCTTCTTTATCAAAAGGAGTAGCTCCAACCAAACTATAAATATTAAACAAGAAGGTTCCAATTAATGGGAAGTCTAAAAGCTTTTTAAGGAAAATGCCGACAGACTTCTTAATACGAATCTTTTCTGATGTTGCTGGATTTAACAAAACAACTTTATCATAAGTTTCCGGGGAAAGTTTGTTTGCCTGCAAAGCAAAAAGTCCAGAATCCTCACATGCAACTATAGAAGTTTTCTCTCCGATAATATCTTTTGCAAAATTATTTAGCAATGTCGCATATACGAAATTTGTATAAGTAATCCATGGCTTATCAGAAAGACCGAAGCCTAAAAGGTCTATAGTATATACAGTGTGCGTAAGGCCAAGGTGCTGAGTTAGTGTGGCTAAGTTCTTGCCGGAATGATCCGGTGAAAGAGAGTGCACTAAAATAACAGGAGAGCCCTTACCTCTTTTTGTATAGAAAATCTTTCCATACTTCCACATATAAATTTTGCCATCTTCTGGAACGTTAGAATTATGAATGCGCCCTTCAACAAACGCAAAGAAAGCATTTATGCCTGCAATAATAAGGCCTATGCCAAACATATAAGATAAAATTTTAAATAATTTCTTACCAAAGTTCATTGTATTCATCCGTATCCTTGAACTTATATTATAAATCAAAATTGTATTTTTTTCAACGCATGGCAAACGCAAAGCGGAATTATTTTAACTCCACCACCTTAAAAATTTTTTGTAGGTAATAAACGGATTAAATATCCAAGCTTAGTATAGGATATTCGATTTTATCATTTAAAAATGCACACATGTATATAGGGCAGTATTTAATTTTATCTTGTTTTTCAATGTTACAATTTGCAAACACATAAGATGCTTTTATTTGATACTCTTTGTTATTTGTCACTTTAGTAATGGCACTATGCACATAATAATCTTTTCCGCTTTTTACTTCAATAGGCAATACAGTACCATTGTGTTCTATTAAGAAATCAAGTTCTCCAATATTGTGATTGTTATAGAAATATGAGGGGTATCCATGTGCATGCAATTCTTGTGCTACAAAATTCTCGTATACGCCACCGAGGTTAATTTTATTATCATCAAAGAGTATTTTCGATCTTAGAGCAGTGCCGTATTGGTAGGTTAAGAGCCCAACATCTGATGAATATAATTTTAGCAAACTACTTTTAGCATTCTGGGTTAGCGCAATTCTTGGTTCCGTGGAATTTAGCGTTGCAATTGCGACCCCGGCATATTTAAGCCATAAAAAGCTGTTTTCTAATCTTTCAAATCTTAATTTTTTTTCTATATCCGAATAATTGAAACGTTTATTTTGTTTCAATAGCTGGGAAGGAATTTGGTCATAAATTGCAGACAACATAAGCTTTTTATCTCGGGTTTCATATTTTGTAAAATCCATTTTATATTGTCGTATAACGTTTTTTTGAATTGTTGAAACTTCACCAAGATTTCCAGTTTCAATATAAGCATTTACGGCCGCAGGCATTCCGCCAACTACTAAATATCTATTAAGATGGGCAAACATTTTATTGTTTATCACATCTGTTATAGGAATCAAATTAAGAAAGCAATTTTTCAAATAATCTATAGTTTCTAAAGTTACATTGCTCGCCATAAGGAACTCTTCAAAATCTAGCGGATACATATCAAGCTCTTCTACGTAACCAACAGGGGCAGACCTTAAATTTTTAAGTTCAATGCCTAATAAAGACCCACTTAGTATAAATTTGATTCTTCCGTCATCAACCCAAAATTTTATTTTAGTAATAATATCTGCGCACTCCTGAACTTCATCAATAAACAAATAAGACTCGTTGTCCACAAAAGTTACATTTTTTAAAGCAGAAATATTTAGTTTTAAGTCTTCAATACTAGTTGATTGTTCTAGTGCGAGTACAAATTCCGGATTTTCAATTAAGTTTAGTTCAATATAGTTACAATTAGACTGGGTTAAACATTTTCGAATAGTATATGTTTTTCCAACTTGTCGCGCACCAGCTACCAACAATGCACGTTTAGGATGGTTAATCCAGTTATTTATGTATTTTTCAGCTTTTCTTACAATCATATTTTATTACCTCGCACGTTAATAATACCACTTTTCTACACTTTTTCAAGAGGTTTTTGCACAAAACTTACACTTTTTCAAGAAGTTTTTGCACAAAACTTACACTTTTTCAAGAAATGTCCGTAACATGAAATGAAATATGCTTTAAGATGAATAAAATTCACTTATTGAAGGGCAAAATTGAAACTGTTTCACGTGGAACAAAAACGAAAAAAAGTGCTTGAAATCAAGGTTTTTTGTGTGATATAATGCGCTTTAATTATATTCCAGAAATGTATTTTTTTAATACAAGCAAATTGGAATTGGGAGAAATTTTATGGGCAGAATTATTGCAGTTGCAAATCAAAAAGGTGGCGTGGGAAAAACTACTACCACAATAAATTTATCAGCTGCATTAGCAGAAGAGAATAGGAAAGTTTTATTGGTTGATCTTGACCCTCAGGGCAATGCTTCTAGTGGCGTTGGTATCGACAAGAGGAACTTAGAGATTACACTTTACGAGCTGTTTGTTGGAAAAACAACATTCAATGAGTGCCTTGTTGAAACCGAGTTTAAAAACCTTTGGGTTCTTCCTTCTAATATTAATCTATCTGGCGCCGAAATTGATTTAATTGACATGGACGACAGAGAATATTACTTAAAGAAGATTCTAGATCCCGTAAAAGACAACTATGATTTTATATTAATTGACTGTCCACCATCGCTAAACATGTTAACAGTTAACGCGATGGCAGCAGCGGACACGGTGCTTGTCCCAATCCAGTGCGAGTACTATGCACTCGAAGGACTCTCACAATTGTTACACACAATAAATCTTGTAAAGAAAAAACTAAATCCCAACTTAAAACTCGAAGGCGTGGTTTTCACAATGTTCGATGCAAGAACGAAACTTTCTTTACAAGTAGTTGAAAATGTTAAAGCGACATTAAAAGAAAATATATATAACACAATAATTCCTAGAAATGTTCGTCTCGCAGAAGCACCTAGTTATGGAATGCCGATAACCGCTTATGCGCCAACGTCGACAGGAGCAGACAGCTACAGGCTTTTAGCTTCAGAAGTTATCTCAAGAAGAGATTAGTAAGCGGGACATGTTCCGCAGCGAGTAAACACAGCGAAACATGAATAAGAACATTTATATAGGAAGAAAATCGAAAGAGAAGGTTTCTATGGCAAAGAAAAAAGGAATAGGTGGTCTTGGCAAAGGATTGGATTTGTTAATTCCATCAGAAGTAGAAGAAATTAAAAAATCAAATGATGACAAGGATGTGGTATCTCTTAAGACTTCAATGATTGAGCCAAATAGAGAACAGCCAAGAAAAAAATTTGACGAAGAAGCTTTAGAAGAACTTACTCAGTCAATCAAGCAATATGGAATCATCCAACCTATCGTTGTTTGCAAGAAAGATGACTATTATCAGATTATTGCAGGAGAGAGAAGGTGGAGAGCCGCAAAGAAAGCTGGCTTAAAAGAAGTTCCAGTTGTAATTAAAGATTATTCCGAAAAAGAAATTGCAGAAATTTCGCTCATTGAAAATATTCAAAGAGAAGATTTAAATCCTATCGAAGAAGCAAAAAGCTATAAAAAATTAATTGATGATTATAAATTAACTCAGGACGAGCTTGCTAAAAGAGTTTCAAAAAGTAGAACAGTTATCACTAACGCAATGAGACTTCTTAAACTTCACGAGGAAGTTCAAAAAATGTTAGTTGACGGTGCGCTTAGCGCGGGACATGCAAGGGCTCTTTTAGGAATCGAAAGCAAAGATAAACAATTAAAACTTGCTAAAGACATAGTTGAAAAAAGTTTAAGTGTTCGCCAAACAGAAGATTTAGTTAAGGCTTTATGCGAGGGCAAAGCGAAGAAAAAAGGCGAAAAGAAAAAAGATGATATGGCTTTCGTTTATAAAGATTTAGAAAAGAAGTTAGGCGCAGCACTCGGAACAAAAGTAAAAATAAATCGTCGCGACAAAGGCAAAGGTAAAATTGAAATCAATTATTATTCCGAAGATGAACTCGACAGAATTTATGGAATTATAAACAAGGGAGCAAAATAATGTTAGATATTAAATTACTTAGAACAGATTTTGACGGGGTTAAAAAAGCTCTCGAAAATAGAAACGAAGAATTCGACCTCGAGCAATTTAAAACACTCGATGAAAATAGAAGAAATCTTTTGGGTGAAGTTGAAACCTTAAAAGCTGAGCAAAATAAAGTTTCAAAGCAAATTCCTCAAATGAAAAAAGCTGGCGAAGACACAAGTAGCATTATGGCCGAGATGAAAGAACTTTCTGAAAAAATAAAAGGGCTCGATGCTAAAGTAGCCGAAGCCGACAAGGCACTTAACGATTGGATGCTTACAATTCCAAACATCCCACACCCAACAGTTCCAGCCGGAAAGACGGATGAAGATAATGTTGAGATTAGAAAGTGGGGCGAACCTACAAAGTTTGATTTCGAACCAAAAGCACATTGGGACTTAGGCGAAGAGCTAGGAATTTTAGATCCTGAAACAGCAGCAAAAATAAGCGGAAGCCGCTTTACAGTTTATAGAAACGATGGCGCAAAACTTGAAAGAGCTATTATGAACTTCTTTCTTGACACCCATACCGAAAAGCACGGCTACACAGAAGTGTTCCCACCTTTTATGGTTTCAAGAGAAAGCATGACCGGAACGGGCCAGCTTCCAAAATTTGAAGAAGACGCCTACAAAGTTTTTGGTGATGGAAAAGAATATTTCCTTGTACCAACAGCAGAAGTTCCAGTAACTAACATGTATCGCGACATGATACTCGACGGCAACGATCTTCCAATAAAACACTGCGCATACACTGCATGCTTTAGAGCTGAGGCTGGAAGTGCAGGACGTGACACAAGAGGGCTTATCCGCCAACATCAATTCAACAAAGTTGAACTTGTAAAATTTACAAAACCGGAAGACTCTTACGAAGAACTTGAAAAGTTAACGAATGATGCAGAAGAAGTTTTGCAGCTGCTTGGACTTCCTTATAGAGTAGTAAAAATTTGTCTTGGCGATTTAGGTTTCACAGCAGCGATGAAGTACGATATCGAAGTTTGGATGCCAAGTTACAACAGGTATGTTGAGATAAGTTCATGCTCAAACTTTGAAAGTTTCCAAGCTAGAAGAGCAAACATTAAATATAAAAACTCTCCTAAAGATAAAGCAGAATTCGTTCATACACTGAACGGCAGTGGCGTTGCAATCGGAAGAACAACAGCAGCAATTATGGAAAATTTCCAGCAAGCTGACGGCAGCGTAGTTATACCGGAAGTACTTAGACCATATCTTAAAAAAGATGTGATTGAAAAAATAAAGTAAGCCTTCTTAGTTAAATGGATATAACAAGCCCCTCCTAAGGGCTAGTTACAGGTTCGATTCCTGTAGGAGGTGTTTAGACAAAAGTCTAAATTAAAAATTCGTTTGTCAACAGACAAGAAAGAGGAAAAGTATGAAAAAAACAGCAAAAATCTTAGCAGTTGTTTTGACACTCGTTTTTGCAGTAACATGTTTCGCTGCATGCGGTAAGAAACAAGGTTCAGGCGATGGCAAGTGGAAAATCGGTTGGACTGGTCCTTTAACAGGCGATGCTTCATCATACGGCATTTCTGTTCAAAATGGCGCAACACTTGCTATGGAAGAAATTAACGCAGCAGGTGGCGTAAATGGTTTCAATATTGAAATCAAAGTTATTGACGATAAGGCAGCAGCTGCAGATGCAACAACTGGATTTGGTCAATTAATGGACTGGGGAATGCAAGCTTCTCTTGGTTCTGTAACATCTGGCTCAGCAGAAGCTTTCGGACAACAAGCAGCTCAAGCGCACTTGTTCTTCCTTACACCTTCTGCATCAGCAGCATCAGTTATCGAAACTGGTGATACAGCTTTCCGTGTATGCTTTGGCGATCCTGACCAAGGAACATTAGCAGCACAGGAACTTACAAAAACATACAAAAACATTGGTTGTATCTATGACACATCAGATACATACTCATCAGGTATCTATGATGCATTCGTATCAGAAATGAAAAACTTAAAAGTTGATTTTAAGACAGCTACATTCGATGCTGATAACAAGAAGAGCTTTTCAGCTCAGGTTGAAATGCTTAAAGACTGCGACGTTATCTTCTGCCCATTCTATTATACAGAAGCTAACCTTGTAGCAAGAGAGTGCACAAGTTCAGGACATGCAGACATCGTGCTTTTCGGATGCGATGGTTTTGATGGACTTGCACCATTGTTAGATGATACAGTTAAAAACCCAATCAGCTACATCACACCATTCGATGCTGAATCAACTGATGAAAAGACAGCAGCTTTCGTAAAAGCTTACACAGAAAAATATGGTGTTGCACCAGATCAATTCGCAGCTGATGGATATGATTGTATGTATACACTTAAAGCTTGCCTTGAAAAAGCAGGATGCAAAGATGTAACAATCGATGCAGCATCACTTGCAGATATCTTAGTTAAAACAATTACAGACAAAGATTTCTCATACGCAGGCGTAACAGGAACAATGGTATGGGATAAGAGCGGTGCATGCACAAAGACTCCTATCATCAAAGTTCTTAACTAATTAACTTAAAATTTACGAGACATGAAATTAACAAGTTTAAGCTAAGGCCTTTTAGGTCTTAGCTTGGCTTGACGAAAGGAAGCAGAATATGGCGATAGCAATAAACGGCCTTAGCTTAGGTGCCATATACGCACTGATAGCGTTAGGCTACACGATGGTATACGGAATAGCAAAAATGTTGAACTTCGCTCATGGTGATGTAATCATGGTCGGAGCTTATATGGTTTACACAATGTGTAATCTTACTTGGAGCTTAGGAACGATGCCTATTTGGCTAAGTTCTCTAATTTCATTCGTCGTGGCCGTCGTCGTCTGCACAGTTCTAGGTATTGTTATTGAAAAAGTTGCTTATAAACCGCTAAGAGGAGCTTCGCCTTTGGCAGCGCTTATTACTGCTATTGGTGTTAGTTATTTACTTCAAGGTGTTGCGCAACTTATTTGGGGTGCGGATCAAAGAACTATTTCTATATTAGATAGATTAGGAACAGTTAATCTTGGAAAATACGCAATTAAATGGAGTAGCATAATTACTCTTGTTGTTGGAGCGATTATCATGGTTGCACTTGTACTTTTCGTAAAGAAAACTCGTACAGGTCGTGCGATGCTCGCAGTTTCCGAAGACAAGGGAGCTGCTCAAATGATGGGTATAAACGTTAACAAAATCGTATCTATTACATTTGCAATTGGTTCAGGTCTTGCAACTTTTGCATCAATCTTTTATTTGCCAATTACATCTGTAAGCCCAACACTAGGTTCTATGCCAGGTATTAAAGCTTTCGCCGCCGCAGTTATTGGTGGTATTGGCTCTATCCCGGGCGCAGTTTTAGGTGGCGTTTTGTTAGGCGTTGTTGAAGTTGTTTGCAATTCAATTCCAGCTGTATCTAGTTATACAACTGCAATCGAATTTGCATTGTTAATTATCATCCTATTAGTCAGACCTATCGGCCTTTTAGGAAAGAAGAGAAGGGTTAAGGTGTGATTATGAGCGAGATTAAAAAGAAAAATATTTTCCAAAACGCATCATGGAAAAATTACATAAACTATGCAGTTATTATTATTTTCCTTATCGTAATGATTGTACTTAACCTAACAGGTGGATTAGGTTATTCAGATAAGAGTACTTTGCCACGTATAGCATTTAGCTGTATTTTGGCAGTTTCACTTAACTTGGTAGTTGGTTTCTTAGGAGAGCTTTCACTTGGACATGCAGGATTTATGTGTGTTGGCGCATATCTTGGTTGCTATGTTGCAAACATTTTGCGTGAGAGCACAGCTCTTCCAGAAATTTTAATTATCATTATTACAATGATAGTTGCAGGAATTATTGCTGCAATTTTTGGTTTTATTATCGGCCTTCCAGCACTTAGACTTAAAGGCGACTACCTTGCGATTGCTACTTTAGCATTCGGCGAAATTGTACGTTGCGTATTTAAGAATCTTAGTGTATTTGGAGGGGCAATGGGTATGAGCACACAGCTTTACGACTCAAACACTTTGTTTATCGTAGCTTTCGTAGTTTTACTCATCGTACTTTTCTGTTGTCAAAATTTTATAAATAGTAAACATGGCCGTGCAGTTGTTGCTATTCGCGATAACGAAATCGCAGCAAAGGCTATGGGTGTCAATGTTACATTCTATAAATTATTAGTATTTATGATAGCTGCTTTCTTTGCAGGCGTTGCCGGAGTTCTCTATGGTGAAACAATCGGAACAATTCGCCAAGAAACATTCTCGTACAACTACTCAATTGAAATATTGGTTATGGTCGTACTTGGTGGTATGGGCTCAATTAATGGTTCGCTAATCGCAGCAGCAATCATCACTTACTTAAACATTGCGCTTCAAGCGCAACTTTCAGGAGCACTTGCGCCAGTTAAGAATATTGTTTACGCATTAATTCTTATCCTTATCATAATCTTTAGCAATGCTCCAGCAATGAAAAACTTTAGAGAAAAAGTTAACCCGAAGAATTGGCGGAAGAAGCCCGTCGATGCTGGCAAAATCAGAAATGATGGCGCCCAATGGGATAGAGTTCCTACGAAGATTAACATGGACGAGCTTTTATCAGCAGATGCAAGAACGGAATATGCATCATCACCTGTTAGCGAAAAAGTAGGATTTGCGGACGACTCTGAAGATGAAAGAGCCTACATCCCAATAGAAGAACTTGAACAAATGAAAAAGGAGGGCAAATAAATGTCAGAATATTTATTAGAGACAAAAGATTTGGGCATCTCCTTTGGTGGACTTAAAGCTGTTCAAGATGCAAACATAAAAATTAAGAAGGGTCAAATCTATGGAATGGTTGGACCTAACGGAGCAGGAAAGACAACAGTCTTTAATATGCTTACTGGCGTTTACCTTCCTACAACCGGAACGTTCTTCCTTGATGGCGAAGAATTAAAAGGAATGACCCAAGAGCAAATAAATCACAAAGGAATTGCAAGAACATTCCAAAACATTCGTCTCTTTAGTAACATGAGCGTTATAAGAAACGTTATGGTTGGTCTTCACAATCAACCACAATATAAATGTAGTTTCTTAACTAGCATGTTCCGACTCCCTAAACATTTCAAAGTTGAAAGAACTATGCGCGAACATGCAAAGGAAATTTTAAGAGTGTTTGGTCTTGAAGAAGACAGAAACAATCTTGCTTGTAATCTTCCTTACGGTAAACAACGTAAACTAGAAATTGCCAGAGCACTCGCAACGAATCCAAAACTTATTCTTTTAGATGAGCCAGCAGCAGGCATGAATCCACAAGAGACGGCTGACCTAGTAAGAATTATAAAGAAGATTCGTGATGAGTTTGACCTCACGGTTCTTTTAATCGAGCATGACATGAAATTCGTTTCAGGTATTTGCGAAGAACTTACAGTCTTAAACTTTGGCACAGTATTGGCACAAGGCAAAACGGAGGATTGCTTAAACAATCCAGAAGTTATCAAAGCATATATTGGAGGTTAAGAGATGGCATTATTAGAAGTTAAAGACCTTCAGGTATTTTATGGAGTTATTCAAGCACTTAAAGGGGTTTCCTTCGAAGTTAACGAAGGTGAGATTGTTACGCTTATCGGAGCTAATGGTGCTGGAAAGACAACTACGATGCAAACGATTATTGGACTTATCCAGTCTAGAGGAGGCTCAATCACATATGATGGAAAAGATATTACAAAACTTCCATCACACAAAGTTGTTTCAATGGGTATAAGTCAGGTTCCGGAAGGCCGTCGTATTTTTCAAGAACTTTCTGTATATGACAACCTTATGCTTGGTGCATATCTCCAAAAAGATCAAAAAGTTATAAAAGATGATATCGAAAAAGTTTTCGAGCAATTTCCAATCCTTAAGAAACGTTCTGCACAAATTGCCGGAACACTTTCTGGTGGTGAACAGCAGATGCTTGCAATGAGTCGTGCGCTTATGGCGCGCCCAAAACTTTTGATGCTCGATGAACCATCGATGGGACTTTCACCACTTCTTGTTAGTCAGGTCTTTGACCTTATCACTGATATGAACCAGCAGGGCATTACAATTTTGCTTGTTGAGCAAAATGCGGACAAGGCACTTAAAATTGCTGACCGCGCATATGTTCTTGCAAATGGCGAGATTACACATAAAGGTTCAGGAGCCGAACTAGCAAGTTCAGAAGAAATTAGAAAAGCCTACCTCGGCGCATAATAAATTAAGCTCGCGCTCTTGCATGAACTTTTTTCAACCGCTAAAATGTGCTGAAAAAAGTTGTGTGGCTCTACTAGCAAAAATATAAATTAAAAGCATACCTTCGGGTATGCTTTTCTTTTTGCCAGCTGTTCAACAACTTACAATTTGTCTAGCTTTTTTGTTTCCGCTCGCGAAGCTGACGTCGCTAGCGCTGTGTATGGGCGCGCGACGTCCTTCGCTACTTACGGTGGCTAACTTTGAATGACAGTACATGTTCTTTCGAGTGCCACCTTAGCTTATTGACTCTTTTACAAATAGACTTTCTGCGTGTAAGTTTTATTTGAAATTTTAGAATACAAAAAACTTAAAATCTGCGACCAGACTCAATGAGGGAAATTAAGAAATAGCCACAAATCATTAAATATAGATAATTTTGTTGCACATTTTCATAAGAAACAATTTGATTTTCACCACATATTTATCTAAAGCTTATATTTTGTTGCATATTTTTAAATTTTTTCTGTGTAAACGTGCAACAAAAAGACTGCTATTAAAAGATTTGTGGTGAAAAGCCTTTGCAACAGAAAGATTCTGTGCAACAAAAAGATTGCTATTAAAAGATTTGTGGTGAAAAGCCTTTGCAGCAGAAAGATTCTGTGCAACAAAAAACAATGTTTCAATAAATTTGTTGCACACACATTAAACTAAGGTGGCACTCGAAAGAACATCTACTGTTGGTAAAAGTTAGCCACCGCAAGTAGCGAAGTGCGTCGCGCGCCCATACACAGCGCTAGCGACGTCAGCTTCGCGAGCCAATACAAAAGTTCTCTACAAATTCAGGTTTGCCGAAGGGGGAGTGTAAATTTGTGTAGATGTAGATAATAAACATTTTAAGGGCGGATTGTATATTGTATACAATCCGCCCTTGTTTTATAATTACTATATTGTATTTATTTAAATGCAAAAAACATAGCGTATATAGTAGAGAGAAAAATGAACATTAAGGCATATGGCAAGATTAATATTGGGCTTGATGTTGTGGGAAGGCGCCCAGACGGTTACCATCTTGTTAAGATGGTGATGCAAACGGTGCCGGTCTTCGATGAACTTACATTTACCAAAACTAGCGGAGCCATAGTGATAACCTGCGATAATCCTAACGTTCCGACGGATAGCCAAAACCTTGCACATAAGGCGGCGATTGCTTTCAAAGAAAAATATAACATAGAAGACGGCGTTACGATTGATATAAAAAAGAATATTCCTGCGGCCGCAGGTATGGCAGGAGGAAGCGCTGATGCAGCAGCGACCCTCAAAGCAATGGCATCACTCTATAATATAGAGACAACTAAAGAAGAACTAGATGACCTTGCAGTTGGCATAGGAGCCGATGTTCCGTTTTGCCTTCGCGAAGGAACCTATCTTTCGGAAGGCGTGGGAGAAGTGCTAACAAAACTAAATGATTTCCCAAAATGCTATTGTCTACTAATAAATCCAGGAATTGAAGTGTCAACAAAATGGGCGTATGAGGAACTAGATAAAGAGTTGGAAGAAATAGCAAACAAAAATTCTTACGAAACATGCGCAAAACCATTAGCGAATACATGCACCGAAGTGCATCCAAACATAGACGCACTTACGCAGGCGATAAACAAAAACGATCTGCAAACAGCAGTAAAATATATGGGGAACGTTCTAGAAATTCCAGTACTAAAAAAATATCCCGAAATAAAAAGTATCAAAGACCAACTTGAAGATAATGGGGCGATAAAGGCTTTGATGAGTGGATCGGGGTCGAGTGTTTTTGGAATTTTTGGTGATGAAGAAAAAATGCGAAAAGCAAATGAGCAGATAAAAGGAGAAGGATATGTCAGGTTTAGTTTTGAATTTAGATGAGTATATGCCACTTAGGGATATTGTTTTTAAGACGCTTAGAGAAGCGATAATCACCGGCGAGCTTAAACCAGGCGAAAGACTTATGGAAATCAAACTTGCAAATGAGCTTGGCGTTTCAAGAACACCAGTAAGAGAGGCAATTAGAAAACTTGAACTAGAAGGTCTTGTAATTATGACCGCAAGAAAAGGTGCAGAAGTGGCACCGATAAATGAAAAAGATTTAATGGAAGTTTTAGAAATTAGAAAAACGCTAGAAGGTCTTGCTTGTGAACTTGCATCGGATAATGCGACAAAAGCAAACATCAAACAATTTAGAGAAATTAACGAGTTGATTGCCCAGGCAATAGCACAAGAAAACATAGAAGAGATAACAAAAAAAGATGTTGAGTTTCATGAGGCGATTTATTCAATCACGAACAATCGACGTCTCGTTCAGATGCTTCATCAATTAAAGGAGCATATCTTTAGATATCGTCTTGAGTACATAAAAGATATGAAAAACAAAGAGGCAATTGTTGAAGAGCATGCCCTAATTATAGGAGCAATCGAAAAGAACGATGCAAAGACGGCAAAAAAAGAAATTGAAAAGCATATCGAGATGCAAGAAAGATACATCCTTAATACATTGATAAAGAATGCAAAATAGTGTAGAATACGAAAATCACGAAAGAAAGAGGAAAAACGCATGAGCGCAGGTTGGATTATATTAATAGTAGTTGTAGTAGTAATGATAGGCTTGTTCATCTTCTTATATTTCTTTGGAAAGAGAACGCAAAAGAAGCAAGAAGAGCAACAAGAAGATATGAAGAAGTCTGCAATGCAGATGTCCTTCTACATAATAGATAAGAAAAAAATGTTTCTTAAAAATTCAGGCCTTCCAAAAGTTGTTTACGACAGCGCAAACTTTACTG
The DNA here is from genome assembly GCA_045598285.1 of Lachnospiraceae bacterium. Taxonomy (GTDB): domain Bacteria; phylum Bacillota; class Clostridia; order Lachnospirales; family Lachnospiraceae; genus RGIG5612. Next base: position 13,183 of record JAZLLU010000002.1, on the reverse strand, counting down.
CAAAGGTAACACGTGTGCCAGTCATCAAAGTAAAAATCGGCAACCGTGTAACGAGCCTCGTGTGTGATCCAGAAGTATATAAAACGCTCCTTCCAAAGCAGGAAGTTAGAGCACAAGTTAGCGGCATCTACGTAATCTCAGCAAAGAGAGTTCGTGGTCCAGTTTATGAAGGCAAAATCAAAAGAGATAAAAGCGGAAAGAAGAAAGAAAGCTTTATTGATAAGTTAAGATAAGCTGTTCATGCTTCGCCGGAAAAAACATTTTGAAAGAAATAAAAGATTGGCGAGCTTAAGATAACACAGCAAGTTCGGTGCGAATTGTTTCAAGCGCTAAAATATCACTTGCAAAAGACTTGAAGTTTTCAGCGTCGTCGCTAACAAAGAAAGTGTGTGAATCACTAGATAAAGTTTCGATATTAAGAAGGTTCTGGGAAGAAAGTAATTTTTCCAGAGCCTTTGCTGTTTCAAAGGCTGGATTAACTAAAGTGAGTCCCTCGCCAATCTCGCGCGCAATCACATCCTCTAAAATTGGGTAGTGCGTGCAACCCAAAACCAAAGTATCAATTTTATTATCTTTAATGAGGTCGTCAATATAACGATGGATCATAGTAATGGTAACCTCATCATCAATCATTTTTTCTTCAACAAGATTAGTAAATAATGGACATGCTTTGCCGAAAGTTTTAGCAGATGGTAACAGATCAGTTATACATTTATCGTATAAGCAACTCTTAATAGTTGCTTTGGTACCGATAATACCAATATTGCCTGACTTTGTAGCTAAAGCGGCAGCTTCGCTACCTGGCTTAACAACGCCAATAACTGGAACAGGGGAAATCTCACTAACAGCTTCTAGGGCAAGAGCACTAGCAGTGTTACATGCAATGACGATAGCCTTCACACCTTTATCTACCAAAAACTGAGTAATTTGCTTAGAGTAGCGAATTACAGTCTCGGCGGACTTGTTGCCATAAGGCACACGAGCGGTATCGCCGAAGTATATAATTTTTTCGTTTGGTAAGTTTTTGAAAATCTCTTTAACGACAGTTATGCCGCCAACACCAGAGTCAAAAACGCCTATAGGTAAAGACTTTTTATCCATGTCCCTAATATAGCACCTTGTTGAATTTTAGTAAAGAATTGACTATAATAAAATTTACTGTGGGGATTTATGTTTTATAGCAAAAATCCCGTAAGAAAGTTGTGCTACGACGAGAGCCAGCCTAAATTGAAAGGGGTAAAATGGAAGGAAGAAATCTAACATTACTCACTGATTTATATGAACTTACGATGATGCAAGGCTACTACAAAAGCGGCAAAAAAGAGACCGTTGTTTTCGATGCGTTCTATAGAAAGAACCCTTGCGAGGGCGGCTACGCAATCTGCTGCGGACTAGAGCAAGTAGTCGAATATATAAAAAATTTACACTTCACTTATGAAGACATTGAATATCTAAGAAGTCTTGAAATTTTTGATGAAGATTTTCTAAACTTTTTAAGCGCTTACCATTTCTCAGGCGACGTCTTTGCAATTCCAGAAGGCACAGTAGTCTTCCCGTACGAGCCACTTATAAAAGTAGTTGCGCCGATAATGGAAGCGCAACTTCTAGAAGCAGCGCTCCTCAACATAATCAACCATCAAAGCTTAATTGCGACAAAGGCCAGCAGAGTTGTGAATGCTGCAGGTGGCGGAGTTATGGAGTTCGGATTAAGAAGAGCGCAAGGACCTGATGCCGGAATATATGGAGCTAGAGCTGCATGTATCGCAGGATGCGTAGGTACTAGCAATGTCCTTACAGGACAAATGTTTGGAGTAGGTGTAAAAGGAACACATGCACACAGCTGGGTTATGAGTTTTGAAGATGAATACACAGCATTCAAAACATATGCCCGCATGTATCCGAACGCATGCATCTTATTAGTAGATACATATGACACGCTTAAATCAGGCGTGCCTAACGCAATAAAAGTATTTAAGGAAATGAAAGAAGAAGGAATTAAGCTTGGCTACTACGGAATCAGATTAGACTCTGGAGACTTAGCTTACCTTTCAAAGAAGGCAAGAGTGATGCTAGATGAAGCAGGCTTTAGCGAGGCAGTAATATCAGCATCATCAGATTTAGATGAAACGTTAATTGCATCACTTAAAAACCAAGGCGCAAAAATCACATCATGGGGAGTTGGCACAAATCTTATAACATCTAGAGACTGGCCATCTTTCGGAGGCGTTTATAAGTTAGTTGCAGTAAAAAAAGATGACACAGAAGAATATATACCAAAGATAAAAGTTTCGGAGAATGTTGAGAAGATAACAAATCCAGGAAACAAAACAGTTTTCCGCCTTTATGCAAAAGAATCAGGAAAAATAATTGGCGATATTATCGCTCTTGCAGATGAAAAATACAGCGAGGACGAAGACATATTACTTTTTGATCCAGTCAACACATGGAAAAAGACACTCGTAAAAGCAGGCACATTCAAAATCAGAGAATTACTTATTCCAATTTTTGAAAAAGGAATATGCATTTATGAAAGTCCAAGCGTTGAGGAGATTACGAAAAATTGTAAAGCCGAACTAGATACACTTTGGGACGAAACAAAACGACTTGTAAATCCAAATAAAGTGTACGTCGATTTATCAAATAAATTGTACAACATGAAAAAGACATTGCTTGACGAAGCTCACGGCAAACAATGGGTATAGTGGATAATCCCGCAGATGACGAGAAAGTCTGTGGGCATAAGGAGGATAAAAAATTGTACGAGAAAGTTAACACTAATCTAAACTTTGTAGAACGCGAAAAAAAGATTGAGCAGTTCTGGAAAGACAATGACATCTTTAAAAAGAGCATGGAAGAAAAGGCAGGTTGCCCGCAATACATGTTCTACGACGGCCCACCTACAGCAAACGGAAAGCCACACATCGGTCACGTTCTTACAAGAGTTATTAAGGATTTAGTTCCGCGTTACTGGACGATGAAAGGATACGAAGTTCCTAGAAAAGCTGGATGGGACACGCACGGACTTCCGGTCGAGATTGAGGTTGAAAAACTTTTAGGCCTTGATGGCAAAGAGCAAATCGAAGAGTACGGCCTCGACCCGTTCATCAGAAAATGTAAAGAAAGCGTTTGGCAGTATAAAGGAATGTGGGAAGATTTTTCCTCGACAGTCGGATTTTGGGCTGATATGGAAAACCCATATGTAACATATGAAAACGATTACATCGAATCAGTTTGGTGGTCGTTAAAACAAATCTGGGACAAAGGATTACTGTACAAAGGATACAAAATAGTTCCTTACTGTCCTCGTTGTGGAACACCACTTTCAAGTCATGAAGTGGCACAAGGATACAAAGATGTAAAAGAGCGCACAGCGATTGCGAAGTTTAAGGCAGCAGGCGAGAATGCATACTTCCTTGCATGGACGACAACACCATGGACACTTCCATCAAATACAGCGCTTTGCGTAAATCCAAAAGAAACATATGTTAAAGTGCAGCAAGGTGACGACTTTTATTATCTTGCCGAGGCACTTTGCGACAAGGTTTTAGGCGAAGATTATCAGATAATAAAAAGATATACAGGCAAGGATTTAGAGTACAAAGAGTACCATCAACTAATCGACGAGGTGGACTATTCTGGAATCGAAGGAAAAATGCACTTCGTAGTTTGCGACGATTATGTAAGTATGGAAGATGGTACCGGTATTGTTCATATTGCGCCAGCCTTTGGTGAAGATGACTCTAGAATTGGCCGTGGCTACAACCTTCCATTTGTTCAGTTTGTTGATGGCAAGGGCGAGCTTACAAAAGAAACACCATGGGAAGGCATCTTTGTAAAGAAAGCCGACGAGCTTATTTTGCAAAACTTAAAAGAAGCCGGCAGACTTTTTTCAGCGCCGATGAATGAACACAGCTATCCATTCTGTTGGAGATGCGACACACCACTTATTTATTATGCAAGAGAGAGTTGGTACATAAAGATGAGTGCCGTTAAAGATGACCTCATCAAAAACAATAATACAGTTAACTGGATTCCAGAAAATATCGGTAAAGGCCGCTTTGGAGATTGGCTCGAAAATGTACAAGACTGGGCAGTAAGTCGTAACCGTTATTGGGGCACACCACTTAATATTTGGGAGTGCGAATGCGGATGTAAAAGCGCAATAGGAAGCATCGAAGAATTAAAATCAATGTCGGAGAATTGTCCGGATGATATTGAACTTCATCGCCCATACATCGATGACGTTACAATCAAGTGTCCTAAGTGTGGCAAGGAAATGAGAAGAGTTCCAGAAGTAATTGACTGCTGGTACGATTCAGGATCGATGCCGTTTGCACAATATCACTATCCGTTCGAAAACGAAGAATTATTCAAGGCACACTTCCCAGCAGATTTTATTAGCGAGGCAGTTGACCAAACACGTGGATGGTTCTATTCGTTGATGGCAATTTCAACTTTGATTTTTAATCAAGCACCATATAAAAATGTAATCGTGCTGGGACATGTACAGGATAAAGACGGCCAAAAGATGAGCAAGAGCAAAGGTAACGCAGTTGATCCGTTCGATGCACTTGAAAAGCTCGGCGCTGACGCAATTCGTTGGTACTTCTATACGAATTCAGCACCATGGCTTCCAAGCCGTTTCCATGATGACGCCGTAGTTGAAGGCCAAAGAAAATTCATGGGAACACTTTGGAACACATACGCATTCTATGTTCTTTATGCAAACATAGATAACTTCAGCGCAAAAGATTACAAACTGGAACCGGAAAAACTTTCGGTTATGGATAAATGGATTTTATCTAAATTGAACACTCTTATTAAAGATGTCGACGAGAACATGCAGGCATATAAAATTCCAGAATCAGGCAGAGCACTGCAAGACTTTATCGACGACTTAAGCAATTGGTATGTACGTAGATGCCGCGAGAGGTTCTGGGCGAAAGGAATGGAGCAAGACAAGATTAATGCGTATATGACACTCTATACATGTATCACAACGTTCTGCCTTGTTGCCGCACCGTTTATTCCGTTTATGACAGAGGACATCTATCAAAATCTTGTTCGCAAAGATTTTCCTGATAGTCCAGAAAGTATTCATCTTGCTGCTTTCCCTGCTGCAGATGAATCTTTCATCGACAAAGAATTAGAAGAAAATATGGAACATGTTTTGGACGTAGTTGTAATGGGTAGAGCATGCCGCAACAATGCTAACGTTAAGAACCGACAACCACTTGCGAACATGTACATCAAAGCCCCTTGGGAGATGGCATCGTTTTACACTGACATTGTTGCCGATGAACTTAATGTTAAGTCGGTAGAGATTAAGGATGATGTTCGCGACTTTTCTTCTTATTCGTTTAAGCCACAACTAAAGACCGTAGGTCCAAAGTTTGGAAAGCAAGTAGGAGAAATTCGAAATGCTTTGGCGGCACTAGACGGCAACAAAGCAATGGATGAGATTAATGAAACTGGAAGCTTAAAACTTGCGATAGATAGTGGCGAAGTTGTTCTTGATAAAGAAGATTTGCTTATTGAGACGGCACAGGTAGAAGGCTATGAGTCTATGAGTGACTTTGGCATCACAGTTGTTTTGAACTTGAATCTAACAGATGAACTTATAGAGGAAGGCTTCATCAGAGAAATGGTAAGCAAGATTCAAACGATGCGTAAGGAAGCTGGCTTCGAGGTAATGGATATGATTACAATCTATATCAGCGATAACGAAAAGCTCGAAGATATTATAAGACGCAAAAAAGAGATGATGCTTACAGATGTTATGGCAACAGATGTTGTTATTGGATCGCAAGAGGGAATAACGAAGTCCTGGGATATAAATGGACAGTCCGTAAATATTGGTATTAAGAAAAACTAAAGTTCGACTTAGGGCGGTGGCTTAGGCCACCGCTTTTTTTGCATATTTTTTAAGTACCACAGAGCTTAAAGTATGACGCTTAATAGGAAGGTTCATCTAGGATGCAGTGCATTACTTTCGGTTTTGATTTAAAAAATCGGAATCAAGCAGAAGACATCTGTGGTTTAGACACTCCGATTTTTCTTAACATTAATTCTGAGCGTGATTTAGGCTTCTATAAAAAATATGCTCATTATTTAGTTGGCGCCGCTACGCCTTCAAAACTTTTGGCAAAACTCATTGTTTCGATGAACGGGATGTTAACGGCGATCTTAATTAACGACATTTATTATGTCGAAGTCTTCAAACGAATCATAACTATTCACCACAAAGAAGGTACAAGCGACACATACGCGCATCTTTCAGAAACCGAGGAAATCCTATCACCTTTTGGATTTGTTAGAGTGCACAGGTCATATATTGTTTCTGCCCTTGCGATAAAGAACCTTTCTTCGACAAAAATTACGTTAATAAATGGAGAAGAAATACCAGTAAGCAAAACATATTATTCGTCGGTAAAAAAAGCATTCATTTCCCAAGGCCTACTTCTTGGAAAATAGCCAAAATAGGTTGAAGACAGCTGTTTTTATAATATGTTTTTTGCAAAAGTAAAAACCAACGTTCACAAAGAGTTCACATTAGAAACTTTTTTTGTTCACAGGGCGAAGGTATTATAATCGCATAGGTTCAAGAAACCTAGAAATTTCTCACCTCCCTTTTTTATTATTATTTACATTTAACGAACAAAAAAGACGATTCGCCGCGAGTCGTCTTTTTTACTGTTTGGGAACAGAGCAAGAAGTCCGCTCCTTCGTCTTCGCTAAGTTTCAGTAAGGCCTCACTCATAAATCGCAGGAGCGGACTTCTTGCTCCAATCCCAATCATTGACAATAAGGACGTGGGGTCTTATAATGCCATAGCCGGTAGAAATCGGCATGAAAACTTAATATGCTACAAACAGAAAGAAGGATTAAGATGAAAAAGTTTAGAAGAACTCTTTCGGTATTAATTGCACTTGTCATAGTAGTCGCACTCACCGCATGTGCCGGCAAAGGCCAGCAAGGAGGCGCAAACACAGACAGGAAAGCTTCGAACTCTGTCGTTGTAGGCATAACACAAGACCTTGATAGTCTTGACCCGCATAACGCAGAAAGCGCAGGAACTAGAGAAGTTTTGTTTAATCTATTCGAGGGGCTCGTAAAGCCAACGCCTGAAGGTGACCTCGAAGGAGCAGTTGCAAGTCAGTACGAGATAGCTGATGATGCTATGTCGATTACGTTTATTTTGCGTGACGGAATCAAATTCTCGGACGGAACGGATGTGACTGCAGAAGATGTCAAATATTCAATAGACCGCTATGCGCTCATTCAGGGCGAAGGTTCAGCATATTCCAACATACAAGAAGTAAAGATTGTTGATCCACAGACGATTCAGGTAGTGTTAAAGACGCCAAACGCAGAATTTATCTATTACCTGACATGTGCCGTAATCCCGAAAGCCAATGAAGCCAATATTAACTCGACCCCAGTAGGTACGGGTCCGTTTAAGTTTGTTTCATATACACCAGGAGAGCAACTTGTAGTAGAAAAAAATGAAAACTATTGGAAAGAAGGGTTTCCATATTTAGATAAAGCAACCTTTAAAGTTGTTGCCGAGCCAGATATGATTGCAATGGAATTAAAAGCTGGCACAATTGATATCTACCAGCACTTAGTAGCTGACCAGGTTAGCGCGATAGGTAACGGGTTTGATATCTTAAAGGGAAGTGAAAACATGGTTCACGCGCTCTACATGAACGGCCAGAATGGACCTTTTGCAAATTTGAAAGTTAGACAAGCAGTATGCTATGCGATAGATAGAGATGCAGTTAACAGCATGGTGCTTGATGGTGATTCGCATTTGCTTGGCACACATTTTATTCCAGGAATTAAAAAGTATTATGACGAGACGACAGAGAATACATACAAACGTGATGTTGAGAAGGCAAAGAAACTTTTGAAAGAAGCGGGATACGAAAACTTATCGTTTACGATAACTGTTCCAAGCAATTTGCAAATACATATTTCGACAGCAGAAGTGCTTGTTGAAAATTTGGCAGAGGCAGGCATCACAGCAAAGATAGAGATGGTTGATTGGCCAACATGGCTTTCAAACGTTTATCAAAATAGGCAGTACGAAGCAACAGTTATTGCCGTCGACAATAGATACTTAGCACCAACAAGCTGGTTTGAAAGATATGTATCAGATAATGGAAACAACTTTATGAATTATAGCAGTTCAGAGTTTGATGCAAAATTCAATCTGGCAGTGGCACAGATAGATGAAACAAAGAAAGTAAAACTTGTAAAAGAGTTGCAGCAAATAATTTCAAAAGATGCACCGGCTGCATATATAGAAGATCCTGCAATTTTAGTAGCAGTTAACTCTGCATTAGAAGGATATGTATTCTATCCAATTTCTGCGCAGGACCTTTCGGTTGTAAAGTACAAATAATAAGCGAAAAATTCGCGAAGATATTTAAGAAAAATTGCGGCGGCGAAAGTGCCGCCGCCAAAACATGAAATATATCATCAAAAAAATAATTACATTAATAGTGGCGCTCTTACTAATATCGATAATCGTCTTTTTAGCATTTTCGGTAATACCGGCGGACACAGCGATTGCGAAGCTTGGCACAAACGCAACGCCAGAGCGAATCGCCGCGTTAAGAGAACAGATGGGGCTTGATAAACCAGTCATCGAAAGATACTTTTGGTGGCTAGCGAATGCTCTTCGTGGTGACTTTGGTGAATCGTTCCAATATACGGGAGTGAAAGTTACTCAGTTAATCGGCAGCAGATTGCCAGCAACAGGGCTTCTTTCAATACTCTCGTTTTTGATGATAATTATATTTTCAATTCCAATCGGAATATTCTCAGCAAAAAGAAGAAGCACAGCAGGAAAAGTTGCTATGACGACGCTCACCCAAATAACGATGGGTATTCCGTCATTCTTCCTTGGTGTGCTTTTAACATTTGTTTTCTCGATACTACTTGGGTGGTTTAGGATTGGTGATTTTGTAGACCCTTTGGCAAACTTCGCAGCTAGTTTAGGATACTTAATTTTCCCAGCAATTGCGATAGCACTTCCGAAAATAGCAATGACCGTAAAATTTCTCGCGGCATCAATCCGCGCCGAACTACATAAAGATTATGTCCGCACAGCTTATGCAAAAGGAGCGTCTAGAAACCAAGTCTTTTATGGACATGTACTTAAAAATTCGCTAGTGCCAGTTATCACGTTCCTTGGAATTATCATCGCAGAAATTGTGGCGGGCAGCATAATCGTTGAGCAAGTTTTTAGCGTGCCGGGAATTGGTACACTTCTCATCACATCAATCACAACACGAGATTATCCAGTTGTTGAGGCAATAGTGTTATTAATTGCACTGTTTATTATAGTAATAAATTTCGTGGTCGACGTTGTTTATAAAGTGGTTGACCCACGAGTAGAAATATAGCGAAACATGAAGATAAAAAATAATAAAACTTTAATAATAGGAATGATTATTACGGGCGTTGTGTTGTTGCTTGCAATCGTCGGACTTTTTTGGACGCCGTATTCAACAACGCAGATGAGCGGTTCTCTTAAGTTTGCGCCACCTAGTATCAGTCATATTTTTGGCTGCGATAATTACGGCCGTGATATTTTCAGCCGTGTTATGAAGGGCGCTGGAACGACTTTTTTAGTTGCGATTGTTACGGTTGGATTCGGCATGGTTGTCGGCACAGTAATTGGAATGCTTGCCGGATACATTGGCGGATGGTTTGATGAAATTATTATGAGAATTAATGACGTTGTTAATGCGTTCCCAAGTATATTGCTCGCGCTCGTATTTGTGAGCTTTCTTGGAAATGGATTAATGAATGTCATACTCGCGCTCGGGATTTTATTTATTCCGAGCTTTGCAAGAATTGCTAGAAGCGAGATGTTAAGGTTAAAAGGGGCACAGTTTGTGCAAAGCGCCGTTTTGATAGGAGATAGCAAAGGGCGAATAATTTTTGGACAAATTTTACCAAATGCTTACATCACAATTCTTAGCAGCGCGGCAGTCGGATTTAACAATGCTGTTGTTGCCGAAGCAGGCATAAGCTTTTTAGGGCTTGGCGTACAACCACCGGATGCTTCACTTGGAAGAATGATTAGTGAGGCCGGTAGCTATCTTATGCAAGCGCCTTGGTACGCAATATTCCCAGGACTTTCAATTATTATTCTTGTACTTGGCGTGGCACTAATAAGTGATGGGGTATCAAGGACAGAATAGAATTATTGATTGTTGGGGGGGAAAAAATAATGAATAAGCATTATATCAACTATGTATCGTTGGGGTATTTTTGTGAAGTTGCACAAGATCTTGAAAAATTAGGATTAAGAAATTTTTCTTCGCCTTTTGATTGGGGCATTTCAAAGTTTGAGGAAGTGCTCAAAGCAATTAATAATAATTTTGAGGGATTTATGGAATACGAGAACTTAGTCCAGGACATAACGAAGAGAGAACGATATTACGATACAAACTATAAATATTGGTCGTTCCATGATTTTGATAAATATCTCTCGCTAGAAAAACAATACAAGAAAGTCAAAGAAAAATATAGAAGAAGAATTGAAAGATTCTTAAAAAACATAAAAAGTCCGACATTGTTTGTACACTATATTTCCTCAGAAGAGATAGACGAAAATGGAAAGTCTAAGGAAATAAAATGGATTGAAGAAAATTACAATTATATTTTTGAAACACTCAAAAAATTCAATACGGAAAACGATATAGTTTTTATCGGCGACGAAAAAAGTTGTTCGGATATTGTTAAGGTATATCATGTTTCGCGCGACGAAGGAGATGTGGTTTGTAGAACACCGATATATAGTAATAGCGAACTCCTTGCAAAACTACAAAGCGCCGAACTTGTCGGAAAAGAAGAAAATAAAAAACGCTATTTAGAAAAAGACAAAAAAAGGAACTCATTTATATACAAAACGAAGAAAAAGACAATTAAAATTTTTAAAAAAGTTTTTTGTGCTACATACAAACATTCAAAAACAAATGCTGCTTAATGTAAAAGATTTAAAAGTTGAATACAGGACGGCGGAAAAAATCTCCTATGCAGTGAAGGGGGCTAGTTTTGAGATGCAAAAAGGAGAAATCCTTGGCATCGTAGGAGAGTCTGGCTCGGGGAAAACTACACTCGGAATGGGGCTAGCACTCCAACTTCCACAAATTGCAAAATTTACCGGCAAGGTAATCTTTAAAGAAAAAAATCTCGTGCCAATGACTTTTGATGAACTTCGCGAAGTCAAAGGAAAGGAAATTTCTGTAGTTTTCCAAGAACCAATGACCTCGCTTAACCCACTTCAAAAAGTTGGAAGACAAGTAGAAGAAATTGTGGCGATACATGACAAAAGCCTAAGCAAAGAAGTAAAAAAAGATAAGGTGCTTAGGATGTTTAGAAATGTTGAACTTGAAAATCCAAAAGACGTTTACGGCAAGTATCCGCACGAACTTTCAGGCGGCATGCAGCAAAGAGTTATGATTGCGATGGCGCTCATGAACCATCCGGATTTGCTTATTGCAGACGAGCCTACGACAGCACTTGACGCGAAGGTGCAAGAGCAAATATTGGATTTACTGAAGTCAATTAATCAAAGATACGGAACGAGTATTATCTTGATTTCGCATGACTTAAATGTCATAAAGAAAATTTGCGATCGAGCACTTGTAATGTATAAAGGAGAAATCGTTGAAGAGGGAAGCATAGAACAAATCTTTAATGCGCCGGAACATGAATACACGAAAAGTTTAATCGCAAATATTACCAAAGGAAAAAAAGAGCAGGGAAATTTTGAAGGCGAGTTTGCGCTAGAAGTAAAAGACCTAACGATAGTACATAGAAAGAAGTCAAAGAGGATTGGTCAAAAGCTGATTGAACATAGGATTGTTGAAAATGTTAATTTCTTTGTGAAGAAGGGTGAAATTTTAGGACTTGTTGGCAGCAGTGGATCTGGAAAGAGCAGCATATGTCGTGGAATTTTAGGCCTCGATAAACAATGTACAGGCGAAGTTGTTTGGCATGTTGAAAATCCTCAAATGATTTTCCAAGATAGTGCTGGCAGCTTAAATCCAGGAAGAAAAGTGAGCTGGATTTTAGAAGAACCACTTAAAGTTAAAAAAGTGCCGTCGCATGAACGAAGAGAGCTTGTTAAAAAAATGCTTAAGAAAGTTGAATTAGACGAAAGCGTTTTGGGTAGATATCCTCGCGAACTTTCAGGTGGGCAAAAGCAAAGAGTAAATATTGCGCTTGCACTTATTACGGGCTCGAAGTTTATTGTTGCAGACGAGCCTGTATCCGCGTTAGATGTAACAATTCAAGGACAGATAATAAAGTTGCTGCTTAATTTACAAAAGGAATTGGATTTATCGATGCTATTTATTTCGCATGACAAGGCGGTTGTTGAGCAAATGTGCGACCGAATTATTTATATGGAAGACTTCAAATAAATCGCAATTTTTTTCGACTTGGCACATTAAGAATTTATCTGTTTCTATTATAAAAATCGAAACACAAAAAAGGATGAGGGGCCTCATCCTTTTTAAGTGGTTTTTGTAAAATTATTGTTCCAACCTGTGTGCAAAATTACTTTTCTGTTATGGTCTGCACTTGGTCAATTGAAAGCTTCAACATTTCGGCGACTTTTGCAGGCTCATAATTTTCAAGCAAAGTCCTTATTAAGTCTTGACGGCCTTCTTCACGACCTTCCTTGCGGCCTTCTTCTAATGCTTCTTCTCTTGCACGTATTTCTTTTAATCTTACAATTTCTTCAAAAGTCATATACGCCGCCTCCCATTCTTCGTTCAAACGGTTTATTGCAACTTCTTGTTCCAATCGGTGAACAAAATTACTTTCTTCGCCTGTAGGAATTCCTGTTTTAATATAATCAAAGAAATTTCTTAGTTCTTCTGAAATATTTTTTCCTTTATAACAACAATTAACAAATACTACGTGACTGCCGTCATTGAGTGTAATATTTGCGTCATCCTTACATCTATATTCATAGTAATATACAGGTAAGTCTTTTTCAATATTCAATTTTTCATTGATAGTGTAAATTTACTGTAGGAATTCAATAGATAAGTTTCCCCTAGATTCTTGTTAGAACTTTAGATTTCTTAACTATTATATTCCTTGTCTCATTTTTTATAAATACCAAATATGGTTTTTTAAAGCTGCTATCTTT
>JAZLLU010000001.1:0-86784 GCA_045598285.1 Lachnospiraceae bacterium | reverse complement strand
TTAAAATAGGTCCGTAGATTTTCATTCGAATTACAGAAAAACATGTAAAAACCTACGGACTAAAATAGATTTTTTAAAATAAGTCCGTAGATGAAGGCGGGTGGCTAGCCAAGTTTTAATGGAGGATGATATTACCCGCCGCAAGTAGCGAAGCAAGGCGCGGGCCCTCACTAGCCAAGGTGCCGTCAGCTTCGCGAGCCAAAACAATATAAGTATTTATTTAGATAGCGAGCAGAGCCGTCACAACTTTTTTCAGAGCGTATTAGCGGTTGAAAAAAGTTCGTGCGGGATGCGAGCGATAATAAAGAGCTCGGGGAATTGCAATTTTCTAAAAAATTAATCAATTTGCCAGTCGATTGGAGTTAATCCCTGGTTTGCTAAGAATTCATTACATTTTGAAAAATGCTTGCATCCAAAGAATCCGCGATAAGCAGAAAGCGGCGATGGATGGGGCGCTTCTAAAATTAGATGTTTAGGGTTAGTAAGCATCTTCTTTTTTTCACCTGCTGGTTTACCCCAAAGCATAAAAACAATTGGACGGTCTTGCTCATTTAATATTTTGATAGCTGCATCAGTAAACTCTTCCCATCCAATACCTCTGTGAGAATTTGCATTATGCGCACGAACAGTTAAAACTGTATTTAAAAGAAGTACGCCCTCATTTGCCCACTTTTCAAGGTAGCCATGCTTCGGCACCTTGCATCCTAAGTCGTCATTAAGTTCCTTATAGATATTTACTAAAGAAGGTGGAATATCAACACCTTTTTTTACTGAAAAGCAAAGGCCATGTGCTTGATTATCCTCATGATAAGGGTCTTGGCCTAAAATAACCACCTTAACTTTAGAAAGTGGAGTCAAATCAAAGGCAGTAAAAAGTTCTTCCATAGGTGGAAAACACTTATAGTTTTTATATTCTTCGCCAACTTTATTATAAAGTTTTGCGTAGTAATCTTTACTAAATTCTGGGCTTAATGCTTCTAACCAATCTGCACTTATTTCAGTCATTGTTTGTCCTTTTTATTTTTAGATTCTCTATTAGAAATCTTTTTCCAAATAGGAAGTTCGCTTAGTTTAAGTTTTGAAATTGTTTCTGGTTTTTCTGGTTTAACGCCTTCTTGTCCAGCTTCTTCAAATGAAATTCGTTTTGTTGAAGTAATATCTTCTTCAGTGCTAATAGCCGCTGCAGATTCTAGTTCAACCCAAAAAGCTACGCCATCCATCAAATTGTAAACTCCACATTTTTTATTTAATGAATCACAAATAGCCTTAACAATTGAAAGTCCAAGTCCACTTCCACCATACTCTCTAGTACGAGCTTTATCTACTTTATAGAACTTGCCCCAAAGTTTAGGAATTTCATCTTCTGGAATATTTTCACCCGAGTTATAAACTGTCACTCGTACATTTTCTTTAAGTTTTTCAACATTAATTCTAATTGTCTTATTGTCGTCTAAATGGTTAAGTGCATTATTAAAATAATTAACTAAAACTTCCTCAAATAAAAACTCATCAGACCAAACATAAGCTACGTCCTTATTGTTGAAGAAAACATTTACTCCTTTTTCTTCAATAATTACTGACATAGTATTTAAGAAGCCGTTAATAACTTCAACAACATTAAATCTCTCTAATGAAACCGCACTTCGACCTTCTTCTAGCTGATTAAGAGTTGAAAGACGTTTAACAATTAAGTTCATCTTTTCAGCTTCATCAATAATTACATTGCAATAATAATCTCTATCTTCAGGGTCATCAGAAATTCCTTCTTTAAGGCCTTCTGCATAACTAGAAATTAAAGCTATCGGAGTTTTTAGTTCATGGTTAACATCCGACATATATTTTTTTCTAGCTTCTTCTTGCTCTGTTTTAGCTTTTAACTCATTTTGAAGATTAAGGTTCGCACTCTTAAGATCGGCAATAGTTTTTTCAAGTTTATAACCTATCGCATTAATGTTTTCACCAAGCATTCCAATTTCATCTTGTCTAAAGTGTTTATATTCATATTTAGTTTCAAAATTTCCTTCACTAACTCGTCTAGAAAGGTCGGCGAGTTTTCTAATTGGTTCTGAGTAATAATTTATGAGGAAAAAGACAACAACAGCAGCAATAATAATAAGTGCAAGAGAAACTATCAAATAAAATTCCAGAGAAACATTAATATTATTTTGAATATTTGCATACGAAGTTCTAGCAACAAAACTGTTACCATTTTCTAAAAATCCCCAAAGTTCCAGATATGCAGGTTCTCCATTTGTTCCATTAGTAGTTTGGATTGTATATCCCGGGCCGGTTTTAATTACATCACTATTTGCATTACCAGAAAGAATGATTTCATTAAGTCGGCTATTAAGCATAGCATTAGAGCCATAAGAAAATATTACAATGCCACCAGGATTTTGAATTGTTAGTGAAATCGCGTTTTCTTCGCAGAAAAATATAAGTTCATTAATAGAATTTAATCTATTTTCGTTATCAGGCATTTGAAAAATATTTTGGGAAGGTCCCACTTCGTTAGAAAAAGTTATTTCCATCATGTCATGAAGCTCAACCATTTTCTTTTGTTCATGATTCACAAAATATTTATTTGCAAATATGAGGCAAAATACAACACCAAAAATTACGGCTAAGATAAGAGCGCCAATAATTAATCCTATGGTTTTGTTTCTTAATGATGTTGGCTTTTTCATACCTCAAATTTATATCCCATGCCCCAAATTGTCTTAATATAATCGCCACAATCACCTAGTTTACTTCTAATTTTCTTTACATGAGTATCAATTGTACGTGCATCACCAAAATAATCGTAATTCCAAACACTATTTAAGATTTTTTCTCTTGAAAGTGCGATTCCTTTATTTTCAGCAAAATAGCAAAGAAGCTCAAATTCCTTAAAACTAAGTTCAACTTCTTTTCCATCAACACTCACTACATGTGACGTTTTATTAATAATAAGTTTACCAACTTCTATTACGTCTTCTTCATTAAGTTTATTAGCTCTTCTTAAAATTGCATCAATCCTCGCAACTAAGATTTTAGGGCTGAATGGTTTAGTAATATATTCATCAATACCAAGGTTATATCCTAAAAGTTCATCTGTCTCGTCATCTTTTGCTGTCAACATAATAATTGGAACTGTTGAAATTTTTCTAATTTCTTTACATGTCTCCCAACCATCCATCTTTGGCATCATAACATCTAAAATAACAAGATCGATGTTCTTGTCCTCATAAATAATATCCATAGCCTCTTCGCCATTTCCAGCTTCTAAAACTACGTAGTCTTTTTTTACAAGGAAGTCTTTAACAATCTTTCTTAGTTTTGCTTCATCATCAACTATTAAAATTTTCAATTCGTTCATAAAGCCTTTTATAATCCAATAGTGATTGGATTTATTTTTCCTTTCTCAAAATTTTTCCTTATAGCCAAAACGATAAAATTTATAGTTATAATATTACTTAAATTTGTGAATTATCTATGAATAGCCTAGAAGAATAAATGTTCAATGATAATTTTAATTCCAATCAAAATAAGAATAATACCGCCGATAACTTGAGCCTTTGTCTTGAACTTTGCACCAAATTTATTTCCAATCAAAACACCAATAAAAGAAAGAATTAGTGTTGTTACTCCAATAATTAAAACAGAAATAAAAATGTTAATGTCATCTAAACATGCAAAGGACACTCCTACAGCTAAAGCATCAATACTAGTTGCAATTGCTAAAATAAATAATTCACCAATTTTAAGTTTGAATTCATTTTCATCATCGGGATTTTTCTTTTCTTTTATTGCATCAATTATCATTTTAATTCCAATAATTTCTAAAAGTCCAAAAGCAATCCAGTGATCAAATGAAGATATGTATTTTTCAAAATTTATACATATAAAGTATCCAATTAAAGGCATGCCTGCTTGGAAGACACCAAAAAATCCGGCGATAATAACTCCCGCCTTTATATCAATTTTTTTCATAGAAAGACCTTTGCAAAGTGCGACTGCAAAGGCGTCCATAGAAAGTCCTATTCCAATAAGCAAAATTTCAATAAAACTCATGTCCAAATTATATAATATTTGACCTTAATTAACAATTAACTTAATATTAGTGTATGGCTTTTGATGGCAGCTGCGTTGCAGCTTTGTGTGCTGAATTAAATAATGAGATTCTTGAAGGAAGAATTATTAAAATTGCTCAGCCTGAAAAGGAAGAGCTTTTACTAACCATAAAAAAAGAAGGGGCGCAAAAACGTCTTTTAATTAGCGCTAATCCTTCTTTGCCTATTTGCTATCTTACAAATCAAAATAAGACAGCTCCACTTAATGCACCTAGTTTTTGCATGCTACTTAGAAAGCATATCCAAAACGGAAAAATTATAAAAATTTCTCAACCTTCTCTAGAAAGAATTATAGACATAGAAATCGAACATTTTAACGAGATGGGAGATCTTTGCAAAAAGATTTTAACTATCGAGCTAATGGGAAAACACTCAAATATTATTTTTAGAGATGAAGACAAAATATTAGATTCTATTAAACATGTTAATGCTTTAGTAAGTTCTGTAAGGGAAGTTTTACCGGGCAGAAATTATTTTGTGCCATTTGAAAATGAAAAACTAAATCCTTTAAGTTTCAATACATATTCCGAAAAAATTGAATTTGATAATATTGCTCTTTCAAAATTCTTTAGTGCTAAGTTTACTGGAATCAGCACTATACTTGCCCAAGAAATTTGTGCTAAGGCCGATATTGATTCCGATAGAAGTGCTTCGACTTTAGATAAAGATGAAATTTCTAGATTAATGACGACTTTTGAAAAATATATGGAAATAATAAGGTCAAAATCTTTTGAACCTAATATCGTCTACGATAATGATGAGCCAATTTTCTTTGCGCCTTTTATCTTTAGTATTTATTCAAATTTAAAAATCGAAAAATATGAAAGCATTTCTGCGCTTTTATATGATTATTACAATAAACGTCAAAGCTTTACAACACTTCGACAAAAAACCTCTGATTTAAGAGGAATTTTACAAACACTTCTTTCTAAAGATTACAAGAAATATGATTTGCAACTTAAACAAATCGAAGATACTAAGAAAAAAGATAAATATCAACTATATGGCGAATTAATCACTGCTTATGGCTACAATGTGCCAGCAGGTTCAAAATCTATGGTAGCTGTAAATTACCACACAAATGAAGAGATAACTATTTTGCTTGACCCTACTATTTCGCCTATTGAAAATGGAAAAAGATATTATGAGAAATATTCAAAGTTAAAAAGAACTTTTGATTCTTTATCAGAAATTATTAAAGATACGAAGGATGAAATTGAACATCTTGAATCGATTCAGGCTAGTTTAGATACTGTCCAAAACGAAGCGGATATATCCGACCTAAAAAAAGAAATGATTGAAAGTGGATACATTAAGCAAAAAGGTCTTCGCAAAGATAACTCTCTAAAAAAAGCTATTAAATCTGCTCCTATGCACTTTTTATCTAGCGATGGTCTTGATATATTTGTTGGCAAAAACAATTATCAAAATGAATATCTTTCTTTTAAGTTAGCAAATAATGATGATTGGTGGTTTCATGCAAAGAAAATTCCCGGAAGTCATGTAATTCTTAAAACAAACGGTGCTGAGCCTTCTGATAAATCCATTGAAGAAGCTGCTAATCTCGCTGCGCATTTTTCTAAAGCAGGCAGCTCTCCTTCAGTAGAAGTTGACTATGTGCAAAAAAAACACTTAAAAAAAACAGCCGGAAGCAAACCCGGCTTTGTTATCTATCATACAAACTATTCTCTTTTAGCTAGTACAAATATCGATTCGATAAAGAAAGTTGATTAATTTTCTTTTGTTAGATTAGCTTCCATTACTTTTCTAACATAATCTCCAATTTCGTTTGTTTTTAATTCCATAACCTTATCAGCATTCATTACTTCTAACACATCAAATTGCATAAGAGTTTTCTTAAACGGAAAATTTTTCATAAGTTGCTCAGAGTTTTTAACAGTTGCAATAACAATCGGAACATTTGCCATCTGAGCAATCTTAAATAAACCATTGTGAAATTCTAACAAAGGCTCATTGGTTTTATTTCTAGTTCCTTCTGGGTAAACACAAACAGAGAATTTGTCTTGTTTAATAAAATCAGCCGCTTCCATTAAAGTCCTCATCGAGCTTCTAGGATTTTCTCTATCAATTGGAAGGAAACAGCATCTATTAAGTATTTTTCCAAAAACTGGATATTTAAAATTTTCAGGTTTTGAAATATAGGTTAATGTTGCATAAGGATTTTTAAGTTTATTAAGAATGTCCCATGTGATAATAGGATCAAAATTTGCTCTATGATTTTCTACAAGTAAAAATCTTGAATCTTTAGGGATTTTTTCTAAGCCAGAAATTTTATATTTAATTCTTGCAACAAATAAAACTATTTTAGTACATGCATAAAGCAAGAACCTAAAATACTTACTATCTTGAGTATATTTTTTCTTTTTGCTTATAAAAAAACTGGAAATAATTGAAAGAATAAACATACTTTCTTAATCCTTAATTAAAATTTACGTGCTGTATATTTTAATACATCATATATTGGCTCACCGTCAATATTAAGAGTCATAGGTTTATCAAATTCAACTGTTATCTCATGTCCCGTAATGAATTTAGCTGTTGGGTTATTAACATGATTTCCGCCAAAAATTTGAATAAATCCAGTTGTGATTTGAAATCTATTTGAATTATGGCAAGCCATATAAGTAAGTGTACGTTCTTTATTTAATCTATCTTGCATTGGAGTAACTTTCATTCCTCCACCAAAATATTTTCCATTCATCGTTGGAGACATCCAAACTCTTGAAAGATGTAGTGGCTCACCTCCATCAACTCTAACCGTTGCATTACGTGGACTAAATTGGCCCAAAAGTCCTTTAAGCGCAATAATTGTATAATTAGATTTAACCTTTGGATTTTTCTTTTTCTCTTGCTCAGCTACACCGCAAACCCAACCATCAATTCCGAAAGCTACACAGTTAAGAAAATAATATGTTTTTCCTTTAACATCAACTGTAGGCAAATCTTTTAAGTATTCATTTATTTTAAGTGGTGGGCATGGAGTCTTAAATCCACGATCTAAAAGAAAATCGTTTCCAGTTCCAATCCCAAAGAAATATATATCATTTTCAGGAAACTTATCATCACAATCATTAATTATATGATTAAGTGTTCCGTCGCCACCACAAATATAAATCTTATCGTCTGGATTAAGCGAAGCAAAAAAATCGCTGTATTTTTCAATCTTAGTCATGTCAACAAATTCTAATTCTTCATCGACATATTTTTTAATTTTCTCAACTGCTTTTGCGCCATTTCCATTTGATGAGAATGGATTAAATAATACTAAATTTTTTCCCATGATTAGTCCCTTTTTTATTATAGTTTGTTAAGTGTAAAACTTTAATTTGTTTATTTTATGTCTATAATTTATTTTTTAGCTTCTTTTGAAGCCTTTTTTAACTCAACCGCATTTTCTAGTGCTGCATTAGTTACTTTGTCGCCACCTAAGAGTTTCGCAATTGCAATATCACTTTCTTTATCACTTAAAAGCTTAATGCCAGAAATTGTATTACCATTTTGAACTGATTTTTGAATTTCAAAATGATAATCTGCCATAGATGCAATTTGTGGAAGGTGCGTTATACAAATTATCTGATGTGTTTTGCTTAAGAAATCTAATTTTTCTGCAACTTTATAAGCTGTATTTCCACTAATTCCTGTATCAATTTCATCAAATATTAGTGTTTCAATATTATCCGCTTTAGCAACTGACGATTTTATTGAAAGCATTATTCTTGAAAGTTCCCCGCCTGATGCTACTTTTGATAATGGTTTTATTGGTTCACCTGGATTCGTTGAAATTAAAAACTCTACATTATCAAATCCAGCTGCTGTTATTTTACTTGCCTTTTCAAAATTGATTTTAAACTCACAATTAAGGAAATTTAAGTCTTGTAAATTTTCTATTATCATAGGTTCTAACTTAGAAGCTGCCTTCTTTCTTTCTTGAGAAAGTTTCTTTGCTTTTTCATTTACTTCACTAGCTAAATCCTTTTGTTTACTAATTAATTCTTCTCTTTTTTGTGAATAGTTTTCGTATTTATCTAACTTTTCTTTTATGTTATTTGCATATTCACTTATTTCCTTAACACTTTTTCCATATCTATCTTTTAAGTGATTTATTTGGTTAAGTCTATCTCTAACTTCGCTAAATCTTTGAGGATCAAAAGCATTGTTATCAATATAATGGTTCAAATCATGTCCTACATCTTTAATGACTGAATCTAAATCTAAAATTTGTTTCCTTAACTCATCAAGGCTTTCATCAAACTTAAGCGCTTGGGTTATTTCTTTTAGTGCAACATTAATTTTAGTGATTGCTCCATCGTTTTCGTCGTTAATATTTATGTTTGCTTTATTCGTATTTTCGTGAATTTTTTCTGCGTTAGAAAGTTTTTTAAACTCAGTTTCTAATTCTTCGTCTTCATTTTCTTTTATAGCCGCATCTTCAATTTCTTTTAGTTCATGAAGCAAAAGTTCTTTTTCTTTCGCAAGTTCATCTTCGTTCATATTAAAAGAATCAAGTTCTTTTTTTAATGCCTTATATTCATAATATTTTTCTTGTAGCTTTTCTTTTGCGTTAAGAAGTTTTGTTCCTCCAAAATCATCTACAATATTTATATGATTTTTCGAATCTAATAAACTTTGATGGTCATGCTGTCCATGAACATCTACTAGCATACTAGTAATCATTTTCAAGTTTGCTAATGTAACACTTTCACCATTAATTTTGCTAATACTTGAATCAGCAGAAATCTTACGTTTAATAGTTACATTTTCACCATCGCGTTCAATTCCAAGACTATCAAGTGCATCAAAAACTTTTTTATTTTGCGTCACAAAAGTGAGCTCAACAAGGCCCTCTTTTTCTCCATTTCGAATAATTCCCTTGTTAGCTTTGTCACCGAGACCAATGTTAATAGAACTAATGATTATTGATTTTCCTGCACCGGTTTCGCCAGTTAAAATATTAAGGGACTTTTCAAAATCAATGTCTGTCTCGGCAATTAATGCTAAATTTTTGATGTGAACATTTTTTAACATTTATTTCTTTATAAGTGTTTTAATTTTTCCTATTACGCTAGTCGCATCAATATCACTTCTTGTTGCACACATTATTGTGTCATCGCCTGCGATACATCCAACAATTTCTCGTAATTTAAGGTTATCTAAAGCTGCCGCAACAGCCATAGCCATTCCACCAACAGTACGAACCACAATCATATTCCCAGCTTGCTCTATGCTAGCAAATCCATCGCTAAGAATACGCAAATACTTTTCCTGATCTACAACCCTAGATTCAGGATAAAAATATTTACTTCCTTTTTTTGCAGGAATTTTTTCAAGGTGAAGCGCCTTAATATCCCTAGAAACTGTTGCTTGCGTAACATTATATCCCTCTTTATTTAGAAGCTTAACAAGCTTTTCCTGAGTTGATATTTCATGTTCAGCAATTAATTCAATTATCTTTTCTTGTCTGTTAGTTTTCATGCCCCATATTATACCATAACCAATGTATTTTATACATCAAAAATGCATAAATTCATTATCTTAAAATTTTCAAAAAAGAAGTGACCTTAAATGGCCACTTCTTCAAAATATATTTTTATTTTAAGGATAGAAGTTTTTAACTAATTGTTTTTAGTCAATTTCTCCTTTGGTATTACATGTTTCCTTTCATTCCAGGTCCTTTGTTACCTTTTTTGATATTTACTACAAGGTTAACTATGATACCAAGGATAAGTGCACATGCGATTTCTGTTAATGTTACAGCACCAATTTGAAGTGTCATTCCACCGATACCAGCGATAAGGATTGCTGATGCTGTAAAAAGGTTTCCGTTATCATTAAGGTCTACTGGCTGAAGCATCTTAAGACCAGATACAGCGATGAAACCGTAAAGTGTTATACAAACACCACCCATTACGCAACTAGGTATTGTTGAAAGGAAAGTTACGAATGGTCCGCAGAATGAAATTACTATTGCGATGATTGCAGTTGTAAGAATTGTTACAACAGAAGCATTCTTTGTGATTGCAACGCAACCTACGCTCTCGCCGTATGTTGTGTTAGGACATCCACCAAATATTGCGCCTGCCATTGAACCAACACCATCACCAAGAAGTGTTCTGTGAAGACCTGGCTCTTCAAGAAGTTCTTTACCAATGATTGATGATAAGTTCTTGTGGTCTGCAATGTGCTCTGCGAATACTACGAATGCTACAGGTACATAAGCAACTGCAAGTGTTGCTATATAAGTTCCAGTTATTTGAGGAATTCCAGAAGGAATATTAAGGAATGTAAAATCCGGAACCCATTGCATTGCCTTAAATGCGCTAAAGTCAATTATTTGAAGTGCTTCATTTCCTGTTGCATTTCCGATTAATGTAAAGATTGTAGCTACGATATATCCAGCCGCGATACCGATAATGAATGGTATAAGTTTCATCATTTTCTTACCGAATACTGAGCAGATAATTACTACGAACAATGTTACAAGTGCGCAAATTAAGCATATCCAAGCGCTTTGTGTCATTACAAATGCTCCATCGCTATTTTTTTCAGCACCATGTAAAGCATCTCCTATTGCATTTCCTGCAAGGCTAAGTCCGATAATTGCTACTGTTGGTCCAATTACAACTGCTGGCATAAGGTAGTTAATCCAACGAACACCTGCAAATTTAACTACAATTGCAATGATTACATAAACAAGACCTGCAAAAATTGCACCGATTATAAGTCCTACATGACCAGCTTCAACTGAAACTGCTCCAGCAAAAGCTGCGAACATTGATCCAAGAAAAGCGAATGATGAGCCTAAGAAAACCGGGCTCTTAAACTTTGTGAAAAGTAAATAAATAATTGTACCAACGCCAGCTCCAAAAAGGGCTGCTGATTGGCTCATGCCGTTTCCAACGATTGAAGGAACGGCGATTGTTGCAGCTAAGATAGCAAGCAACTGTTGGATAGCGAATACAATTACCTTTCCAAACGAAGGTCTATCGCTAACATCATAAACTAAATTCATAATTCATCCTCCTTAAAATCTTTTACATTTATTTCGAAGTACTATTCGTACAAATCGACAGAACAAACATCATCAAACTCTAGCATCTTTACAGATACACGTTCATAAAGACTAGTAGGAACGTTCTTTCCTACATAATCACCTCTAATAGGAAGTTCCCTGTGACCTCTGTCTATTAAAACTGCAAGTTGAACCGTTTTAGGTCTACCCAATGCCATAAGCGCATCTAATCCAGCCCTAGCAGTACGTCCCGTATACAGCACGTCATCAACTAAGATTACATCTTTATCTTTAATATCAAATTGTATTTGAGTTTCATTAAGAACTGGATCTTTATCTACTTTAGATAAGTCATCTCTATAGAATGTAATGTCAAGGGCGCCTGTAGGAGCTTCAACGCCTTCGAAAGTTTTTATGTTATCGGCAAGAATCTTGGCAATAGAAACTCCTCTTCTTTTTATCCCAACGAGACAGATATTTTCCGCACCATTATTTTTTTCAATAATTTCATGTGCGATTCTCTTTAGTGCTCTTTGCACTTCATTCTCATTTAAGATTGTTGCCTTAAATCCCATTGTCTCTTCCTTTTTATGTTTTGTTTGCTTGACATATAAAAAGCCGCGCTATGATGCACGGCTAAAAAACTCCACAAAAAAAGTGTCCCTTGCCGGCATCTCTGTACCGAATTTAAAGGTTTTTCGATTGAGTTTATTTTATCATTATTAAGTCCAAAATTCAACTAGGATTATATCTAATTTCTTAAAATTAGAGGCTAATTTTGCTTAGCTTCGCAATATGCACACCTAAATGTGCCATCAACCTCATTTTTGATGAATTTATGCTTAATACCACGTTCTACTGAAGTAATACACCTTGGATTATTACATTTTATATCAGTTATATATTGCTTTGAATCTTCCTTTGTATGTCCAAAAGTAAGCCCTAAAATCAGTGCCATTCTAATATATTTACCATTAGCAACCTGCTTATAATAACATGCACGCGGATCATCATCTACATCCGTATTTATTTCATTTACTCTAGGAAGCGGATGCATGATAGTGCAATCTTTCCTAGCAAGCTTCATTTTTTTGGCATTTAATTCATAGCTATCTTTTAAGCGCTCATATTCTTCTTTTGATTCAAAACGCTCTTGTTGAATACGGGTCATGTAAATTATATCTAAATTAGGCAGTGCTTCTTCTAATGAAGTAGTTTCAACATACTCAAGATTTTTTGTTTTTATTACTTCATTTTTTACATAGTCCGGCAATTTTAATTCTTCCGGAGAGATTAAAACAAATTTTACATTATTATATCTTGAAAGTGCATTAATAAGCGAGTGCACAGTTCGACCATATTTTAAATCTCCACACATACCCACTGTAAGGTTATCAAATCTACCTTTTTCTTCATGTATCGTAAGCAAATCTGCAAGCGTTTGTGTCGGATGGCAATGACCCCCATCACCTGCGTTGATAATCGGAACTTTTACACTTTCACTAGCAAGCAAAGCTGCTCCCTCTTTTGGATGACGCATTGCAATAATATCAACAAAAGATGCCGCAACTTTAACTGTATCTGCGACAGACTCGCCCTTAGATACTGATGACGAAACGGAATCCGTAACACTTATTACACTACCTCCTAAAGAAAGCATAGCTGATTCAAAACTTAGTCTTGTTCTAGTAGATGGCTCAAAAAACATTGTAGCAAGCTGTTTGCCTTTACATTTTTTGCTATACTTTTTTGGATGCTTCATAATATCTTTTGCAGTAGATATTAAATCATCTAATTCTTTAATAGATAAATCCGTTATATCAATAAGATTTTTCATTATTTAACCCCTATCCAACTTTCATCCGAAGGATTATTTCTAAAAGATATAAGTCTTTGAATATCATCTGGCTTAATATATCCTTCCTCGGCAGCTACTTGCGCTATACAGTCAAAATCAGTAAGTGAAATATTTTTTACATTGGCTTCTTTTAATCGGTCAAGCCCTTTTTGCATTCCATAAGTAAAGATTGACACAATACCTAAAACTTCTGCGCCAGCTTCTCTTAACACATTTACTACTTCAATTACACTTCCACCAGTAGAAATTAAATCTTCAACAACTACTACCTTTTGTCCCTTTTCAAGTTTGCCCTCTATTTGATTTTGTCTACCGTGGTCTTTAGCTCCTGAGCGAACATAACCCATAGGTAAAGAAAGAATATGTCCTGTAATGGCTGCATGTGCAATTCCTGCTGTCGAGGTCCCCATAAGAACTTCTACGCTTGGATAATTTTCTTTTATTAATTTTGCAAGTCCATTTTCAACATCTTCTCTTACTTCAACAGATGTCAATGTAAGCCTATTATCACAATAAACCGGACTTTTAATTCCGCTAGCCCATGTAAACGGTTCTTCAGGTCTAAAAAATACTGCCTTTATTTTTAATAAGTCTTTAGCAATTAATGTATTAAGTTCCATAAATTTTCTCCTTAATCAACAAATTCTTTAATGCAACGATTATAAGCTTCTATCGGGTCCTTAGCAGCCGTGATAGGTCTGCCAACAACAATATAGTCTGAGCCAATTTCTTTTGCCTCGGCTGGTGTCATAACCCTTTTTTGATCTCCAACAGCACTATCACTAAATCTTACGCCCGGTGTAACAGTAAGGAAATCTTTTCCGCAATTTTCATGTACTTTTTTAGCTTCTAAAGGTGAGCAAACTACACCATCAAGACCTGCCTTTAAGGCATTTTTAGCATAATGAATAACTACATCATCAATATTTTCTTTTATAAGCAAATCTCGCTCCATTGTTTCTTGGTCAGTAGAAGTAAGCTGGGTAACCGCAATAAGTAATGGGCGCGTACCATCTGGCCTAGTTAACCCTTTAAGAGCTGCCTGCATCATTGGAATTGTTCCACTTGCATGAAGATTACAAATATCAACGTCAAGTTTAGATAAAACAGACATTGATTTTTCAACAGTATTAGGTATGTCATGAAGCTTTAAGTCCAAAAAAATTTTATGTCCTCTTTTTTTTATTTGTCTTACAATTTCAGGACCTTCAGCATAAAATAATTCCATACCAATTTTAACAAAAGGCTTTCTATCTATAAATTTATCCAAAAAGGCATATGTGCTTTCTGCGCTTTCAAAATCGCATGCAACAATTACATCTTTACCCATTATTTGTTCCTCCTATTATATCTTTTAAGTTATCAATATTATATTTTTCCATTGTATTTGGAAGCTCTTCTAGAATATCTTTGCAAACATATGGATTTATAAGATTTGCAGATCCGATTTCTACTGCGCTAGCGCCCGCCAACATCATTTCTATTACATCTTCAGCCGTGCTAATTCCACCTAATCCTACAACAGGAATATTAACAGCATTTGCTACTTGATAAACCATCCTTACAGCAATTGGGAAAATAGCAGGCCCTGAATAACCACCCATAATATTGGCAATTATTGGTTTTTTTGTCTTTAAGTCAATTCGCATCCCAAGCATAGTATTTATTAAACTTACTCCATCAGCGCCAGAATCCTCGCATGCTTTTGCAATAGAAGTAATATCTGTTACATTCGGAGTTAATTTTATTATAACTGGTTTAGTTGTGACTTTTTTTACTGCCTTAACAACTTCTGATGCACTCTTTGGGTTTGTTCCAAAACTCATACCGCCTCCGTGAACATTAGGGCAACTTATATTTACTTCTAACCATCCTACTTGTTCCTCGGCATCAAGTTTTTCACATGTATAGGCATAATCTTCAACACAAAAGCCACTTACGTTAGCCATAACTTTTTTATTAAAGCAACTTTTAAGTTTAGGAAGTTCTTCTTTAATTACTTTTTCAACGCCTGGATTTTGAAGCCCTACTGCATTAATCATTCCTTTAGGACATTCAGCAATTCTAGGTGTAGGATTTCCAAAACGTTCTTCTTTTGTTGTTCCCTTAAATGAAAATGTTCCTAAACAATTAATATCGTAAAGATTAGCAAATTCATAACCATATCCAAATGTTCCTGAAGCAGGAATTATTGGGTTATCAAGCTCAATCCCGCATAAATTAACGCTTAGCTTTCCCATAATATTTCCTCCTTTTGTAGAACTGGACCATCTTTACAAATACGCTTATATCCCGTAATTGTTTTACATGAACATCCCATGCATGCACCAAAGCCACACCCCATACGTTCTTCAAAACTAAATTGCCCGCTAGTATTTGTTGCTTTGTAAACTGCTTTTAGCATAGGTTCTGGGCCACAACAATAAAAGTATGAATACTCATTAGGCAGCGCATCTGTTACAAAACCTTTAATGCCAAGAGTGCCATCTACACTTGCTACATAAACAGTTGCTCCTAAATCCTTAAATTCATCTACATAAAAACTTTCAGCTTTAGTATTAAAACCTAAAACAACCGATACATCTTTGCCAGCATTAATCAGCTCTTTACATAGACGATATAACGGAGGAATACCTACGCCGCCTCCAATTAGTAACGGTTTGTTTCCACTTTTTTGAGTATCATATCCATTTCCAAGTCCAGTAAGAATATCTAACTTTTCGCCTTTCTTCATAGCGCTTAACTGTTTTGTGCCACTTCCTACGACC
Organism: Lachnospiraceae bacterium; assembly: GCA_045598285.1. Classification (GTDB taxonomy): domain Bacteria; phylum Bacillota; class Clostridia; order Lachnospirales; family Lachnospiraceae; genus RGIG5612. The sequence goes on along the minus strand of JAZLLU010000001.1, from coordinate 71,016 downwards.
TTATAAATAATCGTGATTGTCTCTTCGTCATAATCGCAAACTGAAATAGGCCTTCTTAAATATTTACCTTCAAGTTTAATATTTATGAACTGACCACTTGATTTTATTCCTAAAGTATCACCCAAAAGCACCATTTTATAGATGCTTTCATTTAAAGAAATATTTGAAATGATTTCAAAAATACTTTGTTTCATTTTATCTTCCTTACGAATCGATTGTTGAAATAGTTAGTGTTGTTTCTTCCAATACATCTAACAAAACTTTTACAGTATCTAGTGATGTAAGGATTGTAACATTATTTTCTGTTGCTAATTGTCTTATTTGTATACCATCACTTTCTTGTGATAATGAACCGATATCTCTTGTATTAATTACATATGCAATATGTCCTTGTCTGATAGAATTTGCAATTTCATCTGATCCATCACTAAGTTTTTTTAGTATATGTGTTCTAATATCATTTTGTTTAAGAAACTGTGCTGTACCTAAAGTAGCTTCAATATTAAAACCAAGGTTATAGAAACGTCTTATTAATGGCAAAGCCTCTTCTTTATCCTTATCAGAAATCGTAACGAAAACTGTTCCATAATTTTGAACATGTGTACCAGAAGCTTGCAACGCTTTATAAAGCGCACGATTAAGTTTATCATCATATCCAATAGCTTCACCTGTAGATTTCATTTCAGGTGAAAGATAAGCATCTAAACCTTTGATTTTATTAAACGAGAATACAGGTACTTTTACGTAGTAACGTTTCTTTTCTTCTGGATAAATATCGAATATTCCTAATTCTTTTAATGTCTTTCCTAAAATGACTTCAGTAGCAATATCAGCAAGGCTGTAACCTGTTGCCTTTGAAAGGAATGGAACCGTTCTAGATGAACGAGGATTAACTTCGATAATATAAACATCCTCTTTCTCATCAACAATAAATTGAATATTATAAAGTCCGATTATTCCTATTCCAAGTCCTAACTTTTTAGCATACTGCAAAATAATTCCTTTAACTTTATTTGAAATACTAAATGTAGGATATACACTTATTGAGTCGCCCGAGTGAATACCTGTTCTTTCAACAAGTTCCATAATTCCAGGAATAAATACATCTCTTCCGTCGCATATAGCATCAACTTCAACTTCTTTTCCCTGAATATATTTATCTACCAAAACTGGTTTATCTGCATCCACTTCAACAGCAGATTTTAAGTAATGCTTAAGTTGTTCTTCGTTAGCAACAATCTGCATAGCTCTTCCACCTAATACGAATGATGGACGAACAAGAACTGGGTATCCTATCTCGTTTGCAGCTTTTATGCCATCTTCAATCTTCGTTACTGCTCTTCCTTTAGGTTGCGGAATGCCAAGTTCAAGTAATATTTTTTCAAAGCTATCACGGTTTTCAGCTTTTTCGATAGCGTCGCAATCCGTACCTATAATTTTTACACCATTTTTCATCAACGGTTCTGCTAGATTTATCGCAGTTTGTCCACCTAATGATGCAATAACTCCTTCAGGATTTTCATAATCAATAATCGACATAACATCTTCAGGTGTTAACGGTTCGAAATAAAGTTTATCAGCAGTTGTATAATCTGTTGAAACAGTTTCAGGATTGTTATTAATAATAATTGCTTCGTAGCGCGCATTCTTTATTGTCTGCACTGCATGTACCGTAGAATAATCAAACTCAACGCCTTGACCTATACGAATCGGGCCTGCTCCAAGTGTGATAATTTTCTTGTCATTAGAAAGTCTGGATTCGTTTTTGAATGTATCATCAACTAAATTAATATATGACGAATAAAGATATGCAATATATTTTCCAGTATGCAAAGTATCAACCATGCGGAAAATTGGCGTAATGTAATTTGCCTTTCTAAGACTTGCAACATCGTTTTCAGAAATATTCCAAAGCTTTGCTATATACTTATCAGAAAATCCAAGTACTTTAGCAGACTTAAGAGTATTAATATCTTTTACGTTTGCCAAAAGTAATTTTTCCATATCAACAATTCTCTTAATAGATTCTAAGAACAACTGTGTAATCATTGTCACTTCATGAAGATGTGATATACTTTCATCCCTACGTAAAAGTTCTGCAACGGCATAAAGATTATCAGACTTAAATTCCTTTAAGTACTCGTAAATTTCATCTGTTTTCATATCGTCAAATTTAGACAAGTAAAGATGGCAAACTCCAGTTTCTAATGAACGTACTGATTTCAAAATACATTCTTCCAGCGAAGATCCTATGCCCATTACTTCGCCAGTCGCTTTCATCTGTGTACCTAAAATATTCGTTGCATCCTTAAACTTATCAAATGGGAAACGAGGAAATTTAGCAACTATATAATCTAGCATTGGTTCTATAGACGCGTTTCCACCAGCAACTTCAATTTCTTCTAGTGACATACCTAAAGCAATTTTTGCTGTTACTCTCGCGATTGGATAACCGCTTGCTTTTGAAGCCAGTGCTGATGAACGAGAAACCCTTGGGTTAACCTCAATCAAATAATATTCGCTTGTAGTAGGATGAAGCGCAAATTGTACATTACATCCGCCAGAAATTTTTAATTCGCGAATTATTTTTATTGCACTATCGTTTAACATCTTTTTATCTTTATCCGAAAGAGAAAGAATTGGAGCAACTACAGCGGAATCACCTGTATGTACGCCAACAGGATCAATGTTTTCCATTCCACAAATAGTAATTGCATTGTCAAACGAATCTCGCATAACTTCAAATTCTATTTCTTTGTAGCCCTTTACGCTCTTTTCAATTAATACCTGATGTACAGGCGAGAGCTTAAAAGCATTAATACCGATTTCTTCTAATTCTTTTTCATTTTCAGCAAAACCTCCTCCGGTTCCGCCTAAAGTAAACGCTGGGCGAAGAACTACTGGATATCCAATGTGTTTAGCAGCTTCTTTAGCCTCTTCAAGATTGTAGGTGATTTCGGAAGGAATAACTGGCTCACCAATCGACTCACACATTTCCTTAAAAAGTTCACGGTCCTCAGCTCTTTCAATACTTTCGCTACTTGTACCTAATAGTTCTACGTTACACTCTTTTAAGATACCTTTCTTTTCTAACTGCATAGCAAGGTTTAATCCAGTTTGCCCGCCAATTCCAGGAATAATTGCATCTGGTCTTTCATATCTTAAAATTTTAGCAATATATTCTAGCGTCAAAGGCTCCATATATACCTTATCTGCGATAGTAGTATCTGTCATTATTGTTGCAGGATTAGAATTACACAAAATAACCTTGTATCCTTCTTCTTTTAAAGCTAAACAAGCCTGGGTGCCTGCATAGTCAAACTCTGCCGCTTGGCCAATGACAATAGGTCCTGAGCCAATAATCAAAACCTTTTTAATATCTGTCCTTTTTGCCATTTTTATTTTCCTCCATAAACAACTTTTCCGTTACATGCAGTTAAAACGCATTTTCCAAAAACTTTCATATTCTCAAAAGGTGTTGACTTTCCCTTAGATATAAAGTTTTCTGGTTTTATTATATATTCTTCATCTAATTCCCAAATACTAAAATCTTCTCTTATAGGAATATTAAAACGTTTTCTTGGATTAAAGCATAAAAGTTTTACCAAATCTTCTAAACTTATTATGTTTTCTTTTACAAGATAAGTATATAAAAGTGGAAAAGCTGTTTCTATGCCTACAATTCCAAAAGCACTGTCTTTAAGTCCCTTATTTTTTTCTTCTTGGCTATGCGGTGCATGATCCGTTGCAATCATATCTATTGTGCCATCTTTTAAACCCTCAATTAAAGCAAGTCTATCCTCTTTCGTTCTCAGCGGAGGATTCATTTTGAATTTACCATCTTCTTGCAAGTTGCTTTCATCTAGTAATAGATAATGCGGTGCTGTTTCGCAAGATATATTAACGCCTTCTTTTTTTGCCTTACGTATCAACTCTACGCTTTCTTTACATGAAATGTGGCACACATGGTAAGCACAATTTATCTCTTTTGCAAGTTCAATATCTCTTTTTATTTGCTTCCATTCACTTTCAGAGCAAATCCCTTTATGAGCGTGAGTTTTTGCATAATTTCCATCATGAATATAGCCGCCATTAAGTAAAGAATTATCTTCACAATGCGCTACAATAATTTTTCCAAGTTCTTTAGCCTTTAGCATAGCACTACGCATAAGTTCATCAGATTGCACGCCCTTTCCATCATCTGAAAAAGCGATTACTTCCTTTGCCATAGAATCTAAAGATGCTATCTTTTTCCCTTGTTCACCTACCGTAATTGCTCCATATGGATACACATCTATTACAGCAGTGTTTTTAATAATATTTTTTTGTACATCTAGAGATTCTTTACAATCTGGCACTGGATTTAAGTTCGGCATTGTGCATACAGCTGTATAACCGCCTTTAGCTGCCGCTTTAGAACCCGTTTCAATAGTTTCTTTATATGAAAAACCGGGTTCACGAAAATGCACATGCACATCGCAAAAACCCGGGAAAACACAATACTTTTTATTAGATGAAAGAAAAGAAAATACTGTATCCTCAAGAGTGAAATTATTTGAGAAACAGTCTTTAGTATAGTAATTAATAAAGTCTTTTTTGTTCATAATAAAAACCTTGCCGATATAGGCAAGGCAACATACACAAACAGATAAAACTGCTAAAATTATCCTATGTAATTTATTATCTTGCCGATATCTCGTATCGATTTAAAGATTTAATTTATTTTACTATCTAAAAAGTATGATGTCAAGAAATTGAAGGTTTTAGAGCATCTTGTTTGCTTCTTCAACAATTTTTTCATCAAATCCATAAGATTTAAGAAGCTTTATAGCATTCGAAGAATTTGATGGACCTTCTTTAAGTTTATAATCAAAAAGAACGTTATCCCCTTCAATATGCTCGGAAAAATGGAAATTATCCATATCATTTTCTAGTAACTTAGTAAGTTCTATATCATGTGTCGCCGCAAATACTAAAGCATTCTTATTAGAAAGATCTTTAAGAATTTGCGTTGAAGCGGCAATTCTCTCTTTTGTGTTTGTGCCTCTTAATACTTCATCAATAAAGCAAAGCACCGGTGTTTCTTTTTCTTCACATGCATCAAAAATACGTTTTAAGGATTTAATCTCAACAATAAAATAACTTTCCTTTTTCAAAAGATTATCTGCTAGCGCCATTGACGAAAATACATTAAAGAATGTTGTTTTATATTCTGTTGCAAAAACCGTATAAATTGTTTGCGCGAATATTTGGTTTATTGCTATTGCTTTAAGGAAAGTTGACTTTCCAGATGCATTAGAACCCGTAAGCAAAATCGATTTTTTTGTATCAAGCGAATTTGTTATTGGAACCTTAACTAGTGGATGTGCAATATCCTTAAATGAAATTTCTTTTTTATCGCTAAAACGTGGAAGTGAATATGCTTTATCTTTTCTATACTCAGCAATACACATAGATGTTTCAATTTCGCCTAGTGTATTATAAAGTTCTTTTATATCTTCAGAATGTGCCGTAGCATGCTTTTTCATATTATTAAATTTAATCAAGTCAATATGAAAAATCATACGAACATAATCCAAGATTACATCAACAATTGAACCAGCAACGCTATTAGTAATTAGCCAACTTCCTCTTCGCTCTGGTGTGAAAGTTTTAACTGCTTTTTTTAGTTTATCTATATCTTCTTTAAATTCATCTGGTAATTTTTCTTTTGAAATTTTATCTGCACAAACAACCATGCTTACTAAATATTTTATGCAGTTAAAATATGCTTCTATCTCTGACCTAAATCTAAAATACAAAATAATGTTAAGCGCAATCATTACTACCAAAGCAATTATTCCGATCGCAGGCTGAACAAAAATAAGTGCTATAGCAACAAATAAAAGAATAATTAAAATGATATGTTTTAGATTACTACTAGTCTTTATTTCATTTAATTTGAAAATATAATCAAGAAAAGAATATTTCTTTGTCTTACCGAGATTTTTATAGATTTTTTTAAGGCGTTCTATCGACTTAAGATTATTTTCAAAGTATGTTGTCTTTAAATTTCTAGTTTTAAGAACTTCTTCATCAAATTCTAGTGTTTGTAAAACACTAAGCAAATATTCGCTGCCCACAGAAGAAGAGGCGAGGTTTATACGATTATAAACCTCGTCCATATTTAAGTCATTCCATGTAATTTTATCAACATTAAATTTAATCATGTAATTTCCAATCAGCAATAACTACTTTCGTTACCTTTGGTTCTCCCTTTTTTGTCACAGTCTGTACTATTTCTGGTTCTTCATCTTCATCTTCGAGGTCTTCTTCTATGTCATCTTCATCTTCGAAGTCCTCTTCATCTTCGAAGTCTTCCTCCTCTTCGAGGTCTTCTTCATCTTCGAAGTTTTCTTCTTCGAAGTCTTCCTCCTCTTCGATGTCTTCTTCTTCGATGTCTTCATCGATGTCAACTTTATAATCTTCAAAAACTATTTCAACATCTTCTTCTATAGTTTCTTCTTCTATAGTTTCTTCTTCGTCATCTTCAATATCTAAATCTTCAACTTTTAAGTCATAATAACTATCTTTTCCAAACTTAAATTTAGCTTCCTCTCCTAAGAAAAGTCTTACGATATTACTTCTATGAGTATAGAATGCAAGCAAGACCAGTAAAACAATTATTATAGTAGTTTCTGTCCTATATTCATCGTTAACATAAGTTATATTCATAAGCATGCAAAGTAAAAACACTGCAAGTTCAAATATCATAGTTAACAACGACGAAAGCGAAACATATCTTGAACAAGCCAAAACTATAAAGAATACCAAAACTCCAACAATTATATATTGCCATTCTAAAAAACTAGCTATAATCGCAAATGAACAAGCAATTCCCTTACCACCTTTAAACTTAAGATAAAAAGGAAAGTCATGTCCAAGAACAACTCCCAAGCCAGTATAGAGAACAATTGTGGCATAAGGAATAACGAAATGGAGTGTATGAGTAAGAATAAAATTAGCTAAAATTATAGCAATAACCGTTTTCGCAACATCACAAATAAGTGTAAGCAAACCCCAAGGCACACCCATAACGCGCCAAGTATTTGTTGCTCCTGTATTACCACTACCTAGATGCTTAATATCTACATGTTTAACTTTAGAAATGAAGTAACCTGATTGGATAAGACCAAATAGGTATCCTCCAACTAAACACAATAATAAAGCGATACGCTGTGATGTAAAAAACATTTCCTACTTCCTCTATTTATCCTTTTCTTTTCGTTCTCTTACAAAAAACTTAAGAGGTGTGCCTTCGAAACCAAAGGCCTCTCTAATCTTATTTTCTAAATAACGCAAATATGAAAAATGCATCAATTCTTTGTCATTAACAAAAATAACGAACGTTGGTGGCTTAACAGCTACCTGCGTGACATAAAAAATCTTTAAGCGCTTTCCTTTGTCTGATGGAGGTTGATTAAGTGCAGTTGCTTCACTAACAATTTCATTAATAACACCCGTTTGAATACGCCTTGAATGGTTCTCAACGACAACATCTATAAGATCAAAAAGTTTGTCGATTCTTTGCCCTGTCTTTGCTGAAATAAAAAGTAATCTGGCATACGGCATGAATGAGAGAACTTCACGAATCTTCTCTGTATATTTATATATCGTTTTGTCGTCTTTTTCAATAGCATCCCACTTATTTACTGCAATAATTATGCCTTTTCCTCGCTCATGGGCTATGCCGGCTATCTTTGCATCCTGCTCTGTAACACCTTCCTCAGCCGAAATCATCATAACGACAACATCAGCCTTTTCAACAGCGCTTACAGCTCTAACGATACTATACTTTTCAAGTTCTTCCTTGATCTTAGATTTTCTTCTAAGTCCAGCGGTATCAATAAATATATATTCCTTATTGTCATGCGTAATAATAGTATCTATTGCGTCTCTAGTAGTTCCCGGAATATCCGAAACTAAAACTCTGTTTTCTCCTAAAAGTGCATTTACTAGTGAGCTCTTTCCAACGTTCGGTTTTCCTATAACAGCTATGTGTGGACGAAGGTCGTCTTCATCTGATTCATCAACCGGCTCAAAATATTTAATTACTTCATCAAGAAGTTCACCAAAACCAAGTTTAGAAGCAGCCGAAATAGGTATCGGATCGCCAAGGCCGATATTATAAAACTCATAAACATCAGGCATAAGTTTTTTAAAATTGTCAACTTTGTTTACCGCTAGAACAATTGGTTTTTTGCTTCTTCTAAGCATATCTGCGACTTTATCGTCACTATCAACAAGTCCTTGCCTTACATCCGTTATAAAAATTATTACGTCAGCAGTATCTATAGCTATTTGAGCTTGGGCTCGCATCTGCGAAAGAATAATATCTGTGCTATCAGGTTCAATACCACCTGTATCTACTAAAGTAAATTCGCGATCAAGCCAACTTACGTCAGCAAAGATTCTATCCCTAGTAACACCAGGTGTATCTTTTACTATAGCAATATTATCACCGGCTAATGCATTAAAAAGTGTGCTTTTTCCAACATTAGGCCTGCCAACAATTGCCACCATCGGCTTGCTCATAAATTTGTCTCCTAAAATTAGTATCAGGTTTTCCCAATATTGCATTCAAAAGCGAATATCCTGATAAATTAACTATCGTTACTTTAACGCTTAACTCTTTTTCGAGTTCAGCTTTCGTTACATCATCTAAGAAATATTCTTCTCCCTGCCGAAACATGTTAACAGGAAGTAATATTTCATCTCCTAAATCTTTTCCTTTAAGTTGGCTTAAAATATCTTGACCGCAAACTAAACCTGAAACAGTAATTTGCTCTCCAAAGAAATTATTTTTTATAGCAACACAATTAAATTTGTTATTTACTGATAAATTCTTTTCTTTTAATCTCTTACATGTTTCGCTAAGCAATTTACTTATTGTATCAAAACTCAGTTCGCCTGTTACTACAGTGAAGTTTCTTTTTTCTACCACTTCATTTTTCTCTATGAAAGTATCAAGTGCATCCTTAAACTCTTCTTTTAATAGAGTTAACATACCAACTCCATTTTCAAGTTGCAAATAGCCGTCATATTTATCTTCATTTGGAAGGCTACGTTCTGCAAGAAGGTAGAACTCATCGCTTGCGTGAACAAAATTTATACCGCATTTATTATATATTTTTTTCTGTTCTTTTTCTACTAAATCAATTACATTTTTAGCATCATTTTTAGTAATTGGTTCTAACTTAAAAAGACCATCTCTATACTTTGTAAGTCCAACAGGAACAATAGATACGCTTTGCATATTTGGAGCATATTTTTCTAAATCTAAAAGAGTTCTTTCAAGCTCTTTGCCATCATTAATTCCTTTGCAAAGAACGATTTGTCCATTCATTTTTACGCCTGAATCATTTAATTTATCAAGATATTTTAGAACATCACCAGCAAAGCGATTTCCTAGCATCTTACATCTTAATTCTGGGTTAGTTGTATGAATTGAAATATTGATAGGCTCCATATGATATCTAATTATTCTATCAATATCGGCCTTGCTCATATTTGTAAGTGTTACATAATTTCCTTGCAAAAAAGAAAGCCTGGAATCATCGTCCTTAAAATAAAGCGTCTTACGCATTCCTTTTGGCATCTGGTCAATAAAGCAAAAAATACACTTATTAGCGCATGAATGATATTCGTCCATCAAAGAATTATCAAAAAGAATTCCTATGTCTTCAGAAAAATCTTTTTCTATTTCGTAGATGTCTATATTTCCATCTTCATCTTCAATTTCTAGTTCAACATATTCGTCATTAATAAAAAACTGATAATCAAAAATATCCCTGACAGTTTCACCATTAACTGTCAGGAGATATTGATTAACTTTGATTTCTAATTCCTGTGCAATTGAGTTTGGTACAATACCGCAAATCTTATGCTTTTTCATCAATTATTCGTTCCAATTGTGATAAACTTCTTGTACATCATCATCTTCATCAAGATAGTCAAGAATTCTATTTAAGTTCTTTATATCATCCTCGTTAGTAAGGTCGACATAATTTTGAGGAATCATAGAAACTTCAGCTTGAAGCATTGGAATATTCTCTGCTTCTAAAGCTTCTCTTACTGCTCCAAAATCTTCTGGAGTTGTAAGAATTGTGTATGACTCTTCATCTTCTTCAAAGTCTTGTGCGCCAGCATCTAAAGCAAGCATCATAAGATCATCAGCTTCTTTTTCGCATTCTTCTTTGTCGATAATAATTTGACCCTTTTTATCGAACATATACGAAACGCAACCAGGTGTACCAACGTTACCATTTCCTTTAGAAAAAGCGCACTTTACATTAGCTGCTGTACGATTCTTATTATCTGTTAATGTATCAACTATAATAGCGATTCCAGAAGGTCCATATCCTTCATAAGTAATTACTTCGTAGTTTACAGCACTTCCTTCGCCAGCGGCCTTTTTAATACCTCTTTCGATTGTATCGTTAGGCATATTGTTGGCTTTAGCTTTAGCAATAACATCACGAAGTTTTGAGTTGTTAGCTGGATCAGCTCCACCTTCTCTTACTGCAATCGCAATTTCTTTTCCAATGATTGTAAAAATTTTACCTTTTGCTGCATCATTTTTTTCTTTTTTGTGTTTGATGTTCGCAAACTTTGAATGTCCTGACATAATAACTCCTCTATCAAAAAATTATTTTTTTCTACTAATTGCAAATGAAAGTTCTAAAAGTGAATCTAAAAGATGCACATTCTTAACGACTGTATCTGCAGGAAGTGGCAAATCAATCGGTGCAAAATTCCAAAAGCATCTAACACCTTGGAAATATAAACGTTTTGCAACCTCAGCCGCTTCATTAGCCGGAAGCGCAAGTACTGCAATATCAACCTTGTTTTCCGCAACAAAACTATCTAATTTATCGAGTCTTCTAACTGGAATTTTATTAATTGTTTTTCCACAAATTTTCTCATCTACGTCGAACATAGAAAGGAATGTAAAACCCTGATTTGAAAATCCTTGATATCTAGCTATTGCACGGCCTAAATTTCCTGCACCAATGATAATAATATTGTGTATCTTTTCAACACCTAATATTTTCCCAATTTCCTTATACAAAACTTCTACGTTATATCCGTAACCTTGCTGTCCAAATCCTCCAAAATGATTTAAATCTTGCCTGATTTGTGATGCAGTCGCATTCATTCTCTTTGAAAGTTCTTCAGACGAAATACGCACGCAACCTTCATCCATTAAGTCATGTAGGTAGCGATAATATCTAGGTAATCTTGATATAACAGCTTTTGGTATTTCTTTTTTATTATTCATAAGTGTATATTATAAAGCACTGAAAATCCTTGTCAATGCTAGTTAGTAGAAAACTTAACAATCTTTTTTGTTATTTTATAAATTCTTCGATAAGGGTTGCCGTTTTTTTAATTTGCTTAGATGGCTCAAAAGATGTTTCGGTATCTCCCCTAATTAAAGCAGTGTCAGCGAATGCTGTATGATTTCCGCCTTTTATCTCCTTAAAGATTGTATCTTTAGGAAGATTTGATTTTGCTTTTTTATATTTATTCATATCTAAAATTGAATCTCTCGACCCAATTATAGATAAAACCTTTATATCATTTTTAGAGATATCAGTTTTTGTATATCCCCCAAGTAAAATAAGGCCTTTTATTTTTTTATGTCCCTTGGCATATTTTGCCGCCATTTCACATGCGTCTGAATGTGCAACAATATACCAATCTGTAACCCATTTAAACTTTGATACAATTTGATCAGCTCCATCCAAATTTAATATTGGAAGATTTCCTAGCGCATAAGGAAGAAATGTATCATATCCAGCATTTGCCAGTTCTGCCATTAAAGGTAAATAGCATTGACCATTTATTTTTTCTCCACTATAGAAGATAATTCCAACATTAAAAAATTCATCAATTGTTTCTTGATCTCTTATAGTTAATCTATTATCTGTTTCCGAAATAGGAAATGTTGTTAATTTTTGATATTCTTCCACACTGTGTAGCGGTGCATGTTCATCATCAATATAGAATTTAAAACATGCAAGTAAAACTACCACTACTAAAACGACAGCTAATAATATATAACTCTTATTAAATTTTTTCTTACTTTCGTTTTCCATTAATTAAAATCCTTTAGCACTTTCAAAAGATGTGCAACGGGAAGACCAACTACAGTAAAATAATCGCCTTCAACTTTTTTTACTAAGAATGCTCCTAAACCTTGTACACCATATGCGCCTGCTTTATCCATTGGGTCCCCAGTTTCAATGTAAGCTTTAATTTCATCATCCGTTACATCATAAAAAGTAACTTTTGTTTCTTCAAAAAATGTCTCACACTTTTCACTTAAACTATCTATTACACTAACTCCTGTATAAACAATATGTGTTTTTCCTGACATTCTCTTTAGCATATAAAAGGCTTCTTCTTTTGACTTAGGTTTTCCTAAAATCTCGCCTTCAAAAAGAACGGTAGTATCTGAGCCTATTACTAAGTGGCTTACACCAGGGTCTAATTCCTTTACTTTAGAAACAATATCATTTGCCTTAAGAAAAGATAACTTTGATACCATATCCGAAGGTGAATCATAGTTAATATTTTCATCACAATTAGATGGCATAATATCAAAATCCATATCAACTAATTTTAATATTTCTTTTCTTCTAGGCGACTGACTCGCTAAAATTATCTTCTTCATGTCCTTAATTTTAACATCTGCCACATATAAAATCAAAGACAATGGGCTGCCCTTTCTATCACTTTATTAGTTTTTTTGACGCTTTTATGGTATAATAATTTGATTAAATTTTGATAATTAAGGAAGAAATATGGACGAAAGAGAATTCAAAAAACTTTATGATTTTGCTAAAGCGGATATGATTAAACAGTCTCATGGCGTCGCAGCTGCTAACAAAATGGTAAAGGTTGATGGTAAAAGAATATCCTTACCTTTAGAAGGCCGCAATGTGGAGATTGTATATTACGAAGCAAAGTCTAATAACGCTCCACTTTTTGTTGGCTACCATGGTGGCGGTTTCATATTTGGTGGCTGTGCTTTGGATAATGACATGTGGCTAGCTCTAAGAGATGCTCTTGATGTTAACATAGCTTCCGTTGGATATAGAATGAGTCCGGACCATATGTGGGAAGAAACCTTATCAGATAGTTACGAAGCACTCCTATATCTTTATAACCACGCAAATGAATTTAGTTTTGATAAAAATCATATTTCAGTTATGGGACAATCTGCAGGCGGAAATTTAGCCGCAGCAGTTGCTCTTAAATGTAATCAGGAAAATTTATTTAAGCTTGATAATCAAATTCTTATCTATCCATTTTTAGATGTATATACAGATCCAGACAGCAAAGGTGCTGGAAGCTTTTCAGGAGTTGGATGCTATGTCATGAATGACTTGCATTGTGCACATGAAGAGGCTAAAAATCCTTTTGTATCTCCTGTTTACGCTACTAAGGAAATGCTTATTGGACTTCCAAACACAATTATGGCTTTTAGCGAAGATGACAATTTAAAATTCGAAGGGATGAAGTACGCTGCTATGCTAAAAGAAGCTGGCGTAAAGGTTAATGAAAAACTTTTTCATGGTATGCCTCACGCTTATTTTGAATCCGGGTTTAAAAAACCTACTAAATTTGAAATTCAATTTTTAGGTGAGCATGCCGAGGAAATAATTGAGAACGGCTTGCTCTTTGCAAGTGCAAGAAATACATTAGATTTTATTAAGGAGAATCTCGTAAGATGATTAGTGCTAACAATGTTACTTTAAGATTTGGAAAGAAAGCTTTATTTGAGGATGTAAATATTAAGTTCGTCGAAGGCGAATGCTACGGACTTATAGGCGCTAATGGTGCTGGAAAATCTACATTTCTAAAAGTTCTTACGGGACAAATCGAACCTTCTAAAGGTGATGTTACAATCACGCATGGTCAAAGACTTAGTTTCTTAGAGCAAGATCACTTCAAATATGACGAACTTGCTGTAATGGATACAGTAATACAAGGTAATGCTCGTCTTTATGAAATCATGAAAGAAAAAGATGCTCTTTACGCAAAAGAAGATTTCACTGAAGAAGATGGAATAAAAGCAAGCGAGTTAGAAACTGAGTTTGCTGAGATGAATGGATGGGAAGCTGAAAGCGACGCTGCAACTTTGCTTAATGGTCTAGGGGTTGAAACTGACCTTCACTATTCTTTGATGAAGGATCTTCCTGGTCCGCTTAAAGTTAAGGTTTTACTTGCTCGTGCTCTTTTTGGTAATCCTGATATTTTGCTTCTTGATGAGCCTACGAACCACCTTGATTTAGATGCTATTGGGTGGTTAGAAGAATTCCTTATCAATTTTGAAAACACTGTAATCGTTGTATCTCACGATAGATACTTCTTAAATAAAGTTTGTACGCAAATAGCTGATATCGACTATGGAAAAATTCAGTTATATGCTGGTAACTATGACTTCTGGGTCGAATCTTCTGCTCTTATTGTTAAGCAAATGAAAGAAGCTAACAAGAAGAAAGAAGAAAAGATTAAAGAGTTACAAGAATTTATCCAAAAGTTCTCTGCTAATGCTTCTAAAGCTAAGCAGGCAACTAGCCGTAAGCGTGCACTCGAAAAAATTGAGCTTGATGAAATTAAACCTTCATCAAGGAAATATCCTTTTATTGATTTTAGACCTAATCGCTCAATTGGTAACGAGGTTTTGCAAGTTGAAAATCTTTCAAAAACAATTGACGGTGTAAAAGTTTTAGATAATATTTCTTTTACTTTAAGACATGACGACAAAGTTGCTTTTGTAGGTTCAAATGAACTTGCAAAAACCACTCTATTTAATATTCTTATGGACTTAGATACTCCAGACGAAGGAACTTTTAAGTGGGGAGTTACAACTAGTAGAGCTTATTTTCCTAAAGACTACACAAAAGAATTTGATTCAGATGCTTCTATTGCTGATTGGCTTACAGGCTATTCAGAAATTAAAGATGCCACTTACGTAAGAGGTTTCTTAGGACGTATGCTCTTTGCAGGTGATGATGGAATTAAATCTCTTCGCGTTTTATCTGGTGGTGAAAAAGTGCGTTGTCTTCTTTCAAAGATGATGATTTTAGGCACTAACGTTCTTCTCTTTGACGAACCTACTAACCACCTCGACATGGAAAGTATTACTGCCCTAAACAATGCTCTAATTAAATTCCCAGGGGTTGAGCTCTTTGCATGTAGAGACCACCAGTTTGTACAGACAACTGCAAATCGAATTATGGAAATTGTTGATGGTAAACTTATAGATAAAATCACGACATATGACGAATACTTAGAATCAGATGAAATGGCTCGTAAGCGTCATGTATATGTTGCTGATAATGATGATGAAGATTGAGAAAGGCAAAACATGAATAGAATTGATTTACATGTTCACACAACAGCGTCAGATGGTTCATTAACTCCTAAAGAGGTTGTAGACCTTGCGATTGAAACAGGTCTTAGTACTATTGCTATAACTGACCATGACACAATTAGTGGCGTAGAAGAAGCTATCAAATATGCTGAAGATAAACCAATAAAAATTATCCCAGGTGTTGAAATAACTACTAACCTTCTAGGTCAAGAAGTTCATATGCTTGGATACAATATTGACTATGAGTCTCCTATTCTATTAAAAACCTTAGAGCTTCTTGCAATTGTTAGAGATACTAGAACAGAAAGAATGGTTGAAAGGCTTGCCGCTGATGGCATAGATATTTCAATGGAAAAACTTTTTGCAATGTTTCCTGGAACAGAAGTTATTAATAGAGCAAATATGGCAATTTATCTTGTTGAAAATAAAATTGCTGAAGATAGATATGACGCTTTCGAAAAATATCTTGATGGTGATACAAAATATTATGTTAAGAAACACCGTATAGCTGCTGAAGATGCTGTTAATGTAATTACTGACGCAGGTGGAATTCCTGTTATGGCCCACCCTGTTGTCTATCCTTTGGATGTGGATTCTTATACAAAATTATTTAAAGAAGCTAAAAGAATCGGGGTTAAAGGCGTAGAAGCTATTTATTCAAATAACCGCCCTGGTGATAAAGAATTTTTTGCTAACCTTGCTAAGCAGTATGATATGTTTATTACTGGCGGTTCAGATTTTCACGGTAAAATCAAGCCAAATATTAAGTTGGGATTAGGATTTGAAGACGACAAACACGAAAATTTTATTGCAGATGAATCCTTATTAGATAATTTATTTTAGGAGGTATATTATGGGAAATTTACCTAGTAATGCTAAAGTTTATAAACCTGAAGGCGAAGTTAAAGGAGCGATTCAAATAATACATGGAATGTGCGAGCATCAAGGGCGTTATCTTGAACTTGCTAACTTTTTCGCTCATAACGGCTTTGCTGTTGTTACATCTGATTTAAGAGGACATGGGGATAATATTGAATCTGAAGAAGACCTAGGATACTTCGGCGAAGAGATGGTTGAGGGTCTTCACAAAGATGTTGCTGCAATAGGTGCTTACATCAAAGAAGAATTTCCAAATGTTCCTTATATTCTTTTAGGACATTCTATGGGAACTTTAATTTCAACTTCATACTTTAAGGGGCATGATGATGAGTTTGATGGGCTCGTACTAAGTGGTATGCCAGGCGATAATTCTGCTAAAGACATTGCAAAAGTTTTAATTAAAGCTGTTAAAGTTACACACGATTGGAAATATAGAAGTCCATTTATAAATAATCTTTGTAATGGTCCTTTCTCAAAAGCTTTTGAATCAGAAGGAAATGCTTTTGCCTGGCTTTCTGTTGATAAAGATAATGTTAAAAGATATGAAGAGGACCCTAAATGTGGATATGTATTTACATTAAACGGTTTTTACACTTTAATGGATCTTATGTGTAAAACTTACAGCAAAGATGGTTGGACTAAGAAAAAACTTAGTAGCCCAGTATTTTTAATTTCTGGTTCTGACGATCCATGTATGGGAACACATGAAAACTTTGCTAAATCAGTTCAAATGTTTAAGGATAATGGTTATAACGTTAAGAGTGAATTAGTACAAGGACAGCGTCACGAAATATTCAATGACACTCAAAAACGTGAAACTATGCAAAAAGTTTTAGATTTTATTCAAACTATTTCTTAATTTTGAATTTTGATTTCATCAATTTTTAGTTGCAAGTTTTTCTCGCCTCTATAATAATTGATGTATGGATAAAAAATAAGAGAAACAAGCAGGCATCCGTCTGCTTTTTCTTTTGCATTTGTAAGAATTTCATATTGCTCTTTTATAAACTCTTCGTTTCTGAACATTATGCCATCTATCTTAAAACCTGACTCATTTTCCAAATTGAATTTAAGACAATTTGCGTTTCGAGACATGTAAATAGAATTTACTTTTATGTTCTTTTCTGCAAAGCAAGGCTTTTCATTATTTTGCCCAAATGGTTCTAAGCGTCCTAGTTCATTAATAAACTGTTCTGAAATATATTGAAAAGGAAGTTGCATATCTATCCATTTTTTCTCTTCTAATTCTTCTTTGGCTAAATCGCAATCATTGTTTAATATTTCCGAAAGTTTTTCTGGAGTCATACCATCTGCCAAGGTAAATCCTGCAGCCTTTGCATGTCCACCAAATTTATTAAAGCAATCAGAATTTTTAGTAAGTGCTTCAATCATATTGTATTTATCAACACTTCTTCCTGAGCCTTTAAGGCCTTCGTCAGAATTTGTTATAACGAGAACCGGTCTAGAATATTCTTCTTTAAGTCTACCGGCAATAATTCCAGCAATACTTTCATGTGCATCACTTAAAAATATAACTAAAACATTTGGAATGTTTCCTGCTAGTCTTTCTATTTGATCAATAGCTATTTGTGTTTGGCTTATAGTGAGGTTTTTTCTTACTTCATTAAGTTCGACTAATTCCATAGCTTTCTTTTTCGCTAGTGCAGGGTCTTTTTCTTCTAATAAATTAAAAGCTATTAAAGCATTTTTTAGTCTTCCTGCAGAATTTATACATGGCCCTAAAATAAATCCAATATAGAATGCATTTATATTTTCCTGTTCAATATTTTTTTGACTCATTAGTGCTTTTAAGCCTTCATTTTGCGTGATTTTAAGCCTTTTTATGCCTTCTTTGGCAAATATACGATTTTCTGATGTAAGTGGCACAATATCCGCTACAGTGGCCATTCCAGCATATAGTAAAAGCTCATCCATAAGCTTATCTAATTCTTTTATTTCTTCGACTTTTTTACCTTCTTTTTTTGCTCTTTCAGTTAAAGCTTGCGCAACTTTATAAGCTACTGCTCCTCCACAAAGTTCTTTATATGGATATGTGCATCCTTCTTGCTTTGCATCAATTATTACATCTGCATTTACTAAAGGATATGGGACTTCATGATGGTCTGTTACTATTACATCTATTCCATAACTTTTTGCTTTATCAACGGCTTCGTAGGCAGACACTCCGTTATCGCAAGTTATAATAAGTCCTATTCCATCGTTAAAAGCTTCATCGGACATATTTTCATTCATTCCATATCCATCAAAAACTCTATCAGGAATTTTTACGTCAACATCTCCGCCAAGTTTTTTTATCGTATGTTTTAAGATATAGCTTGAACATATTCCGTCAACATCATAGTCTCCGACAACTCTAATTTTTTTATTATTTTTTATAGCATCAAAAACCATATCCACTG
Source organism: Lachnospiraceae bacterium (assembly GCA_045598285.1). Classification (GTDB taxonomy): domain Bacteria; phylum Bacillota; class Clostridia; order Lachnospirales; family Lachnospiraceae; genus RGIG5612. The sequence continues at coordinate 52,290 of JAZLLU010000001.1, read as the reverse complement.
CTTTGCTCATCCCCTTAAAGAGATATGGACTGTGCATATAGTCAATAGTGCCATAAAGATATTCCTTTATTGCATCGTCACCAATAATATCTCGGTTTCTGATTATTCTTGCGAGCATTGGAGTAATATTGAATTTTTGTGAGATATCTGCAAAATCAGCTTTTTTGCAGTGAAGATACCACTTTTTCAATTTTTCTTTTTCCTTTAATTAATGAATTGGAATGTGATAAAACCTGCGTATAAAACTAATAGAATAATTCCTTGCCATCTATAAAGTTTACCTTTTATAAGAACTGGTAGACAAACTAAAAGCATAACAATAAACATCAAAGGAATATCAATTACAAGCGATGCATTCATTCCCATAAATAGTTTGCTAAGTGGAATTGTAAAAGGCTTAATTGTAATAGCTACTCCAGAAACTAATACAAGATTAAATAGGTTTGCTCCTATAATATTTCCTAGTGAAAGCGAAGCATGTCCCTTAGCCAATGAAACTATTGCTGTAACCAATTCTGGAAGCGATGTTCCTAATGCTACAAAAGAAAGAGCTATAACAGATTCAGGTACTCCAAAATCTTGAGCTATTTTTGTTCCGTACTCTACTAAAAGTTTAGCGCCGACTGCTATAAAAGCTGCGCCAATTATTAAAAATACTATATCTCTCCAAAGAGGATATTCTTTGACATCTTCTTTTTCAATTTCTTCAGGGTGCTTAAACCCATCTCTAATCGTAAGAATCATAAAAATGATAAATGAAATAACTAAGACGATTCCTACTCCCCTGTTAAAATATCCTGTGAAATAAGAAACAGCTGAATAAAAAATTGCGGCACCAAAGAAGAAACATATAGGTAAAATTAATGTTCTTCTACTAGCATTTTTAGGTGGCTTAATTGCAAGCACAATCGCTAAAATCAATGCAGTATTACAAATAATAGAGCCAATTGCATTTCCATATGCAATCTCTCCATGTCCTGTAGCTGCGCCTGTTGCAGAAACTAAAACTTCTGGAAGTGTTGTTCCTATTGAAACAATAGTAGCTCCAACAATGATTTCTGGTATTTTAAATTTTCTTGCTAGTCCACACGCGCTATCAACGAACCAATCTCCGCCAAAAACCAATAACGCAAGTCCAACAATAAATAAAATAATCGATAGTGCCATTTTTTATCCTGATTTTTCTTAAATACTAAAGTACTTACCACTTTGGGTAAGTACTTTATCTAATTTGTTTAGTTATCTTTTTGTTCGATTTCTTCTTTTTCTTTTTTCTTTAGTACTTTACTTGCAAGTGCTTCATTGTATCTTTCGTTTTTCTTTGTCATTATGTAATACAACGAGCCAGAAATAAATATTGATGAGAATGCACCAGCTATAATTCCGACTGCTAAAGGAAGTGCAAATTCTTTCATTGACTCAACGCCTAAGATATAAAGGAATAATACCGTTGCAAATGTTGTCGCTGAAGTATAAATACTTCTAGAAATCGTTTGCTGGATACTTGTATTAGTAACAAGTTTTAAGTCGTAATTTAGTTCTGGATTAGCAAGATTCTCTCTTATTCTATCGAAGATAACGATTGTTGCGTTAATTGAGTAACCTACAATCGTAAGGATACATGCGATAAAAGAGTTACCTACTGACAATCTAAATATTGCATAGAATGTAATAACAATCATTACGTCATGTGCAAGTGCGATAACTGATGAAATCGCAAATTTGAATTTTCTAAACCTAATCCAAATGTAAAGAAGCATACACACGATTGCTATTGCCATTGAAATGAAAGCATCCTTTTGCAGTTCATTACTTACTGTAGCACTAATGTGTTCATAAGAAATACTTCCTGCATCTGCTCCATAATTTTTAACGAGCATATCTTTCATGTTATTCCATGTTTTAAGTTCAAGCTCTGGTGTTTTAATTACATATTGATTTGAACCTGTAGTCTTTTGACCCTCAATATCGTTTGAGCCAATAATTCCTGAAATATCCTTTTTGATTTTATCGTTAAAATCATCAATTGAATAATCTTTATCAAAATCAACTGTTGTAGAATATCCACCAGCAAATTCGATATTGTAGTTAAGTGCTTTTTTAGTTGTAAGTCCGCAAACTAACATTGTTATAATACCTGCAACAATTAAAACTGCACCAACTCCAAACCAAATTTTCTTCTTTCCAACGAAGTCGAAAACTTTGCGTTTTTTAGTTGAAACTCTTGCATAGTGTTTAGAATCTTTAAGACCCATTGCAAAAAGGCATGAAACAATAAGTCTTGAAACTAAAAGTGATGTGATAACACTAAGTACAATACCAATTGCAAGTGTCATACCAAATCCCTTAATAGTTCCTGATCCAAATATCAAAAGAACTATAGCTACGATAAGAGTTGTAATGTTACCATCTAAGATAGCTGAAGTAGATTTTTTAAAGCCATATTTTACAGCTTCCTGAGTGCTTCTTCCAGCTTCTAATTCTTCTTTAATACGGGCATTAATAATTACGTTACCATCGACCGCCATACCTATACTCAGGATAATACCTGCAAGGCCTGAAATAGTAAGCGTAAGGTCGAATGCATTTAGTAAAAGTAGCATTGCTGCTGTATAGAATATAAGTGCAAAAGCAGCTGCAACACCAGGAACCTTAAAGTAAATAATCATGAAGATGATAATAAGTAAGATTCCGATTGCACCAGCCATTAAAGATGTCGAAACAGCATTATCACCAAGTTTAGCGCTTACAACCTTAGATGAAATTTCATGTAACGAAAGTTTAAGTGAACCTATACGAATTGTTGATGCAAGTGTCTGAGCAGCTTCGTATGATTCCATACCTTCGATAATACAGTTTCCATCAGAGATAACGCTTTGTACTCTAGGATAACTTACGATTTGTCCATCATAAATAATATATATTATGCCATTAAGGTTTTGCTCTGTTGCTTCAGCAAATGCTTTAGCACCTTCATCATTAAGTGTAAGTTGAACTACAAACTCAGAATTTCCAGTTGTCTGGTCTTGCTGCGTTCCTGCCTGTGCATTTTTAACCTGGTCACCAGTAACCCAAATAGTTGCTGCATCAGAATTTAAGATTTCTTCTAATGTTGGTCCTTCAGTAGTGTCTTCGGTAGTAGTATCTGCTACTAAATTACCTGTTGTATCGATTACTTCACCTGTTGTAACATCAATCGTTTGAATTCCATCTGTGCTTGAAGTAGCGCTCTCTTCTTGTCCTGGTATTTTGCTCTCATCAATAGAAACAAATTGTAAAGAACCAGGGCGTCCTAATTCTTCAATAACTTTTTGTGTATCATAAACACCAGGAATTTCAACTGTGATACGGTTAGCACCTTCTTGGTAAACAGCTGCATCCGTACTATATTGTTGAACTCTTAATTGAAGTTTATAGATAGTATCAGCAAGGTCGGTAGGATCTGGATTTGCTTCATCAGTTTCATAAGTAATACTTACGCCACCTCTTAAGTCCAATCCTAATTTGATATTCCCAGCTGAACCTACTTTGCCACCACCAAATCCGAAGATGGTAGTATAGCAGCACAAAAGAATTATCAAAATAGAAATGCCAAAAAATATTATGCCTTTATTCTTATTCATCATAACCTCTTTCTGCAAGGTGCGCTTTAATCATAATTGCACACTCAACACGTTTTTGCTGCATCTTGCAGCCTATTTCGTAAACTTTATTTATATCTTTGCTAAAATTCCATGAGTTTGCAGGGCATCCACCACTACAATAAAATTTAGCAAAGCATGTATCGCATTTATCTTTTGTGTAGACACATGACTCCCTAAACTTTTTAGGAATCTCTTTATTTGTAATTCCTTCGTCTACATTTCCAATTGCAAACTCTTTCATGCCTACAAATTGGTGGCACGGATATATATCGCCTGATGGACTAACTGCCACATACTCAGCTCCACTTCCGCATCCTTTAAGTCGTTTTATTATGCAAGGTCCTTCATCTAAATCAATCATGAAATGGAAAAATGTGAAAGGCTTTCCTTCGTCATATTTATCTAGATAAAGTTTTGCAAGTTTTTCATATTCTTCACATATTTTAGGAATATCTTCTTCGCAGATTCCATAATCGGCTGTAGTTACTACTGGCTCAATTGATAACTTATCAAATCCTAAATCAAGATATTCTTGAATATCATTAGTAAAATCTAAATTATTTCTAGTAAAGGTTCCTCTTACGTAATAATCTTTATCACCACGTTTTTTTATGAACTCTTTTATCTTTGGACCTATTATGTCATAGCTTCCATGTCCATCTGGTGTAACACGCATTTTATCATTTACTTCTTTGCGGCCATCTAAACTTAAAACGACGTTGCTCATTTCTTTATTCAAGAACTCAGTTACATCGTCATTTAAGAGCATTGCATTTGTGGTAAGAGTGAATCTGAAATTTTTGTTATGCTCTTTTTCTATGCTTCTTCCGTAGGCTACTAATTTCTTAACCACATCAAAATTCATAAGTGGTTCGCCTCCGAAAAAATCAACTTCCAAGTTTCTTCTCGAGCCTGAGGATTTAACTAAATAATCAAGTGCTTTTTTTCCTACCTCAAAGCTCATAAGTTCTCTTTTGCCTTTATATTCTCCGCCTTCGGCGAAACAATATTTACAAGCAAGATTACAATCATGAGCAACTGAAAGGCACATTGCCTTTAGTACTGGTTTTGCATCTGATACAAAGTTATGCGCATCTTGGTAGATATCCTTTGTATAGAGCGAATTATTTTCAATTAAATGTTTAACTTCCCCGATTGCTTCTTCTAAGTCGGCTTCTTTTATTTCGGGGTTTTTATCTTGTACTCTTTCTTTTAATTTAGAAACGCAAATTTCAGGACATGAAGAGGAATACTCTCCCTCTTCAATACCCTGATTTATTTCTTTTATTATTTTTATTACTATTTCGTCAACTACATGGACAAGTCCAGAGTTGACATCTAATAGGATGTTATATCCTTGCTGCGAAAAATAATGAACCAAGACTACCCTCTATTTATTCTTCTCGCATTTTTGATTTCCAACTGTGCAACTAGTTTTGCATGCTGATTGGCAAGAAGTCTGGCATTCTCCACAGCCACCTTTTTTTAATGTTTCTTGTAAATTTTTCTCGTTTAATGTTTTGATATGTTTCATTATTGAAACCTCCTAAATTGTATAAATACTACTTAAATTTAACTTATCTATTTTAGCATAATTTAACTTCTAAGGTCTATACCTTTTTCTTTTAATTTCTCTATGATTTTATCAATTAAAGGATTTACATCGCCATCAGAAAGGGTACGTTCTTTATCTCTAAATACTATGCTATAAGCAAGGCTCTTTAAGCCTTCACCTATACGTTCGCCTTCGTATACATCGAAAAGTTCTACACTTTCAATAAGCTTGCCACCCGTCTTAGAAATAATCTTAACGATATCGGCTGCTTTAACCTCTTTACTCATTACCATAGAAAGGTCTCTTGTTACTGCTGGATACTTAGGTATTTCTTTATATTTCTTTTCAAAACCAGCCAAATCATAAAGTGCATCAATATCTATTTGTGCGTAATAAACCTTTGTGCCAAGTCCATAATTTTTAGCAACAGATGGATGAACTTCTCCTAGATAAGCTATTTCTTCTAGGCCACCTTTTATAAGCACTCTTGCTTGACGTCCTGGATGCAAGAATGAAATCGGATTTTCAGTCACATAGTCTCTAGGGATCTTTATTCCTAATTTTTCGAAAACTTCTTCTACTGCTCCTTTTAAGTCGAAGAAATCTCCTTCTCCATAAAATCCAAGTGAAAGTGTCATCTTCTCATCTGGAAGCTCTGTAAGTGGCAAAGCTTTTGGAATATAAATATTTGCTAACTCGAAAAGGTTTGCACTCTTATTTCTTCTGTTATAGTTTGTTGAAAGTGAAGTTAACATTCCATTAACTAGGCTTGTTCTCATAATTGAGTAGTCTTCACCTAATGGATTAGAAATTGTAATAACTTTTCTTAAGCTATCATCTTCGCTAACTTTAAGTTTATTAAATACCTTAGGGCTTTCAAAAGAAAAAGTCATAGATTCTGAATATCCATAAGCTTTAAGTGCTGCTCTGACTTTTTCTTGAACTACAAAACTAAAGGTTAAGCCGCCACATGCATCCTTAGAACTTGGAAGCGATGTTGGGATATTGTCGTATCCGAAAAATCTTGCAACTTCTTCTGCTATATCAGCATCTCTTAAAAGATCTTGACGGAACGAAGGAATAGTAAGTTCATTCGTTTTTTCGTCGTACTCAATTTCAAGTCTTTCAAAGTAAGAAAGCATTGTTTTCGTATCCACACTAGTTCCTAAAAGCGCATTGTATTTATCTGGCTCGAACTTAATTTTCTTTTGCTGTACATGTTCCGGATAAATATCAATTATTCCTCCAACAACATCGCCCGCATCAAGTTCTTCAATAAGTTGACAAGCTCTAAGAATTGCTGGGAGTGTGTTGTTAGGGTCTAATCCTTTTTCAAATTTTCCTGAAGCATCTGTACGAAGGCCTAATCTTTTAGCGCTAAGTCTATTGTTAGTTCCATCGAAACATGCGCTTTCGAAAACAAGTGTTTTAACATCATCAGTAATTTTGCTGTCTTCGCCGCCCATAATTCCTGCGATTCCGATTGCTTTATCAGCATCGTTAATCATCAAGATATCTTTATCCAATTTTCTTTCTTGTCCGTCGAGTGTAGTAAATACGTCGCCATCTTTAGCACACTTAACTACAATTTTTCCACCTGCGATTGTATCGTAATCAAACGCATGCATAGGCTGGCCATACTCTTCCATAACGTAGTTTGTAATATCTACTACGTTGTTTATTGGACGTATTCCGTTGCTAGCAAGTCTTTGGCGAAGCCATCTAGGTGATGGTGCTAAACGAATATTTTTAACCATCATTGCTGTGTAACGTTTGCAAAGATTTGTATCTTCTACTTCAACTTTTAAGTATTTATTAATGTCGTCGATAGTTTTGTTAACTTTAGGTTCCTCAAGGACAAATGGTTTTCTAAAAGTTGCAGCAGCTTCTCTAGCGATTCCCAAAACTGAATAGCAATCTACTCTGTTAGAAGTGATTTCAAATTCAAAATTCGCGTCATGAAGTCCTAAATACTCGATTGCGTCTTCTCCAACCGGTGTATCTTCAGGTAAGATATAAAGTCCGTCCGGTGCTGCATCCGGGTACATTTCTGTTGTGCTTCCAAGTTCATCTATTGAGCACATCATTCCGTATGAATCAACACCTCTAAGTTTTCCTTCTTTAATTGTGATTCCGTCTTCAGCTAACTTTCCGTCATGGCCGCCTGCAACCTTGCCACCAACTTTTACGACTGCAACTTTAGCGCCTTCAAATACATTAGGCGCTCCAGTAACTATTTGCAACGTCTCATTGCCAACATCAACTTGGCAGATAACTAACTTATCTGCGTCTGGGTGAGACTCTACCTTTTTTACTTGTCCTATTACTATATCTTTTAGGTTCTTGTCGAAAACATTAAAGTTTTCAACCTTTGTTCCGGAGAGAGTCATTGCATCTCTGAATTCTTGATAATCTACATCAAGTTCCGGTACATATGCTTTAATCCATGATAATGAAGCGTTCATTTTCTCTCTCCTTTCCTAGAATTGTTTCAAGAAACGTAAATCGTTCTCGTATAATAATCTCATATCATCTATTTCACATTTAAGAAGGGTTAATCTTTCTAGTCCCATGCCGAAAGCAAATCCTGTGTAAACTTCTGGGTCAATTCCCACCATTTCCAAGACATGTGGATGAACCATACCGCATCCTAGGATTTCAATCCATCCTTCTCCTTTACAAAAACGGCATCCTTTTCCACCACACTTAAAGCATGAAACATCTACTTCAGCACTAGGCTCTGTAAACGGAAAATGGTGTGGACGGAATTTTGTCTTTGTATCCGGTCCAAAAAACTTCTTGGCAAATTCGTCCAGGGTTCCTTTAAGGTCTGCGAAAGTAATTCCTTTATCTACCACAAGTCCTTCTATTTGATGAAAACTTGGGCTATGTGTTGCGTCTACTTCGTCAGATCTAAAAACTCTACCAGGGGCAATCATTCGAATAGGAAGCACGCCTTTTTCCATCTCATGTATCTGAACGGATGAAGTTTGAGTCCTAAGCAAAATTTCTGAGTTGATATAGAATGTATCTTGCTCATCTTTTGCTGGATGATTTGCTGGTATATTAAGTGCTTCAAAGTTATAGTGGTCGTATTCAACTTCTGGACCAGATACTACTTCATATCCCATACCAACAAAGATGTCTTCAACTTCTTTTAAAATCATGTTATTTGGATGGTCATGACCAATATTTTTTGCTTTACCAGGAAGTGTAACGTCGATAACTTCTGCTTTGAGTTTTGCTTCTAAAAGCTTATTTTCCATTTGCTCTTTGACCTTGTTTAAGCACTCCTCAATCTCGTTTCTAGTATCGTTAACCATCTGGCCAACTTTTGGTCTTTCTTCAGCTGCTACATCCTTCATTCCTTTAAGGACTTCAGTGAGTTCGCCTTTCTTACCTAGATAAGCTACTTTCAATTCATTAAGCACATCAATATTGTCTGCTTTTTGAATTTTTTCAATAGCCTCTTTCTTAATTTGCTCTAATTTTTCCTTCATGTTTTTTCCCTTCTAAATTACATAAACATACATAGTAATTTATATCACAAAAAGCCTTATGTTTCAATGAATTGGACATAAAAAAAGCCCAAAACATTGGCTGTATTTTGATTCCTAGCAATAGCCAGGTGGGTTCACCGCACTTTAGCTTCTGAAGTCCACTCTAAGGAGGCTGGTCATCTACTAAAAAATATTGGAATCCCATTTAAATCGATGTAGGTTCAAAATATCAGACCTGTTCTGGGTAAATTTATTTTATCATATATAGCAGCTAATTAAAACTATTTTGAAAAGCTCTTAATTAGTTCAGCAAATTGCAATTTGTCTGGCTTTTTTGGGCAGTGGATTTATGGATAATCGGCGCTCGAAGTGGAAAGGCCGCGTACAACAAAAAGTTGTCCGCATCCTTTCCACTTTCTCGCAACCTCGCCGATAATCCACAAATCACACAGCCTCTACTACTATCTTTCTTTGCGTCGCCTTTGGCGCCGCTTCGCTGGCTTATGCCAGCTCCATATATTAATCAAAAACAAAATGTTTTGATAAAATTACCGAAAAAGGCACCATTGGTACCCAAAACTACATATTTTTTAAGTAAAATCATCAAATTTATTCATTATGAGGATTTGTTAGAAAAGTACCAAATCAAAAAATCTTGATTTATCAAGGTTTTTAAAACCTTATAAAAATCACCAACATTTTTCATAATGCTCAACGGGTACCAATGGTGCCTTTTTCGGTAAAAATATTTTTTAAATTTATAAACTAAGGTGGCGCTCGAAAGAACAGGTACTGTCATTCAAAGTTAGCCACCGTAAGTAGCGAAGGCCGGTGCGCGCCCACACACAGCGCTGGCACCGGCAACTTCGCGTTTCAATAATAAAATGCAAACCTATTTTAAAAACTCTTCTAGGTTTGCATATTACATATATGGAGCCGGTGGTCACACCGGCGAAGCGGTCGACGAAGTCGGACGCAATGAGTCATAGTAGTAGAGGCTGTTGGATTTGTGGATTATCGGCTTGGTTGCGAGAAAGTGGCTCGCGAAGCTAGCGGCGCTAGAGCTTAAGAAGGAGCTCGCGCCTTGCTTCGCTACTTACGGTGGCTAACTTTTACCAACAGTAGATGTTCTTTCGAGTGCCACCTTAGTTTGAGAACGGGCCATGAGCAAGAGCGAAACTTCTAGCCTAAGAGCTCTACAATTTCGTATTTGTCTATCTGATTTCTTTTTGTGTGATGATATAATATCCTTCCTGTATTGCAGCAAATGTTGCCACAATGCATGTCAGAATTATCAATATTTTAGTGATTATTTGCATTGAAAATATTCCTAGAAAAAGTGGAATTGCAAAAAAGAAATATTTATAGTTAGCACTATTTTTATAACCACTATTTGGGAAATTTTAATTTATTTCCAATTCAATAAAATCTCTTTAAATTCTTCGATGGTTTCAGCCTGATTGATTTTACGGCGTAGAGTTGTTGAAGACGGATAACCTGCGCTGTAGAAAGCTACATGTGTACGCATTTGGTGAACCGCTGCTTCTTCTGCGCTCATCTTTATGCGAGTACGTCCACGCTTTCTTTCGGTATCTTGACCTTGCATAAATTCCACCATTAAATCTAAATGTCTAAAAATCATCTCTTTTATATCAGTAATAGACGGCTTTTCTAACTCTTTGCCCGTCTCTAAAAAATATTCTATTTGCTTAAAAATCCATGGATTTCCTCTTGCAGCTCTACCTATCATAACCGCATCTACGCCAGTTTCATTAAACATCTTCTTAGCATCTGCCCCAGAGGTTATATCTCCATTTCCAATAACAGGGATTGAAACCGCTTCTTTTACTTCGCGGATTATATCCCAATCAGCTTTGCCATGATACATTTGGGTCCTAGTTCTTCCATGTATCGCCACCGCAGCTGCTCCAGCACCCTCTGCAATCTTAGCTATTTCCACCGCATTAATATTGTCATCAGAAAATCCTTTTCTAATCTTTACAGTAACGGGCTTTTTTAAAACCTTCGTCATTGCTTTTATAATTTCTTCTATTTTTTTTGGATCATTCATAAGTGCGCTTCCCTCGCCATTGTTAACAACCTTTGGCACAGGACAGCCCATATTTATATCAAAAATATCATACGGTCCATCTTCTAACTTCAAAGATTCGTTAGCTAAAAGTTCCGGCTCGTTTCCAAAAAGCTGAAGTGTTACTGGAACCTCTAAAGATGCAACTTGCAATAAAGGCGAAGTGTTTTTGTTCTTATAATAAAGAGCCTTTGCACTAATCATTTCTGTATAAGTTAAAGAGGCACCCTGCTCTTTACAGAGTGCCCTAAAAGGCATATCAGTTATTCCTGCCATCGGTGCAAGTATTAATTTTCCAACCTCTAAGTTTCCGATTTTCATAAATTATTTATTTTTCTCATAGATAATTCGAAGGCCGTGCATCAAAAGATCTGGCTCAAAATAATCAATCCTGTCGGTTTCTTTAACAATAATATTTGCTAAGCCACCTGTTGCAACTACTGTAAAACCTTCCTCATTAGACTCAGCCTTAATCTTATCAATAATATATTCTGCTTCACCAATATGGCCATAAAGAATTCCGGCTTGAAGTGAAGTTACTGTATCTTTTGCCAGAATTGTTCCAGGATTTTTTATCTCAATTTCTGGAAGTTTAGCTGTTCCCTCCCAAAGTGCTCTCGCAGAAAGTAAAAGTCCTGGGCATGTGATTGCTGATTCGAACTTATGGTCTGCACTAAAGTAATCAAACTTTGTTGCTGTTCCATAATCAACAATTATTACCGGCCCACCATACATTTCTAAAGCAGCAACGCCATCAGCCATTCTATCTGCGCCAACCTCGTTTGGATGTGTCTTTACTAATTGAATTCCCGTTTTTGTTCCAGGTCCAACTACAATCGGGTCAACATTAAACATTTTTTTGACGCAATTATTAAGTGAATGCATAACATCAGGTACAACCGAAGCTATAACAACGCCATCAATATCCTCTTTCGCATATCCACTACTGGCCAAATGGCTAGTAAACATAACAACATACTCGTCAGATGTACGTGAAGTTTTTGTTCCGACTCTAAAAGTAACTTTAATATCCTTACCTTCAAAAATCGCAACCTTCGTATTTGTATTTCCAACATCAATCGCTAATAGCATTATAGTATTCCTCCAATTGTGCAAAAAGTTTAGCTTTATCTTTTCTCATTTGTCTAACTTTAAGTTCGCTTCCAATTTCGTCAAAATAAGCATCCGTATCTTTAGCTGTAACAACAATGTTTAAGTTGCCTTCTTTTGTAAACTCCAAAACAATTATGCCGCTAACTTCTTGAACAAATAGCACGCATAAAATTTTTAGTTCGTCTTTAATTTGTTCTGGCAAATTTTCGTAAGCAGGATTTAGATAAAACTTTTGCTCATAATAATTTGCGCCACATAAAACTTGTTTATCCATCTTATACCTCTAAATCGCACCATATAATATCACAAAAACTATTTTAAGTGATACATTAAAACGGCAGCACTTATAGCTGCATTAAGCGATTCAACTTTTCCTTCCATTGGAATTTTTATTTTTGTATCGGCCTTTTCTAAAACTTCCTTAGAAATTCCGTTTGCTTCATTTCCAATAACAATAGCATTCTTTTTTGAATACTTTGTCTCGTCAAAATTCACTGCGCCGTCTAAAGATGCTCCAAAAATGCTAAATCCCTCGCCTTTTAGTTCATCTATTTTTTCTAAAAGGTCTGCAACATAAACAGGAACTCTAAATACGCTACCCATCGTTGAACGAATCGTTTTTGGGTTGTAAAGGTCGGCACATGTTTTGCTTAAAATTACTGCTCTTAGACCAGCCGCCTCAGCAGTTCTAATCATAGTTCCTAAATTACCCGGATCTTGAATTCCATCCAAAATTAATATTGTCTGCTTTTCATGTTCCGAACTAGTTTTATACGTCAAATCTTTTGCTCTTCTTAATGCCAAAATACTAACAAGCGCTAAAACACCTTGAGGCGTAACAGTGTCAGATATACTCTTAAAAACTTCATCGCTTACTATTTCTAAAGATTTGCATTTGTTAATAAAATCTTTGCTAATTATATTTTTACTAAAACTTTCAGATATAAAAATTTGTTCAAGGAAAGATGATGGAATTTCACTTACCATCTTAATTCCTTCAACAACAAATAGACCTTGCTCTTTTCTAGCCTTGCCAGAGTCAATAAGTTTTCGAACGTTCTTAATTTGTTGATTAGTTTTTGATGTTATCATTTTCTGAAAGCCAACTTTACGTTTTCTTCTCCGAATCTTTGTTTTAATACATCAATGAATTCAAAACTGGATTTAACATTATATTGTTCATCCATTTTTTTCATTTGTCTTACATCTTTTATATAAATAACAATTGGTGTATCACCTTTTAGTTCACTAATTGTAGAAAGGTCTGTAATATATCTTTCATTTTTCCTATATTCTGCGACATCTCTAAATTGAATCCAAAGTTCTTTACTAAAGCCCTTCATATCAGCCATCTTGTCACAAATAAGTTTTCCATCTGAATCTGAATCCACACTGGCTTTTCCTTTAATTAAAACTTTGTTCCCTTCTACAATAAGTTCTCTGTTTTCTGCGAAATTTCTAGCAAACACAATAACTTCAACGCTTCCAACTAAATCTTCTATTGTAACGAACGCCATCATCTGGCCCTTCTTATCAGTCTTTGTTGTAACCTTACTTATAAGTCCACCTATTGTTTGAATTGAATCATCTTCAACTAAAACTTTTCCTTCGTCATCAATTGCAAAGTCACTAGATTTAGCAGTAGTATTCGTTTGCAAAAGTTCTGTAAAGTCCTCAAGTGGATGTCCACTGATATAGATTCCAAGAATGTCTTTTTCAAATTCTAAAAGTGTTTCCTTATCAAATTCTCCAACATCCGGAATCCTTATCATAAAGTCGCTCTTATCATTTTGACCTGCTAAGTCGAAAAGTGACATCTGACCTGAAATTGAGCTCTTTTTATCATTAGTAATTTTATCAATTATATCCATATAAATATGGATAAGTTGTTTTCTCGTAAATCCAAATGAATCAAAGCATCCAGCCTTAATAAAGTTTTCAACTAATCTCTTATTGATATCTTTTAATATCAAGCGTTGGCAAAAATCATACAAATCTTTATATGGACCATTCTCTTCTCTTTCTTTAACAATATTGTCAATTACGTTGCGACCCACACCTTTAATTGCAGAAAGGCCGTAACGTATATTCTTTCCATGTGCCGTAAACCCACTCTCTGCTTCATTAATATCCGGAGGAAGAATATCAATTCCCATATCTTTTGCTTCTTGGATATATTCAGCAAGTTTTCCAAGTTTATCTTCAACCGAAGTCATAATTGCCGCCATAAACTCAACAGGAAAATAAAATTTAAGGTAAGCTGTTTGATAAGAAACAACTGCGTAAGCCGCCGCATGAGATTTATTGAATGCATATTTTGCAAAATCAATCATATCATCATAAATTTTATTTGCCGTTTTTTCGTCTATGCCATTTCGTAAACATCCTGGAACGCTCTCTTCATCACCATAAACAAATCTTTGGCGTTCAGCTTGCATAACATAATCTTTTTTCTTACTCATCGCTCTTCTTAGAACGTCGGCTCCTCCAAGAGAATAGCCCGCAAGATCGCGAACTATTTGCATAACTTGCTCTTGGTAAACTATGCAACCATAAGTTGGCTCTAAGATAGGCTGAAGTTGAGGACAATCATATTTAATTTGTTGGCCTGAATTTTTACCCTTAATATATTTTGGAATAAAGTCCATAGGGCCCGGTCTATAAAGTGCGATACCCGCTATTACATCTTCTAAAGACTGCGGTTTTAATTCTCGCATAAAGCTTGTCATTCCAGGACTTTCAAGTTGGAATACACCTTTCGTTTTCCCTTGTCCTATCATCTCTAAAACTTTTTTATCATCATAATCGATTAGGCCTAAATCTAATTCGATTCCCATATTGTTCTTCGCCATATTAGCAGCGTTTTGAATTACTGTAAGCGTACGAAGTCCCAAAAAGTCCATCTTCAATAGACCTAGTTCTTCTAGCGTCGTCATAATAAATTGTGTTACAACTGAGCCGTCACTTCCTCTTGAAAGGGGAACATATTCCATAATTGGTTCTCTAGAAATAACTACACCCGCTGCATGCATAGAAGTATGACGTGGAAGACCTTCTAATCTTCTAGCCATATCAATAAGCTGTTTTATTTGCAAATCTGAATCATATGCTCTCTTAAATTCAACATTTCCAGCAATAGCTTTATCTATCGTAATTCCGATTTCCGCTGGCACCATCTTTGCAATCATATCAACAGTACCGTATGGAATATCCAGAACTCTTCCAACATCTCTAATAACGTTTCTAGCGGCCATTGTTCCAAAAGTTACAATCTGTGCAACCTTATCTGCACCATATTTATTTGTAACGTACTCAATAACCTCGCCTCTTCTTTCATAGCAAAAATCAACGTCTATATCAGGCATCGACACACGCTCTGGATTCAAGAAACGTTCAAAAATTAAATTATATTTTATTGGATCTATATCTGTGATTTTTAAGCAATAAGAAACTATGCTACCAGCTGCACTTCCTCGCCCTGGGCCAACTGCTATTTCATGTTCTTTAGCATAGTTTATAAAATCCCAAACAATCAAAAAATAGTCAACATATCCCATTTGCTTAATTGTATCTAACTCAAATCTTAAACGTTTTTCGTAACGCTCCCAATCTGGATATCTTTCTTTAAGTCCTTCATAACAAAGCTTTTCTAAGTACTGATCTGCACTATATCCATCTGGCACATCAAATTTAGGGAGTTTTTGTACGCCAAATTCAATGTCGACATTGCAACGATTTGCAATAATTTCTGTATTTTTTATGGCTTCTGGCGCAAATGCGAACAATGCTTCCATCTCTTTAGGTGATTTAATATAATACTGACCACCATCATAACGCATACGGTCTGTATCACTTACCTTTTTACCCGTTTGGATGCAAAGCAAAATATCATGTGCCTCAACGTCTGTATCAAAAGTGTAGTGAATGTCATTTGTGCAAATAAGTGGAATTTTCGTTTCTTCGCTCATTCTAAGAAGTTGAGCATTAACCATCCTTTGCTCAGGAATTCCATGGTCTTGAAGTTCTAAAAAGAAATTTCCTTCTCCGAAAATTTCTTGAAGTCTTAAAGCTTCATCCTTTGCTTCGTTATATTTTCCTCTTTGGATAAGTCTAGATACAATTCCAGCAAGACATGCGCTGCTAGCAATTATACCTTCTGAATATTTTTCTAGAATTTCATAATCCACACGTGGCTTATAATAGAACCCTTCTGTAAATCCGTGTGAAACTATTTTCATTAAGTTGTTATAACCTGTATTATTTTCTGCCAATAAAACAAGGTGATAATATCTATCATCACCTTGACTAATCTCGCGGTCAAAACGCGAGCCATTTGTAACATAAATCTCACAACCAATAATAGGCTTAATGCCAACCTCTTTAGCTGCTCTATAAAAATCAATGACTCCATACATCACTCCATGGTCTGTAATGGCCAAACTATCCATACCCAGTTCTTTTGCCTGAGCTACCATTTCTTTTATCTTGCCAGAACCATCTAGCAATGAATATTCGGTATGGACATGCAGATGTGTAAAAGCCACTAATTACTGCTCCTTATTTGTTAAATATTTTTGAAGAGCTTTTATTGCTTCTTCTTCATCTTCTCCTTCAGCACTAACGCTAACCTTTTCGCCTTGTGCAATTCCGAGGCTCATCATTCCCATAATACTTTTTGCATTAACTTTTTTATCACGATATTCAACAATAATTGAACTTGTAAATTGACTTGCAACTTGTACAAAAACAGCTACTGGTCTGGCCTCTAGTCCCTTATCTAATACGATTGTAATTTCTCTTTTAATCATATACCCTCCTGATTATTGATTACTTCTTAATTCTTTTGCTATCTCGCTAATTTTTCTAAGTCTATGATTAACTCCTGACTTGCCAACCGGTGGGTTAAGAAGTCTTCCTAACTCTTCGAGTGTCGCATCAGGATTTTTTAACCTTGCATTTGCAACTTGCTTTAGGTTTTCATCAAGTTTATTAAAAGCATTCTTTTGTTTGATGAAATTTATATCTTCAACTTGTTTCATAGAAGCACTTATTGTTTTATTAAGATTTGCTGTTTCGCAATTAACTTGTCTATTTACAGACCCTCGCATCTCCTTAATAATTCTAGCATTCTCGAAATTCATCATAGCAACATTCGCTTCGATAATTGCTAGCATATCTGAAATTTCAACTGCTTCTTTTAAGTAAACAACAAATTTGTTTCTTCTTGTAGTTATCTTAGGGTGAAGATTAAAACTTGCCATTATCTTTACTAAAAAGTTTGCCATCTTACTATTTTCACATGTAATATCAAATCTATAAGTTTTTTCTGGACTAGATATCGACCCCGTTGCGATGAATGCACCTCTAAGATATGCCCTCTTGCAACAATCGTTAGTAAGATCAAAATTTGTTTTAACAGTATAAGTTTTTTTAGTCTCCAAAAAATTGAAAATATATGTGTTATTTTGATTGTCTTTTTTTACGCCTTGCTCATCAAAGGTTAGCAAAGCCTCTAATTCTGCCCTTTGGCAATGTGCCTGCTTAGTATAATGTTTCATCAATTCTTCTTTAACTTCAGATGAAAAAGACATTATATTATTTTAACCTCACACTCTAATTTTACGCCTTCAGTTTCGTAAACTTTATCTTGTACTAATTTTATTAAATCTAAAATTTCTTTAGCTGTTGCATGATTTTTATTAATAATAAATCCAGCATGCTTATCTGACACTGCTGCCCCACCAAGTTCATATCCTTTCATTCCTGCGTCAGTTATAAGTTTACCTGCAAAGTATCCTTCAGGACGCTTAAAAGTTGATCCGCAACTAGGATATTCAAGCGGTTGCTTTTCTTCGCGTTTTTTTGCAAGGTCATCTATTTTTGCTTTTATCTCTTCAAAATTTCCCTTTTCTAACTTTAGCGTAGCATCAACTACTATATAATCTCCACTTGAGCATATGCTATGCCTATAAGAAAAATCCATCTCTTCATTTGTCTTTGTAAGCAGATTTCCTTTTTTATCTATAAGTGTTACCTCTTTTATTATGTCTTTCATTTCGCCGTCATATGCACCAGCGTTCATGTTTACTGCGCCACCAAGACTTCCTGGGATTCCAGAAGCGAACTCAAACCCAGTAAGTGAATTTTTTAAAATGGTATCCGATAAGTCTTTTAACAAAATGCCTGCCCCTGCAAAAACTTGCGTATCATCTATTTTAAGTTCTTGCATTTTTCTTGTTTCAATGATTGCCATCTCGCAACCTTCATCTTTAAAGATTATATTTGAACCATTTCCTTTTATATAAAAAGGATAATCTTCCTCATTTAAGATTTTAATTAACGCTACAAGAACCTCTTTACTTTTAGGTCTGAAAAAGTATGCTGCTGGGCCACCCACTTCCATAGAAGTATGATTCTTCATTGGCTCATCAACAAGAACATTTTCTTTTCCTAAAAGTTCTTCTATCTTATTAAGGGTTTTTTCGGATATTTTTTTCATATGTTCTCTTTATTCTTCGTTTAATTCTTTACCGTGTTTTTCAATTTCATTATGAAGTCTATTGCAAAGTTCTTTAGCCGAATCATATCCCATCATCTTTTGTCTATGGTTAACTGCTGCCGTCTCAATAATAATTGCAAGGTTTCTTCCTGGGCGAATTGGAACAGTGTATTTTACAACCTTTACACCTAATATATCTTCATATTCATCATTAAGTCCTAGTCTGTCGTAACTAGTACTTCCATCCCACTCCTCTAGGTTTATTATCATACTAATTGGCGAATCCGTCTTAACACTTTCAACGCCATAAAGAGATTTAACATCAACAACTCCAATTCCTCTAAGTTCGACGAAATGCCTTGTTATTTCTGGAGCAGAACCAATTAGTCTTCCTTCGCTAATCTTTTTTATATCTATTACATCATCAGCAACAAGTCTATGGCCTCTCTTAATAAGTTCGATAGCTGTTTCGCTCTTTCCTATTCCCGACTCACCTTTTATTAAAATGCCTTCACCAAATACATCAACAAGCACGCCATGTAACTCCGTAGTAGGCGCAAGTTGCTCATTCATATATTCCATGATGTTAACGATAACTAAAGCTGTCGTTTCGTCTGTCACCAAAACCGGAACTTTATGTTTAACTCCCGCATCGATAACTTCTTGGTAAGGTTTCATTCCATGAGCAACAATTAAAGCTGGAAACTTTGTAGAGAATAGAACATCTAGCCTTTTTTCTCTTTCTTCCGTGTTTAATGTTGCTAAATATTTGTTTTCTGCTTTTCCAAAAACCTGGATTCGTTCAGACTCAAAATGCTCATAAAAACCAGTAAGCTGAAATCCCGGTCTATTTATACTTCTATGATAGACTTTGATTTCATCAATATTAACGTCTGGAATGATATTTTCACATCCCAATATATTCGCTATTTCATTTAAATAAACAAATTCTCGTGACATTTTTCCCTCTTTGTTTACTAGTTTATATTTATTTACTCAATCTATTATTTTACACTGAATTCTTAAAGAACTCAACAACGCTACTAGCTACTTTCTCATTCATTCCCTCTATATTAGCAAGTTCTTCCTTGCTCGCATTCTTTATAGCATCGATTGATTTAAAATATCTAATTAATGCCAATCTGCGTTTTGGCCCAATTCCTGGAATATCATCCAATATCGAATGAACCTGACCTTTACTTCTTAATTGTCTGTGAAACTCTATTGCAAAGCGATGAGTTTCATCTTGAATTCTAGTCAAAAGCTTAAATGGCTCTTTGCTCGCATCCATAATATATTCTTTATCATTGTAGATAAGTCCCCTGGTTCTGTGGTGATCATCTTTTACCATACCACAAACAGGAATGTCTATCTTACCAAGAGCTTCTAGCACAGCATGTACCTGTCCCCTTCCTCCATCAATTAAGATAAGGTTAGGTTTTTCCCATTCGTTATGTTCAAAACGTCTTGTTAACACTTCGGCCATACTCGCATAATCATCTGGTCCAACTACAGTCTTTATCTTAAACTTTCTATAGTCATTTTTCTTCGGGCGACCATCTTCAAAAACCACCATAGAACCAACTGATAAATATCCAGAAATATTAGATATATCAAAAGACTCTACTCTTTTAGCGTAATTAATGCCAAGCATCTTACTAATTTCTGTAATCGCACCCTTTGTACGTTGCTTTTCTTGTTTGACTTTTTCTTTGTCTTGCTCAATGGTCAGTTTTGCATTTTGCGTAGCAAGTTCAACCATCTTCTCTTTTCTTCCCTTTTGGGGAATTAAAATACTAACCTTTTTCCCCGCCTTTTGTTCAAGCCACTCTTCAATAATTTCTTTATCCTCAATTTCGCAAGGAAGCATAATTTCTTGCGGAAGTGTTGGTGACCCCGAATAGTATTGTTTTATAAAACTTAAAATAATTTCTGAATCACTCTCATCTGGTGCCAGGCTTAAATAAAAATGTTCTCTATCTAAAAGTTTGCCCTCTCTAATAAAGAAAATTTGAATAATTGCTTCAAATCCTTCTCTTGCAAGGCCTATAACATCTCTATTCTCTCCTGGCGAATATTCAACTTTTTGTTTCGCACATGCTGCATTAATAGCTTTTGCACTAGCTAAAAGTTCTTTCCATGCGCCGGCACTTTCATACTCCATCGCATCAGAAGCTTTTTTCATCTGTTCTTTAATATATGTAATGATGTCCTTAGAATTGCCTTCTAAAAATCTTTTTACTTGGTCAACCTTAAACGCATAATCTATCATGCTAATTTCACCAGTACAAACTCCATCGCACTTATTTATATGATAATTAAGGCATGGCCTATTCTTTCCAATATCTCTTGGGAAAGAATGATTACATGTTCTTAAATGATAAACGCTATTTAGTAAATCGATTATTTCATGTACCGATGTTCCTGATGGATAAGGTCCGTAATATTTATCCTTATCCTTTTTTACTTTTCTAGTGTAGATGATTCGAGGATATTGTTCGCTTAGAGTTAACTTAATATAAGGATAAGTTTTATCATCCTTAAGCATAGTGTTATAACGAGGTCTATTTTCTTTAATTAGATTATTTTCTAATATTAAAGCTTCAACTTCGCTATCAGTAACAATATATTCAAAATAGGAAATTTGACTAACCATCTTTTCGATCTTAGCCGAACGATTTCGTCCACTTTGAAAATACTGGCTCACCCTATTTTTTAAGTTTTTAGCCTTGCCAATATAAATAATCTCATCTTTATTGTCATGATGAAGATAAACACCCGGTTTATTCGGTAATTTGGCAAGTTCTTCCTTAATATCAAACATAATAATAATGTAATTTAATTCTTATATAAAATCAAGTTGCGACATGATATAATTGTTTCACTATTAATATGGAATTTTTTGTGAGGTATCTTTATGGTAAGGAAACAAATCCCTCTTTTGTCTTTAGCCGACTCATGTCGTGTTTATTGCGAAAGTTCAAACGGAAAAATTGAAGACTGCGGCGATTATATAATTTATCGCTCAAATAGTTTCTTTTATGGCAGAACAGTTATACTTAATACTGATAATTTAGAAGAAACCATTTCTGAAATTAAGAAAAACCCTACTCCAATATGCTGCTTTACTGAAGAAATAGCTAAAGAAGGTTATATGGACATAATGGAAAAGAATGGCTATTCTTTTATGTTTGCCCAAACTGGCATGATTTTTGATTTAGATAAGTCTTTTGACGAAACTATCGACGAACATATAGTTGTTTTAAGTCCACAAGAAGCTGCTGTTAATGCTGATATCTTTGAAAAAGCTCTTGGCGGCGTTCCTCAAGAGGGCTTTGTATCGGAGGCCTTTGCTCGCGAAGGTGAAAAAGGAAAAGTCTATGCCTACAAAGATGAAGGAATCTATAAAGCTAGTGCAGCAGCGCTTTTTAACGAAGGTGTTTCTGGAATTCATCAAGTAGGAACTCTTCCGGAACATGTACGCAAAGGATACGCTCGAGCGCTACTTAATAGGTGCTTACAAGATGCTAAAAAAGCTGGAATGGATCAAATTTCACTTCAAGCTTCGGAAGTAGGAAAACTCGTATACGAGTCGATGGGCTTTGAAACAGTAAGTCATATTCCAACTTTCATTTTACCGCCACAATAAAAATGATATAATACAATTAACAGTATATTCACAAAAGGGAATTATCCTAAAGACATGAAAAATAATTATACTCATTTTATTGATGATGAATTACAAAATCTTTATAACGAAGTTGATTACAACTATGATGCTATGTTCGACAAAGATATTAACAAAGAACTTGTCGACCTTTATGACGAATTGTCTAATGAAATGACCTTCAACTATGATGATGGTCCTGATAATGTTAGACAAAGAAAAAACTTTGAAAAATCTAAGTCTAATAATCATAGAAATCAATCTTCTACTTCTGATATAGATTATGACGATTATCAAGAAGACTTACCTGATTCAAAAAAAAGGCATGAAAAAAAATCAAAATCTAAAAACAATGGTTCAAAAGAACCTCTTTCAAGAAATAAGAAAGTCTTTTTGGGAATAATTCTTACTATAGCAATTGGAGTTTTTCTAGTTTCAGCTCTTAAGCTTATAATTATACAAAAAGGCTATGAAGATGGCAGAAAAGCCTATACCAAAATAGATGAAGACTTCTTTAAGGGTGATGTTGACAATATAGAGGATTTCGATTGGGACTTCTCAGAATTATTCACGCAAAACCCTGAAGTAGTTGGATATATCTTTAGCCAAGACCTTGTTTCTTATCCAATTGTTCAAGGTGCAGATAATTCTTACTACCTTAAGCATTTGTTCACTCATGAATATAATGACTCTGGAAGTATTTTTATGGATTGCAATTTGCAAAATAGATTTGAATCTAGAAACTGTATTATTTATGGTCACAATATGCAAGATGGTTCTATGTTCAGTAAACTTTTAAATTATTCTAAAGGTGATGGAGCCACATTTTATCAAGATCATAAAGAATTCCATATATTCACAACAGATAACCATCACTATGTATATAAGGTGATTGGTGCTTATACTGCTAGTATTTCAAGCAACTTATATGCCATTGATCTAAACGATGAGCAATTCATTGCTCTCATAAACGAGGTTATTGCAAACACTCCTTATGAAACGGAGCATGCTGAACTAAATGCCGCTAGCAAAATAATGACTTTGTCCACATGCCTTGATACTATGGATGCTGGCAATAGACAAGTTATTATTCTAGTTAGAGATCGTGAAATAATTAAATAGAAAATGTTTTATTCGCTTTAGGGCTTCTTTTAGTTCGTCCATTGAGTATGCGTAGCTTATTCGAAGAAATCCCTCACCACAATCACCAAAAGCTGTACCTGGAACTACTGCTAATTTTTCAGTTTCCAAGAGTTTTGTTGCAAACTCATCACTAGACATATTAAGGTGTTTTATGCTTGGAAATACATAAAAAGCTCCAAGTGGCTCAAAGCAGCTAAATCCCATCTCGCGTAATTCCTTCACAAGATATCTTCTGCGTTGATTATAAGCTTCTCGCATTTTTTCTATATCAACATCACCAAACTTAAGAGCATCAATTCCTGCATACTGCGAAGTTGTAGGCGCGCACATAATTGCATACTGATGAAGTTTTGTAACTTGCGAAATAATTTCTTTAGGTCCAACGCAAAATCCTAATCTCCATCCAGTCATAGCATAAGCTTTTGAAAAACCATTAATTACAACTGTTCGTTCTCTCATACCTGGAATAGAAGCTATGCTCACATGAGGATTTTCTGTATAGGTAAGTTCGCCATATATTTCATCGCTGATAACAAAGATATCTTTTTCAATACAAATCTTTGCAATTTTTTCTAAATCTTCTTTTTCCATAACTGCACCAGTAGGATTGTTAGGGAAAGCTAAGATTAAGATTTTTGTTTTCTCGGTAATTGCATCTAGAAGTTCTTCTGGTGTAAGTCTAAATTCATTTTCCTCTTTAAGTCCAATTGTTACTGGAACTGCGTTTGCTAATTTTGCACATGGAACATAACTTACGTAACATGGCTCGGGAATAATAACTTCATCTCCTGGGTCGCACATAGCTCTAAGGCTCATATCAATAGCTTCGCTGCCACCAACAGTAATTAAAACTTCGCTAGATGCATCGTAATCTAAACCTTGTTTTCTTTTATAATAAGCGCACACTTCTTTTCTAAGTTCTAAAAGGCCCGCATTAGAAGTATAGAAAGTACGTCCCTTTTCAAGCGAGTAAATTCCGGCTTCTCTTATATGCCAAGGTGTGTCAAAGTCTGGTTCGCCAACGCCTAATGAAATAGCGTCGGGCATACTTGCGACAACGTCAAAGAACTTTCTGATTCCAGAAGGTTGCATTTCTTTTGTTACTTTAGAAATCGGATCTCTCAAAATGACATTTTCTCTCTTTCATCTTTTTTCTTTTTACCCAATACAGTGCCATAGTCTTTATAACGTTTCATTATAAAGTGAGTAGCTGTGCCAGTAATATATTCTACCGGGCTAAGTTTGCTAGATACAAAATTTGCTACTTGTCGCATTGTTTTGCCTTCAAGTAAAATCAAATAATCATACCTTCCTGAAATAAGATAGCAAGCCTTAACCTCATCAAATTTGTAAATTCTTTCTGCGATTGTGTCAAATCCTAAATCTCTTTGAGTATTAACATTGACTTCTATTAAAGCATCAACTTTTTCTTCGCTAGTATTATCCCAATTTATTAAAGTATAATAGCCACAAATTGTTCCGTCTTGTTCTAACTCAGTAAGCATATTCGCGACTGTTGCCTCCTCAGTACCTAGCATAGTTGCTAGTTCTTTAAGGTCTAGGCGTGAATTGTTTTCAATAAGTCTTAATAATTCTTCTTTCATTTTGTAGCTCCTTTTATTTTATTTGATTTAAATCCTTTTCTTGACGAGAAGGTGGTGTTAAAAACCTTTTATTATTGCCAAATATTATAACCCTATCTTTGTTTTCTGTAAATTTTCCAATTACTTTATAGCCAGCTGGAAAGCTTTCGCCAAAAGCAACAAATGCTCCTTTTGATTTGCTCTCGTAAGGATCCTCGCCTGCGATTTCCATAATTTCTACAACTTCTTGTAAGATAGGAATTTCTTCAAAATAAATCTCGCAACCTTTTTTCTTTCCTGTCTCTTCGCTGTATACTTCGCAAATTTCCCAAAGATTTCTATAAAGTCCTCCGGATTTAATCTCGATAGCACCATCTAAAATTTCTCCGGGACATGTTCCGGCTAAATTTTCATATGAGTAAAATTGCTCAATTAAAAATTTAGGAAGTCTTATCGCAACTTCCTTATTTTCATCAAGAATTTCTTTTGCTCTTTCATATCCAATTAAGCCGCAAACTGCAATTTTCATTTATTCTTTCCTGGGCAGTAAGGAGCAAGAAAACACTCGTTGCATTCAGGTGAGCGTGCTGTGCATATACTTCTGCCATGAGCAATTATTTGTATATTCCATAAAATCCAATGATCTTTTGGAAGTGCCTTTTCAAGGTCATGTTCCACTACAGCAGGATTTTCGCTTTTAGTTAATCCAAGTTTTCTAGAAATTCTTCCTACATGCGTATCGACAACTATACTAGGAATATCATAAATATTTCCTCTTATAACGTTCGCCGTTTTTCTTCCTACTCCTGCAAGAGAAGTAAGTTCGTCTATATCGCTTGGAATTTTTCCATTATATTCGCTGATTATTTGTTTTGAACATTCAATAATATTTTTTGCTTTATTGTGATAAAAGCCTGTCGAATGAATATCTTCTTCTAATTCCTTTATATCCGCATTTGCAAAATCTTTTAGGCTTTTATATTTCTTAAAAAGTTTTTTTGTTACTGTATTAACTCTTGCGTCAGTACATTGTGCACTAAGAATTGTTGCAATTAAAAGTTGCCATGGTGTTTTATAATCTAACCAACATTTTTTTTGGGTACTATAATGCTTATCTAGTTGCTCTAGAATTTTTTCTATGCGCTCGGCTTTTTTTAGCATATAATTCCACCACCTACGATAGAATCTTTTTTATACATAACTAGACTTTGGCCCTTTGCTGGTGCCCTTACACCCTCTTCAAAAATAACAACTAGTTTTCCATCTCTAATAAATGCTAGCCCCTTCGTTTCGTTTTGTGAGTAACGAATTTTTGCGCTTACCAAAATAGGCGTTGTTATGTCCTTTACACTAACAAGATTAAAATCACTTGCCTCAACTTCTTTTACAAAAAGTTCATCATTAGTACAAAGCACAACCTCGTTTGTGTTTTTAATTTTTTCTTTTACATATAACGGCTCCGGCAAACTAAGTCCCAAACCTTTTCTTTGGCCGACTGTATAATGTATAAGGCCTTTGTGTTCGCCTAAAGTATTGCCATGTAAATCAACAAACTTTCCAGGAACGAATCCCACCCTATTGTTAATATTTGTTTCTTTTAAAGAGTAATAATCTTCAATGAACTTTGCATAATCTCCGTCTGGAATAAAACAAATATCCTGACTGTCTTTTGCATCTGCATTGTGAAAATTCGCATCAGATGCAATCTTTCTTATTTCATCCTTTGTGTATGTGCCTAACGGCATAATAATTTTTGAAAGTTGGTCTTGGGTTAGTTTATATAAAACGTAACTTTGATCTTTATGTAAATCTTTTCCTTTGTGAATTTCATATCTCTTAGTATTTTCGTTATAAGCAATGCTCGCGTAATGGCCACTTGCAACTAATTCAAATCCAAGTTGATTAGCCGCTCTAATCATTAATTCAAACTTGCAATTCTTATTACAAAAGATGCATGGATTAGGCGTTTCGCAATTTTCATATCCTTCAATAAAATTTTTAATTACGCTTTCTTCAAAAAATTTTCTTTCATCAATTACGTAGTGAGCTATTCCTAACTCTTTTGCAATAATTTTTGCATCCTCTACTGCTTTTAGACCCGCATCATGAAGAAGCAGCGTCGCCCCTGCTACTTTGTGACCTTTATCCATCAATAATTTTGCTGTTACTGTGGAGTCAACTCCTCCACTCATCGCTACTAAAATTTTGCTCATAACTATTCTAATATGCTTTTTAGTTTACCAAAAAAATCTAACAATGTCTTTTGAATTTCTGCTACAGTTTTTGGAAGTTCTTCCGGTTTATAAACAAAGTACGGAGACGTTCCAGCAACGAAATGAAGAGAATTTTTATTTTCATTTAAGAAGCTATGAATTTTATATGTATCGATAGGTGCTTTCCTAAACATAGCAATCTTAAACTCTCTTTTGCCTCCAGAAATTTCAGTAATATATGTATCATGTGCCTTCGCTTTAATAAGCGCAACCTCTAATAGATTTTCTGTCACACTTGGAATTTCACCAAACCTATCTATAAGTTCGTTGCGGATATCTTCTTGTTCTTCTTCGTTTGAAATCGTAGAAATCTTTTTATACATGTTTAGTTTTTCAAACTCATTTTTTATATATTCAGCTGGAATATAACCATCAATATTTAAGTCTATCGTTGTCTCATAATCTTCTAAAACTTCCTCACCTTTAAGAAGTGCAACTGCTTCAGAAAGCATCTTACAATAAAGCTCATATCCGACTGCTTCCATATGCCCGCTTTGCTCTGCGCCAAGTACATTTCCCGCACCTCTTATCTCTAAGTCACGCATTGCAATTTTTATTCCGCTACCAAGATCTGAAAATTCTCTAATCGCTTTAAGTCTTTTTTCTGCAACTTCTTGTAAGAGTTTATCTTTTCTATACATCAAAAATGCATACGCTGTTTTATTTGTCCTTCCAACTCGGCCACGAAGCTGATAAAGTTGACTAAGTCCAAAACGGTCCGCATCATGAACGATAATCGTATTTACATTCGGTATATCCATTCCCGTTTCGATAATAGTTGTAGAAATTAAAACATCTATATCGCCCGCGATAAAGTCTTCCATTATCTGTTCAAGTTCTCTAGCTTTCATCTGTCCATGTGCATAAGCGACTGAAAGGTTTGGAACCATTTGCCCAATTTCGTCTGCAATTAGGTCAATATTATTTGTCCTATTATAAACATAATAAACCTGGCCACCACGTCTGTTTTCGCGGATGATTGCTTCCTTAACAGCATCTTTAGAATATTCCATAACATAAGTTTGAATCGGGACTCTTTCTAGTGGAGGTTCGGTTAAAAGGCTCATATCTCTAATGCCTGTAAGCGACATATTAAGTGTACGTGGAATAGGCGTTGCGCTCAGTGTAATTACATCAACATTATTTTTTAGCTGTTTTATTTTTTCTTTATGTGTAACGCCAAAACGTTGTTCTTCATCAATAATAAGAAGCCCCAAATCCTTAAACTTTACATCTTTGCTAAGAAGCCGGTGTGTGCCAACAACAATATCCATCATTCCATTTTTCAATTCTTCAATCGTCTTTTTTTGTTCAGATGGAGTTGCAAACCTAGAAAGCTGACTAACTGTCACCGGGTAGTTTCTAACGCGAGCACAAATAGTGTCATAATGTTGTCTGGCTAAAATAGTAGTTGGAACTAGAAAAGCTACTTGCTTTCCTTCTTGCACAGCTTTGAATGCGGCACGAATAGCCACTTCCGTTTTTCCAAAACCAACATCTCCGCAAATAAGTCTATCCATAATTTTTGAAGACTCCATATCTGCTTTAACTTCTTCTATAGCGCGAAGTTGATCGTCAGTTTCAACATATTCAAATTCTTCTTCAAATTGTTTTTGCCAAGTTGTATCCGGAAGATATTTATATCCTGGGCGGCTTTGACGTTCTGCATAAAGTTTTACTAGGTCCTTAGCAATATCTTTTACAGCCGTCCTTACTCTTTGTTTTGTATTACCCCATTCTTTTCCGCCCAATTTATGAATTTTTGGCTTAGCTGCCTCGCTGCTAGAATATTTTTGGATTTTATCGAACTGAGTAGCAAGCACATAAAGATTCGCGTTATTAGCATAATCAATTTTCATATAATCTTTTTGGGCGCCATCGCTAACTAAACGCACAATACCTTGATATATTCCAACACCATGCTGTTCATGAACAACATAATCACCAATATTAAGATCCGTAAAATCCTTTATTGGGTCACCTGAAAATCTTTTTCTTCTCTTTCTTTGCTTTCTTTCTTTTCCAAAAATATCAACTTCTGAAATAAAAGAAAGTTTTATTTCCGGATATTCAAAGCCAACTCTTACGGCGCCTACTTTAACGGGTGCTTTTACTCCTTGTTCCTCTAGTTCATTTTTAAGGCGATTAGCCCTTACCGAATTAGAAGTATAAATCGAAACATCCCAATCATTTTCTTTATATTTTTTAAGGTCGCTTACCAAATCATTAAAACGCCCACTATAAGAAGGAATATTTCTAGCATTAACAAAAAAGTTCTTGTCAAATTCAAGTTCTTCGCAGCTCGTATCAAGCATAGAAAAACCAATATATTGATATTTTTTTACGTCTATTAAAAAATCTTCACTGTAAATTGATTGCGAAAAAATCTTTGCAGGCTCATCAAAAATAAACAATGTGTCTTCTTCGAAGTAGTCTATAAATCCAGCGGAACATGTATCGGAAGTTTCTGCACCTGGAAAAATTTTTAATTCACTAACTGTTTCAATAGACCTTTGACTTTGCACATCAAAAATTTTTATTGTTTCAACATCATCACCAAACAGATCGATTCTAAAAGGTGCTTCTTCAGTAAACGGGAAAATATCAATAATGTTTCCTCTTATTGAAAACTCGCCATGTGATTGAACAATCGATTCATTTTCATAACCAAGCTCGACTAATCTTTTTGCTAAGTCTTCTTCGTTTACACTATCTCCTTCTTTAATCGTGATAAGCTTATTTGAAATTTCTTTTACTGAAGAAAGTTTCTCCGAGAATGCGTCTATAGTCGTAATAACACAAAGTTTTTCTTTGTTATAAAGTCTTTTAAAAATTTCTATCCTTTGTTCTGTTAGATAATTACCTCTAATATTTGCTTTATCAAATATTGGATCTTTTGCAGGATAATAAACGCTTTTAGAATCAAAAGCCGAATAATTTGTAAGAATGTCTAAAGCTTTTTGCTCATCAAAAGTAATTATGACCTTGCTCTTAAAATCATTTCCAAGTTCATAAATTAAATGTTCCATCTGGCTTGGCACGCATCCACTAATTCGAATACTTGCCTTACCAATAACATTTTTTATTTCGTTATATACTGGGAGATTGTTAAGTTGTGACATTTAATTAAAATCGTTTTGCGCTTTTTCAACGCCTTCATTAATTATTGTATAGACTGCGTTTGTTGCATCTTCGAACGCTGCCTCAACCTCTTTTCTTTCTTCTGGGCTAAAGCGGCCTAATACATAATCTACAAGATCCATTTCCTTTGGACAATGTCCGATGCCTATTCTAACACGCGCAAAATTCTCAGTTTTCAAATTTTCAATAACACTCTTCATGCCGTTATGACTACCAGCAGAACCTTTTGCACGAATTCTAATTTTTCCTACGTCCAAGTCTATATCGTCATAAATAACAAGCAGTTTTTTTGATGGGTCAACTTTGTAAAACTTTATAAGTGGTTTAAGAGACTCTCCGCTTGCATTCATATATGTTTGAGGCTTAACTAATAAAACCTTTTGAGAGCCAATAGTGCCTTTTCCAACCTTAGCCCTAAAAAAAGTATAATTCATCTTTATATTTAATTTTTTTGCAAGAATGTCTATGGTATCAAATCCAGCATTATGACGCGTTTTTTCAAACTTTTTTGTTGGATTTCCAAGACCTACTATTATATACATCTAAAAATCTCCTTAACTTATATATTATAAGTATTCATGCCCACTCTTGCAAGGTTGATACTAAAACGCTTTGATACTTTTGCCAAAATTCAAAAAATATTGCAAAAGTGCTTTCTTGTGTTATAATTTTCTTGTATAAATAGCTTGCTTAGTATTACTTGTAAATTACATCAATTTTTTATTAGTAAGGAGATCTTGAAGTTATGGAGATCACTGATGTAAGAGTAAGAATGATTGCTAAAGAAGGCAAAATGAAAGCCGTAGTTTCTATTACTTTAGATTCTGTGTTTGTAATTCACGACATTAAAGTAATCGAAGGCGAAAAAGGCTTATTCATTGCTATGCCAAGCAGAAAAACTCAGGACGGTGAATATCGTGATATCGCGCATCCTATAAATTCTGAAACACGAGACCACATCCAACGTATTATCCTTGATAAATACGAAGAAGAAGCTGCTAAAGAACCTGTAGAATCAGTTCTATAGATTCTCTTTAGACATTCCTTAATGGTAAAAAGATAGCGCTAAGTAATTGGCGCTGTTTTTCCTTGTCAAATTTTATGTCCTTTGCTATAATACGCGGGATTTCTACTTTATTAATATAAAAAGAGACATATTATGAAATTAGATTTTAACCAAAAACAAAATATTCATTTTATTGGCATTGGCGGAATTAGTATGAGCTCATTAGCCAATGTTTTGTTATCTAGAGGATTTAGGGTTTCTGGCTCTGACCAAAAAGAAAATGAGCTTACTTTAGAGCTTAAGGAAAAAGGCGCGACAATCTATATTGGTCAAAGTGACAAAAACATAAAAGACGATATTGACCTTGTTGTTTATACGGCAGCGATACATGAAGATAATCCTGAACTTTTAGCTGCAAAAGCTAAAAATATTCCATGTATCGTTCGTGCAGACTTTCTTGGCTCGTTGATGCAAAATTATAAGCAAGCCATTTGCGTTTCAGGAACACACGGAAAAACAACAACAACTTCTTTAATTTCTAAGATTATGCTAGATGCTGATACCGACCCTACAATTATGGTAGGTGGCATTCTTCCTGAAATCGGGGGAAATACCCGAATTGGACAATCTGATAACTTCATAACCGAAGCATGTGAGTACACAAATAGTTTCCTTTCATTCTTCCCTACCGTTGAAGTTATCTTAAATGTGCAAGCAGATCACTTAGATTTCTTTAAAGATTTAGATGATATAAGAAATAGTTTTAAGAAATTTACAAGATTACTTCCTAAAGACGGAACACTTGTAATTAATGGCGAAATCGAAAACCTTTCTTTCTTTACAGAAGGTTTAGATTGCACCGTTTTAACTTTTGGTCTTAATGGCAACTTTGATTTTACAGCAAAAAATATTACTTATGATAATTTAGCTCATGCTTCGTATGACTTATACAAAAAAGACGATTTTATAGGAAACGTAAAACTTAGTATTCCTGGTGAACACAATGTGCTTAATTCACTTGCTGCTCTTACAACAGCTTTTAGTTTAGGGCTTGATCTTGAAACTGCAATTAAATCTATTTTTGCTTTTAGTGGCGTAGATAGAAGATTTCAATATAAGGGCAAGTTTAATGGCGTAACAATAATAGACGATTATGCTCACCATCCAGATGAAATTAAAGCAACTTTAAGTGCAGCAAAAAAATGCGACTACTCAAAACTTTGGGTTGTATTCCAACCACACACCTACTCTAGAACGGCTGCATTCCTAGATGATTTTGCCAAATCTTTAAGCCTTGCCGATGCCATTGTCTTAGCAGATATTTATGCTGCAAGAGAACAAAATACATTTGGTATTACATCAAAAGATTTGCAAGAAAAGCTAATTGAATTAGGTAAAGAAGCTTATTATTTTGATTCTTTTGATAAAATTGAAAAATTTTTATTAGAAAATTGTGTTAACGAAGATTTGTTAATAACTTTAGGCGCGGGAGACGTGTATTTTGTAGGCGAAAACCTACTTTGCTAACCCTTATCCACATTATCCACAAAATTTCAGGTCAAAACAAAAATTTGTAAATTTTCTTAAAAAATCATCAAAATATACTTGACACGCTAGAAAAAAGCCACTTTTCAAAAGTGGTTTTTTTGTACTTTTTTTGTATTTTTATTTATCCACTTTTTCCACATTATCCACTTTATAAGCAGTATTGGCATTTCTCATTTTGGGCACTATTGCAAAATAAAAATTGTGTGATATAGTCGAAACACGGGGAGAAAAAATGAGTAGATTTATGTTACAACACGAAGGCTTTGCCAGCTCTACAAGCATTCCTAATTGCTTTATTGAGAAGTATATGCCTAAGGCGGCAGGCGAGTTCGTTAAAATATATATATACTTGCTTAAGTGCGTTGCAGAAAACCGTTCTGAACTATCTATTTCCAAAATAGCTGATGCTATGGAAAACGCAGAAAAAGATATAGTTCGTGCATTAAAGTATTGGCAAAAGAAGGGTCTTCTAAAACTAACTTTTGATGAAGACGGTAACTTAGTCTCATTAAAAATTAACGATCTTACAGACGTTAATAATGAGGACTTCGATTCCGACGAAATAGCTGTTGCTACATCTGTTTCTAAACCTGAAGTAGTTATCGACTCTAACGAGATTGAGATAAGCAAGAATTTCAGTGCACAACAAATAAATGCATTTGCTATGCAAGATGAT
The DNA here is from genome assembly GCA_045598285.1 of Lachnospiraceae bacterium. Classification (GTDB taxonomy): domain Bacteria; phylum Bacillota; class Clostridia; order Lachnospirales; family Lachnospiraceae; genus RGIG5612. Next base: position 18,853 of record JAZLLU010000001.1, on the reverse strand, counting down.
GTTACACAACTTATTTACATCATCCAAAAATATCTTGGACGTACACTGACAAATGCGGATCTTAACACAATACTATTCTTCTATGACACACTTAAGATGCCTGCTGAGGTAATCGAGTATCTTTTTGAATATTGTGTTTCAAAAGGACACAAAAACATGCGTTATATAGAAAAGGTTGCTCTAAACTGGGCTGACGAAGGAATTAAAACCTTAAAAGCAGCTAAGATGCTTAATGGTATTTATTCTGATAATTGTTACCCTGTTTTGAAAGCTTTCGGATTAAGTGGAAGAGCTCCTTCTAAAGGCGAATCTGACTTTGTAAATAAGTGGACTTTGTCTTACGGCTTTTCACTAGATATTATATTGGAAGCTTGCAACCGAACTATAAACGCAATTCACCAACCTTCTTTTGAATATGCTGATTCTATTCTTAAGAGGTGGAACGCAAATAATATTTCTTCTATGGAAGATATTAAATCACTTGATGAAGCTAGAGAGGCAACCCTTTCTAATGCTGAAAAAATAGCTAACAAAAAGAATTTTTCTGATAATAATTCTAACGTTAGCGATGCTAACAAGTTTAATAATTTTAATCAACGTCACTACGACTATCTCCAGTTGGAGAAGAAGCTTTTTAATATATGATTGGGAGAAGCTCTTTTGAGAAACTTTTAAGTGAATATGACGAGAAGCGACTCAAATCAGCAGCAATGCTTCAAGCCAGAAAAGCTATGATTGAAAATAGTGTACCTGGACTAAAAGCGATTGAGGATGAAATCACAACCACATCCGTTTCCTTGGCCATCGGCAGAGTAAATAACTCTGCTCAGACTGAATCTATAGCGGCAAGATTACGTACCCTCAGAGAGGACAAACAGAAATTGCTCGCACAGTATGGATACTCAGCAGATGACCTTGCGCTTTCACACGAATGCCGAAAATGTCAAGATACTGGCTATGTAGGCAATACCATGTGCAGTTGCCTTAGGGATCGGGTTATCGATGTTCTCTACGACCAATCTAATATTAGGAGTATTTTGGAGAAAGAGAATTTTAATACTTTTTCATACAAGTACTTCTCGGTAGGACAACCTTTATCTGTGGCCGAACAAGCAGTCAAAACTGCGCATTGTTTTGTAGACAATTTCGCATCTTCAACTGACAATCTATTTATCTGCGGAGACACGGGAGTTGGGAAAACTTTCCTCACGAACTGTATTGCCAAGGAACTAATTGATCAGGGGTACTTCGTAGTGTACTTATCAGCTATTAAGCTGTTTGATATACTATCGGATGCTACCTTCGGATTCATGAAACATGAATCCGGAGAAGCTTCCAGTAGCCAGATAACAAAAAACCTGTACTCTTGCGACTTATTAATTATTGACGACTTGGGTACAGAATTAATAAATTCTTTTACCAGTACTCAATTATTTAATTGTATTAACGAAAGATTATTATCTGGAAAACACACAATAATTTCTACTAATCTTTCATTAAGCCAGATTCAATCTAATTATTCCGAGCGTGTTTCTTCTAGAATAGCAAGCGGATATAAACTAATAAAATTGTTGGGTGATGATATTAGAATGAAAAAAAAGCTGGAGGACTAATAAATGTTACGCGAAGAAATCGTAATTAAATCTGTACCTGTGGGAGAATTAGGAATTATTCCACTTTCTAGTTGTGCTTCACTTGGCGACAGAATCAACTTCTACATTACATCATGGAGGAAAAACAGAGAAAGCGAATATAAGAAAGATATCTCTTTTGCCGGATACGAAAAAGATACTTATATTCTTGGTGCTGAAACTCCTCGTTTTGGTTCTGGTGAAGCTAAAGGTTTAATCAAAGATACTGTTCGCGGTAAGGATATTTTTATTTTAGTTGACGTATGCAATTACAGCATTGAATACTCAATGGCTGGAAAAATGAATCGTATGTCACCTGATGACCATTTCCAAGATTTAAAAAGAATTATCGCTGCTATTGCAGGAAAAGCTAAAAGATTAACCGTTATTATGCCTTTCCTCTACGAAAGCAGACAACATAAAAGATCTGGTAGAGAGTCTTTAGACTGTGCTTTAGGTTTACAAGAACTCTACAACATGGGCGTAGACAATATTGTTACTTTCGACGCACATGACCCACGTGTTATCAATGCCGCTCCACTTTGCGGATTTGAAAATATAAGACCTTCATATCAATTCTTAAAGAGCCTTTGCAAATTTGAAAAAGACCTTCAGTTTGATAAAGATCATTTAATCATGATCAGTCCTGACGAAGGTGCATTAGACAGAAGTGTTTATTTTGCAAGTGTACTTGGAATAGATATGGGACTTTTTTACAAAAGACGTGATTACTCTCAAGTTGTTAATGGGGCTAACCCTATTGTTGCTCATGAATATCTTGGTCCTTCTATCGAAGGCAAAGATGTAATCGTTTGTGACGATATGATTGCTTCCGGCGGAAGTATGATTGACACTGCTAAGGACATAAAATCACGTGGCGCAAGACGAGTGTTTATTTTCTCCACATTCGGTTTATTTACAAAAGGCCTTGATAAATTTGACAAAGCATACGAAGAAGGCTTATTCGATCGTGTGCTAACCACCAACTTGACTTATCAGACACCAGAACTTTTGGAGAAGGAATACTATATTAATGTTGATATGTCAAAGTATATTTCATTTATTATTGACACCCTTAATCACGACGCCTCTATCAGTGACCTATTAGATCCATCGAATAAGATTAAGGCGCTCATCGAAAGATATAACAAAGGTGGGCTTTCTGCTGCTGAAATAGACAAGTTGGACTGATGTTCAAAATTTTTAGAACATAAAAAACATAGCTACCTAAAAGGTAGCTATGTTTTTGTTTTTTTCTATTTTGTTTTTCTCGTTTTCTACGAGTTTTTACCTAGTTATTCTTCTGGCGGTGCCTCAGTTTCTGATTCGGCTTCTGAAGGCGCTGTTGTTGTTTCAGGTTCTGTTTCAGTCTCTCCAAAATACTTAGCGTAAATCTTGTTATATGTGCCGTTTTTCTTAATATTTTCCAAACCGGCATTGAATAAGTCTAGTAAGTTTTGTTTTTCAGGATTACTTATTACAAAGCCATATTCAAGACCGCTATTTTCCGTTTCTTTAAGAGTTTTTAGTTTGCGTCCATTATTGGTTATCTCATAAGAAACAGCTGGTGTATCGCCAAATCCGGCAACAACTTCGCCCTTTTCTACAGCATCATAAATAGCCGAATAACTTTCATAAGTTTTGACTTCAAATCCGTAGGTTCCCTTTACTTCTTCAGCGTATTTTGCGCCTAAAGTTGTATCAACCACACCCACAACTTTTTCTTTAAGGTCCTCAAATCCTTTTATTTCCGATTTTCCCTTCACAAAAACGCACTGAGTTGCAGTAAAGTATCCGTTAGAATAAATCCATCCAGCGCCCTTTCTCTCTTCTGTGATTGACGCACCTGCAATCATTCCATCAATTGAATTCGATTTCTTTTGCAATGCATCAACAGCAGCATCCCATCCAACAACTTTAAGTTCATAAGTAAACTTTTGGTCACTAGCAATAGCTTCTAAAATGTCAATATCAAAACCTATTGTATTTCCATTTTCATCCTTAAATTCGAAAGGTGAAAAATCTTTATCTGTTGCGATAACAAAATGGCCTGCTTTACCATTTTTCTTTGTTGTCTGACCTTTGCCCTGACCACAAGCAGTAAGCCCAGATACTACTAACAATACTGCAATTATAGTCGCAAAAATCGTTCTTGTTTTTTTCATGTTACTTACTCCCGAAATTTCTTGTAATATTATTGTAACATATTTGTAACAAAATGTGTAAACTTTTTTAAACTTTTTTCAAGCCCTTCACATCCACCTTATGCAGGGAAATGTTTAATTATTTTGTTTAGCGTCGTTTTTGGATAAAAGGTAAACACAATATTGATTCATGCTAATGCCTTCTCTTTTTGAATTTTCTGCTAGAGAACGATGTAAACTCTTTGGCAAACGCAATTTAAATTGTCCAGAATAATCATCTAAATTATTTGGCTCATAGATTGAAACGCCATCTTCAATTGCTGCTTCTAACCATGCTCTTTTTGCATCCATAGCATTTTGATACACTTCTTCTAATGTGTCGCCAACAGTTAAACATCCTGGCAGATCTGGGAAAGAAGCCACATATCCACCCTCCTCAGTATCAGGAAACAACTCCATCTTATATGGTAGTTTCAAATATTCATCAATAGTTTTCATGTCCTTCCTCCTTTTCAACAATATCCCTCACCATTTCAACATAAACTTTTTTAATAGCTTTATGTTTTGGAATAGTAATTGGTTGGCAGCCATCTTTTCTAAATGTATAATGACTGCTTCCACTTTTGGGCATTGTCATTTTATATCCATAATGTTCTAAAATTTTTCTAAGCTCATCAAATCTAAATTCTTTAGAACTGCTTTTAAGTTTATAAAGCAATTTATCCCACCTAGACATAAAAATCCTCCTTTATTATATTTGGTGTCATATTTGGTGTCAACAATAAACATTGAGGTTTTGGCAGAAGCTGCCAGATTTGAGCGAGTCGCTCGGTGCACGAGTGTGCTTTACTAATATACGACATTTTTTTTGATGTTGCAAGCGGATGGAAAGTCTGGTTTGTGTTCTTAGACGGATGAAAAGTCTAGTTTGTGTTCTTAGACGGATGGAAAGTCTAGTGAAAATCGTTTTAATTATTGTTCTTACAATATTAGTATTTTCACTCACGAAAAAAGATGGCCCCTTTCGGAGCCATCTTATAGTAATTAGATTAACTAATTATTTGATTAGATATCAGAACCGATGAACTTGTATGCACCAGCAACTAATGAAACAAATGCTAATGATGCTAATATAATCCAAAGGAATGATGTATTTGTATCGCCTGTTTTTGGTGATTCAGCTGCTTGTACTGTAAATGTTGCTTCTGCTAAAACATTAGAATTGTCATATACGAATACAATTGTATGCTCACCAGCTCTTAATGTCTTAAGGTAATCATTGCTTAATGTTACAACTGTGCTACCTTCTTTAACTGTGTAAGCGTTTGGATCTACTGAAAATCCATCAACTGTGATACCGTTAAAAGTACGACCTTTGTCTTGTTCTTTGAATGATTGCTCATCAAACGGTCCGTTTGCTTTGAATGTAAGTGTCTTGTCAGAGCCTTCTACGAACACGCCCTTATCACCTTCAACAACTTCTACATCGTTAACTGTAAATCTTCCTACACGTACAGGCTTAACATTGCTCTCGAAATTAGTACCATCTCCACCTGCAACTTGTGCATATACGAAGTATTTGCCTGGAAGATATGGATGAAGAACTTCTTCGCCTTTGCTGTTTTCATATGTAACTGTAATGGTTCCTGGATTTTCTAATGGGGCTGCTAGGCTAACTTCTGCTACTTTATCTTGGCCATCATAGTTTAAAGCATCACCAGTAGGAACTGTACATTCAAAATCTGTTCCTTTTGCTTCTCTTTGAGTGATTGTCCATGTTGCTTCTCTATATATATCCCAATCGCCACTAGAATTTTCCCACTTATAATTGTCTGTGTTTTCTAATACGAGGAGAACTTCGTATGTATCAGCATCTTTAGCTGTATTTGTACCTCCCCATGGATAAAGACCTTGTCTATATGGCTTGTTTTCAAAATCAAAACCTGTTTTATCTGTTCCATCATATACATATGTTGGAGTTGGTACAGGTAATTCTTTTTTTGCAATTGTAACGCTCATATATGCTGGTATTGAATCTTCATAGCCGTCTGTTGTGGCAGCAGCGTAATACCAAACATAATATGTGCCAGCATTTATTCCTGTAATATCAGCTATTTCGTTAGTCCAATCTTCAGCTTCTGGGCTAACTGGTTCGCCACGTGAAGTTCTTGTTACTACAGCATACCTAGCCGTGCCATTTGTTGGTACTGCAGCAGTTTTAATTAAATCTTGAGGATCTCCAGTATATTTAAGGTCTGAAGCCATACCTGGTTCTGTAATAGTAGCATAGTTATGTACCTTTGTTAATGTAACTTTGCTCTGGGACTCGTTATAAGAAAGAGTATATGTTCCGTCTGGTACTGGGTAAGATGTAACATTCTTTTTTTCAATTTCCTGGCTACCATCTTGTGCAATATACATAATTTTCTTAACTTGGCCATCATTACCATAAACAACTAATTCATTTCCACTGCTTACAGTTTCTTCTGTTTTCCACGCTGTATCATCAACATATACGCCTGTTCTTTTTTCAATTTCAATTGTTTTGGCTGGAACATTAGTATCCACAACTGTGAAATAATCATTCTTATTAAAAACTGCTTTGCCATTAATCTTTAATTCTTCAATTTTTAAGCTACCGTCATCCCCTGATGGTATTGATGTGCCATTAACAACGCAAGTAAATTCTTGTTCATCTTGGCCATGTAACAATCTAATTACCGATGAAGTACTATCAATCTTTTGTTGTGCATCTTCAACTAATTTAGTTGTTTTGAAATAAAATGCATCTTCTTGCCATTTAGCATAATAAGTAATATTCTTATCCTTGTCATCTTTAGAAACTACTGGTTGTCCAGAAAGGGTTTTATCAACCTCTTGATTCCCAGTAGCATCTTTATACCATCCAACAAAACTATAACCTTCACGCTGTGGAGTTGTTGGCGTTTCTACATAATAATAGGTAACAAAAAAAGTACCCTCTTTAACATTTTTTATTTCGCCAGTAGGCGCATCCTTATAATTAAGGTCGAAATAAACCTTACCTGTTGGATCCGCTGCCAATACTGTCATTGGAATCATTGCAACGAGCATTGCTACGACAATGAACATTGCACCGAAACGCTTAAATAATTTTTTCATGTGTTTCCTCCATATATATTCTCTATTTTATTTTTATGCTGTTTTGTATAGATTTTTGTACAAAAATACAGCCATATAATTACTTTTAATTATACGACTGTTTTATGAATTCTCTTAATTCTTAATTTGCATATCTGTTATGCATTGTATGAATATTTAGAACGTTTTAGATGCTGTTTTTCTTTAGGATCTTCTTTATATCTGAATATGTTTTTTCTTTTATTCTGGCTGCCTTTGCATACTTTTCAAAATCATTAACAGCAGTACTTACTTGCAATATTATGTCTTGGCATTTTTTCTTTTTAAGTTCCATCTTCTCTCCTGCTTTCAATAAATCATCCAATTCTATATTGCTGTTTTTATTATTAATAGTCATTTGATGAGCGCTTAACCATCTATTAGTTTTATTGAAAGAATACGTCACGTCATAAGCGGGTGCCAATCTCCATTGTCCGCTTTTGTCCATAAGAAAAGAAACATTCTTAACATGATCATCTTGATTAACTGCTAAACAATTAAAAACCATGCGTGCAAAAAATTGTTCTATATCTTTAGCAGGAAGATTTATTCCTTTCATGTATGCTGCTGCCATCTCATAGCTACACAACCTTGGTTCGTTATAACTTATGTGTGCCAAAGCTCCTAAAGATTGCATGTGAACCTTTTTTCCATCAACTCGGTCAAATCGTTTTGTCATAAAATGATTCTTGCCAGCGCATGAATAAATTCTGCACTCGCTCATATTGATACCTGCTGCCAAAGCCATCTTATAATATGCATATTCTATCAATGTGTATTCTGGGATATCTTCAATTCCATGATCTCCATTTTTTTCAACATTGTCAAACTTCATAAGCCAATAATCAAAATCTTTGTCTAAATCTATTTGGCCGGAGCGAATTTCATTTGTCTTTTCGTTCCATGCAATTAAAGCCTTCGCTCTTGCTCCTCCAGCAGATGTTCCTACCTGCACTAATTGCGAATATGTTAATTTCTCTTGTGCTCTTAGTGTAATTGTTTCTCTTTGACTTAAGATATCGGAGGCAAACTTGACCATCTCGGACACATTAATATTTTCGTCTATGTTTCCGATTTCGAAAGATGATGGAACGTATTCAAGTGCGCCCATTCCTCTTTTGCCTGTATAACAAAGCCTATCTATTGCTGTAAAATCTTCGATTGATTTTCCTTGCTTTGACAACCATTGTTCTATTACCTTATTTCCAAATGTGTCAGGTAAAGAATCTGCAACTAATCCTGGCAGACCAAAAAACGGTTCTCCTGAAAGAGACGGAAACTCGTAAACTATATTATTTAATGGCATCATTATTGGCGAAATTTCTATTCCGCTTTCTATAAAATTTTTATCGTATTCAAATGACGCATACGGTTTATCTAATTCTTGGTGAATAATTCCAACTCTGGTTCCCCATAAATATACTTCCGCTGTTGTGTTCATTTATTCTTCATCTCCCCATTTGAATTGAGTGTTGGTTTTTGTTTTTTTACTTACTCGTTTTCTAGGTTCTGTATTTTTGTTTAGGTAAAAAGAAGGGCGCTTTGTTTGGTCTGGTATCAACATTTCTAGATTTTGTTCGAGATTAAGCGCTAATAAAATTTTTATTAGACTTTCAAGTTGAACTGATGCACCTTGCTCTAATCTAGATATGCTCCGCATAGAAACTCCGGATTTGTATTCCAAATCTTTTTGCGATAACCCTGAATTAACTCGATATTGCTTTATCCTTGTTCCTATAAGCTTTTGATATTCTTTAATGTTTAGTTTAGCCATTTAATACGCCACCTTTGTCGTTTTATTGTCATATTTTACTCTAATATGCCACTTTTGTCTACTATAATAGTAAATCGAGCTTAAATTTATTTTTTTAGGAATTACATATTAACTCTAATTCAACCGGGCAATGGTCTGAGCCAAAAACTTCGGTGTGGATTTTTGCGTTCACTAATCTTTCTTTTAATCTTTCTGATACGATAAAATAATCAATTCTCCATCCGGAATTATTTTCTCTTGCATGGAAGCGGTATGACCACCAGGAATAAATTTGCTCCTGATTAGGATAGAAATGTCTGAATGTATCGATAAATCCGCTATCTAAAACCTTGCTAATCTTTCCTCTTTCTTCGTCAGTAAAGCCAGCATTGTGATGGTTTGTCTTTGGATTTTTAAGATCTATTTCTTTGTGAGCAACGTTTAAGTCTCCACAATATATAACTGGTTTTTTCTTATCTAACTTCTTTATATACTTTAAGAAGTCATCTTCCCATTTCATACGATAATCTAAACGTTTTAATTCGTCTCCAGAGTTAGGAACGTAGACAGTTATAAAATAAAAGTCCTCAAACTCGGCCGTTATTAATCTGCCTTCGTGATTATGTTCATCTATGCCTAACCCATAAGTAACATTTATTGGTTTTTCCTTCGTAAAAAGGGCTGTTCCAGAATAGCCCTTTTTATCTGCATAGTTCCAATATTGATAATAGCCTGGAAGGTCAAGTTCTAACTGGCCTTCTTGCATTTTTGTTTCTTGCAAACAAAATATGTCGGCATCTATTTCGTTAAAGAAATCTAAAAAGCCTTTTTGTACACATGCTCTTATTCCGTTAACATTCCAAGATATAAATTTCATGCATTCATTTTTTCTTTGTAGTGGTGAGCTTCTTCAAGCATCATATCTTTAACTTTCATAAGTCTGATTTGTGTGCTTCGCTCATTTTCGTCGAGTTTCATTTGAATGTATTTTATATTTTCTTGTGCTGTTGGAATCATAACATGCTCTAGCGCATTAACACGGCGTCTTGTCTTTTCAATCTCTGCTGCCATAAGTTGGCAACTCTTTTCTACCTCGGCGAGCCGAAGCATGTCTTGCATAACTTCTGAAAGTGATGCAACGGCTCCGTCTAAATCGCTTGATGTAAAAGCATATCCGTATGAATAGATATCGTTTTCATCTGCTGTTTTCGTTCTGTATTCGAACACTGGCACTTCTACGCTCATTACGTTTTTAATTGTTGCTTCTAAGGTTACGCTTTGACGCGGCGCCATAAAGGCTGCGTTTACTTCCTCATCTTCCATACTAGCACGCGCTAAAACAAAGTCTTTATTGGCTTTTTTAATGCCTTCTTCGACTTTTTCTCTTAACTCTTTATTTTCGCGTACGAGTTCTAAGAACTGACGCATTAATTCGTCTCGTTTATCCTTAAGTAATTTATGTCCCCTTACTGCTGTTGCTAACTTTTTCTTTTGTTTTGTTAGCTCCATACGGGTAGGATTAACTTGTTTTTTAGTTGCCATGTTTTCTCCTATTTTGCGTCGTAGTATTTATCAAGAAATTCATCCTTAATACGTTTAAGTTCACTACGTGGAAGAATTCTAAGCAATTCCCAACCTAAGTCTAATGTCTCTTCAATATCTCTGTTTGCATCGAAGCCTTGCGATACATATTGTTTTTCAAACTCGTCTGCAAACTTCGCATAAAGTTTATCCATTTGTGTAAGTGCGGCCTCACCTAAAACGACCATAAGTTCTTTTGCTTCCTTACCACGAGCATAAGCAGCAAAGAGCTGGTTCATTGTGTTGGCATGGTCTACTCTAGTCTTTCCTTCGCCGATACCTTTATCTTTCAAACGTGAAAGTGAAGGGAGTACATCTATTGGAGGCATAACGCCTTGACGGTAAAGCTCACGGCTAAGCATAATTTGGCCCTCAGTGATATATCCTGTAAGGTCAGGGATTGGGTGAGTCTTATCATCTTCTGGCATAGTAAGGATTGGAATCATTGTGATTGATCCTGTCTTACCTGCTTGACGTCCTGCTCTTTCATATATTGTTGCAAGGTCTGTGTACATGTATCCTGGATAACCTCTTCGTCCTGGAACTTCCTTTTGGGCTGCTGATACTTCACGAAGTGAGTCAGCGTAGTTAGTGATATCTGTAAGGATAACAAGCACATGCATTCCTTTGTCAAATGCTAAGTATTCTGCTGCCGTAAGTGCCATCTTAGGTGTAGCTAGTCTTTCTACGGCTGGGTCATTTGCAAGGTTTACGAACATAACTGTTCTGTCAATTGCACCTGTTTCAGTAAATGAGTTTGTGAAGAAGTTTGCTTCTTCGAAAGTGATACCCATTGCTGCGAACACAACGGCGAACTGCTCATCTGTTCCTCTAACCTTTGCTTGACGAGCTATCTGAGCTGCAAGCTCTGCATGTGGAAGACCTGACATTGAGAAAATAGGAAGCTTTTGTCCACGTACCAATGTGTTAAGTCCATCGATTGCTGAAACGCCTGTTTGAATAAATTCTTGAGGATAGTTTCTAGCTGCTGGGTTCATTGGAAGTCCGTTAACGTCCATTCTCTTTTCTGGAAGGATTTCCGGGCCACCATCTATTGGTCTGCCAAGGCCGTCGAATACACGGCTAAGCATGTCCTCGGAAACTCCAAGCTCCATAGCTCTTCCTAAGAATCTAACCTTGCTTTCTTGTGGGTTGATTCCTGTTGAGTTTTCAAAAAGCTGAACCATTGCGTTAGTTCCATCAATTTCCAAAACTTTACAACGTCTTGTTTCTCCGTTTGCAAGTTCTATTTCTCCAAGTTCGTTATAGGTAACTCCCTCAACGCCCTGTACGAGCATAAGAGGACCTGCTATTTCCTGAATTGTTTTATACTCTTTTGGCATTTCTTAGTCCTCCTTGTTTAATAAGTTTGCAACTTCATTTTTAAGTTCAGCTACTATTGCTTCGAACTCACCTTCAATTCGATCGTGAGTTGTATATTTATATCTACCAATTTTTTCTCTTACTTCTAAGTTTACTAAGTTTTCTATGTCAGCGCCTTTTTCTAATGCTGCAAGGGCTTCGTCATAGTAAGCTAAGATAAGTTTCATCATAAGATATTGTTTGTCGAGTTCTGTGTATGTATCAATCTCATGGAATGAATCTTGGTGTAAGAAGTCTTCTCTTATTGAACGAGCTGCTTCCATCTTTAATCTGTCTGGTGATGAAAGTGCGTCCATACCTACAAGCTGTACGATTTCTTCTAAGGCTGCTTCGTCACTTAAAAGTTTCATCATACGTCCTCTGTCTTCCATCCATGGTCCCTTTACTGCTTCATCAAACCAAGGTCCCATTTCCGTTGTATAAAGTGAATAACTTGTAAGCCAGTTAATAGCTGGGAAGTGACGTTTATAAGCTAAGTTCGCATCCAATCCCCAGAAAACTTTTACGATACGAAGTGTTGCCTGTGATACAGGTTCTGAAATATCTCCACCTGGAGGAGAAACAGCTCCGATAACTGAGAGTGCTCCTTCTCTAGGATTAAGTCCGTTAGAAATTACGCGGCCAGCTCTTTCGTAGAATTGTGCAAGACGTGAACCTAGGTAAGCTGGGTAACCTTCTTCACCTGGCATTTCTTCTAGACGACCAGACATTTCTCTTAAGGCCTCAGCCCAACGGCTTGTTGAGTCTGCCATAAGTGCTACTGAGTAGCCCATGTCTCTAAAGTATTCAGCAATTGTGATACCTACATAGATAGAAGCTTCACGAGCTGCAACAGGCATATCTGATGTGTTTGCAATCAGTACTGTTCTTTCCATTAATGAGTATCCTGTCTTAGGGTCTTTAAGTTCTGGGAACTCATTAAGAACGTCTGTCATTTCGTTTCCACGTTCACCACATCCGATATAAACTACTATGTCAGCTTCTGCCCATTTTGCTAATTGGTGCTGTGTTACAGTTTTTCCTGAACCGAAAGGTCCTGGGATAGCTGCTGTACCACCCTTTGCAATTGGGAAGAGGCAATCTATTACTCTTTGTCCTGTTACTAAAGGCATTGTTGGAGAAAGTTTCTCCTTATAAGGACGACCAACACGTACTGGCCATTTTTGCATCATAGCGATTTCTTTCTTTTCGCCGTTTGTTGTTTCAACAGTTGCGATAGTTTCTTCTACAGTAAATTCGCCACTCTTTATATCAACAATTTTCCCTTCAATTCCATTTGGAATCATAATACGTTGTTCAACGATTGGTGTTTCTTTTACTGTACCGATAATATCGCATGGTCCAACTTCATCGCCAACTTTAGCAGTTGGAACGAATGTCCATTTCTTTTCTCTGTCTAATGAAGGAACTTCAACACCGCGTTGCAAATTGTTTCCACTCATTTGCATAATCTTTACAAGCGGTCTTTGAATTCCGTCGTAAATACTTCCGATAAGTCCAGGGCCTAAGTCTACACTTAGTGCTGCTCCTGTAGATTCAACTGGCTCACCAGGTCCTAATCCAGATGTTTCTTCGTAAACCTGGATTGAAGCTTCATCACCGTGAATCTCGATAATCTCGCCGATAAGTCTTTGCTCGCTAACACGGCAAACGTCGAACATGTTTGCATCTCTCATGCCTGTAGCGATAACCAATGGTCCGGCAACTTTTTTGATTGTACCTTTACTCATAGTTTCTACCAATGCCTTTCTTGTAACTATTTGTCGTTAAAAATTATATCTGAACCAACTGCCTGCTCAACTAACTTTTTAACGCTAGCCATTCCGTTTCCAGTGTTTCCCGAAACACCAGGGATTTGGATTATTGCAGGAAATTTGTGTCCTTGTTGTTTTTCTACTGTTTCTTCAATTTCTTTATACAACTTTTCTGTTATATAGATAATTGCATAGTCAGTCACAGCAAGTTCGTGGAAAGTCCTTTGAGCTTCCTCCTTTGTTGTAACTGGAAAAGTTTCAAGGCCAAGTGTTGCAAAGCCATATATCGAATCTCTATCGCCTATTACTGCTATCTTATACATATGACTTCCTCAACCTTTCTTTTATTTTTTCTTCAGGAAGATCATTAAGTTTTCCTGAAAGAATTATTCTAACTGATTTCATCTCGTTTTCTTTTGCTACTAAATAAGCTGCAATAGGTGAAATCGTAAATGCATTATATTTTTGTGGTGCTATAACTTTCATCATACGATTGTCGCACCATCTATCAAAAGCTGCTGGGCTTTCTTTAATAGCTCCAATCGCATCTTGATATTGGGTTGTCTCTAAATATTCATAAATAGAGTCAAGCCCATTTCTAGTTGCTAAAACAATCTTTTGCACACTTATGCTATCGCATGGAACAAAAGCTCTATTTAGAAAATCTGTATCTTTATTAGCCTTACAAGCTCTTATTGCAATATTTATATTTGCTGCAGCACACTTAAATTCAGCGTAGTCTTTAAGCAATTTATTATCTGATGCTTTGCCCGCCTCATACATCGCACTAAGTGCAGCCTTGTCAATTATTACGTCGCAAAGCTGAGAATCTCCTGTATGGAAAAGAACTTCTCTAGCTTCTGTGGCTGCTCTCATCATTGCAATTGGAAGTGCTGCAAAATCATTATCCATAGCACATCTTCTGATTGTTTCAATCTCGATTGTGCCTCCGTCTTTGTACACATTTGGAACTTGCTTTTGTATGTAAGATTCCTTAAGAGCAACTTTTAAGTTGTGATAATCTGCAGGAAATCTAAAAATCTTAAATTGTTCTAAGGCCTTATCGCCACAAAGTTTTCTAACTTCTTCCCACATTCTTTCACGCTCAAGTGTAAGTAACTCTTCAGGTGAATTCTTAGGTGTCGGACCCCAGCCCTTATCTAGAAGGAACTGAATACATTCTGAATAACGTTCTAAACTTTGAAGGTTATTCAAGGCCTGATCAGTAAGTAGCGTATTCTCTTTGGCACGGATTTGTGCGACCTGGGATGTAAACAAATCATCAGGTAACAATTCGTCATCTAATAATTTATCGTTTAACAACTCATCTGCCATTTTTTCCGCTCCTTTCTATTTGTTAGCTGAACAGTATCTGTCCGATTTTGTCTTGTAGTTCTTCATGTGAAGCACTGATTAAAGCATCGAAGCTGCAATTTTCTTCGATGTCTCCATATACTAAAATAAATCCGCCGCAGATATTTGTCGGTTCTTTTGAAATTTCCAAACGAAGACTTTGGGCTTCTTTTTCAATCTCCTTTGGAAGTCTTTTCATATCTTTGGCTGCAAATTTAATAACGCCTTCCTGATTTGTTGCGTAACGCTTAAGCATAGAAGAAATTATTCCGAAATATGTTTTATCATCCAACTTATCAAGATAATCAATAGTTTCTTTAAGCACACTATCAATCTCTTTTTGTTTTGCTTCTAAAACCATTCTCTTTTCTTTTAGCTCAGCTGTTGATTGAATACGCTTTTGAGCTGCTGCCGTATCATGTTCCGCCTGCTTTTTGATATTGGCTTCAAGTCTTTTTGCTTCTTCTTTATCTGTGTTTAAGATACCTTCAGCTTTATTCTTTGCATCTTCAATCAACTTGTTTGCGCTCTCAGTGGCATCGTTATTAATATGTTCTAAGATTTTTTCAAGTCCGCTCATCTTAAAAACTCCTTAATTAGAATGCTACGTTTGCTGCTCCTGTGATAGCAAGGATTGAAACAAGAAGTGCAAGGATTGCGTATGTTTCAACCATAACAGGGAAAATCATTGCTTTACCAAACTGATCTGGTTTTTTAGCTACAACTCCGATAGCTGCTGCAGAAGCTTTTCCTTGACCAATTGCTGAGAAGTAACCAGCGATTGCAATAGGAAGGCATGCGCAAAGGAATACTAAGCCTTTAGCTATAGAGATGTTTGCATCTCCACCTAAAATACCTGTTTGTGATAAAGTGATAAACCCAATGATAAGTCCGTAGATTCCTTGTGTACCTGGAAGCAATTGGAGTACCATTACTTTACCGAATTTTCCTGGATCTTCAGCGATAACGCCTGCTGCGGCCTCACCTGCTACACCTACGCCACGTGCACTTCCTGCACCAGCAAGACCAACTGCTAACGCTGCACCTAGTAAGGAAAAAATTGTGCCCATGTTTGCTTGTAAGAATTCAATCATTTTTAGTTCTCCTTAAATTTATAATATTTTGTTTTTACACTATATGGTTCGAAAGGTCTTCCGCCGCCTTCATAGAAACGACTGAAGAACTCTACGTATTGCAAACGATTGGTGTGTACATAAGCACCAAGCGTATTAATACCAATATTAATTGCGTTGATAATTATGAATACAATAATGAATACGATTACTCCTCCTACTCCGCTTCCAAACATTGTACCAATCATATTTGCAACTGATGAGATAACACCTGTTGCAAGTCCTAACGCTAAAAGTCTTGAGTAAGAAAGTAAATCTGAAAGATATCCTGTGATTCCATAAACTGCATAAGCACCTTTAAGTAATCTTTTTGGCCAATTCTTTGTATTAAACTCGCCCATTACAATTACCACGAGTGCTCCAACGCCTGCAGCTATAAGTCCTACTGTTCCTGCCTGTGCTGAAAGAAGTGGTTTTCTTCCTCCTAAGAGGATATCCATAATCATCTGCATCGAAAGGCATTTAACAACAAGTCCGATTAAGATTACATACCAGATAAGAACTCCAAAGATGAGAGACATGTAATCTTTCTTTTTTATATATTGATATGCGCCCACAGCCATACCAGTAAAGATATGTATAAGGCCCATACAAAGTGCAAGTGTTAAAACTGTCATTGGGTTTGATGTCATATCAAGCCACAAAGGTTTTACTATTATTGCTTTGCCAAAGAAGTTGCCTGATACAGAGGTTATTACATCTCCAAAGTAACTTCCAAAAAGAACACCGAAAAACATAGCGCTTACGCCACCGAACATAAATAGTTTTACATTGTTCTTTAATCCTTTTTCCATGTTCTTGTTTAATAGTAAAAGCATTCCAGCTCCAAATACTATTAATAGTCCGATTGCTGCGTCAGCAAGCATAAATCCGAAAAAGACAAAGTAGAAAAGTGAAATAAGGAATGACGGATCTACTTCGCCTTTGGCTGGAAGTGCATAAGATTCAACAACTCCTTGAACAGCGCTTGAGAATGCATTGTTCTTGAGCACAACTGGAGCTTCCTCATCTTCTGAAACTTCTTCAGTATCAATCGTTACTGCAAAACCGTCTAAAGTTTCTTCTATATCTTTTATATAAATTTCCGGAATATATCCCGTAAGAATAAATGTATGTTCAGATTGTGGCAGGTTGTTTGTTACTGCATATTTTTCTGCTCTTATTGCTTGGTAATCTGCCATAAATTTAATATCAGCTCTTTGGCTTTCAAATGATTTTATTTTTTCTTCTAAATTTGCTATTTCATTTTCGAGTTTTTCAATAGCTTTAAGGAGCTGTGCTTTTCCTTCGCTAGGAGCAACTGCTATATCAACTGATGGATATGAAAAGCCGATACCTCTAAGGGCTGCATTAACATTTTCTTTGTTGTCAATATGGCTGATAACAAGGATACATGTTTGGTTTTTAGTTGTACTAATTATATTTACATCAATTGGCAAACAATCTGCCAAGCTCTCATAGATTGAATCAAGCGACCACTCACCTGGAAGCGCACCTATAAAAGCAGATGTTTTTTCTGTGCCTTGGAAATTAAACGGTATATCAAGTTCTTCCCATGGAACAAGCATCTCTATTTGCTGTTTATTTTTTACAATCTCAGCTTTTTTCTCTGCTACTTCTTTTGCTAGAGATAAAATTTTTGAGATTGTTGATGCTACTTTTGTGTAGTTATTTTTGAAGTTGTCATATTTTTCTATTTCAATGACATCTCTTCCCTTAAATGATGCAAGAAGTCCACTCTTTTCAAGATTGTAAGTATTTAGCACATCTAGTGCTGCTTCCGCATCATGAATATTACGTTCAAATTCTGAGTTGGAAATAGGCATAGGCTGTTTGCTGAATATTTCATCTTCAGCAACAAAGTCTTGCACCTCGATAACGCCTTCTCTTTGGATTTTCTCCATGATGGCTTTTCTATCTTTTTTAAGACCGCATATGCTTATTTTTTTCATGGCGAGTACAGCCATTTTTAAGCCTCCTTATGTTACGAAAGTAATTTACGCGATTGTTTCAATCACTGCTTTAATAGCTTCTTCTTTCCTTGCGTTAGCATTTTTTTCGAATTGTTCGATAATAGCTTTAGCATTTTTTTCAGCATCATTCATAGCAGCTTCGCTCGTAGCCTCAATTTTTTCTAAATCTTTTTTGGCTTGTGCCTTAGCTTTGCTTAGAATTTCTTCTTTCAAAGCTTTACCATCTTCAGCCGCTTTATCCAAAATGCCTTGTCTTTCTTTTTCGGCATTTTGAACAATCTCTTTCGCTTTAAGTTCCGCCTCTTTTATATTGTTAATTACTTCTTGTGCCATACGCACCTCCATAATATTTCATGCTACTTATTCTTGTAGTGCATTTACACTAATTTTATGGGCAACTATTTATGTCCTGATTGTAGTTTTAAAAAAGTTCAATTGCCCCCATCTTGTATGATATTTTATCATTTTTGTGTACTTTTTTCAATACAATGCACATTCCCAAATCCCATCAAGAGTTTTCTATAAAAAATCATTCCAATTCAATCAATGACACCTTCAAATATGAATTTCGTCGAAATATTTTTTCTCTATAGAAGTTTCCTTTGCGCCGATTCGCCGGCTTGCACCGGCTGACCAAAACACTTATGTCCGCCAGCCGCCTTGGTTTAATGTGTGCAACAAATTTATTGAAACATTGTTTTTTGTTGCACAAAATCTTTCTGTTACAAAGGCTTTTCACCACAAATCTTTTAATAGCAATTTTTTTGTTGCACAGAATCTTTCTGTTACAAAGGCTTTTCACCACAAATCTTTTAATAGCAATCTTTTTGTTGCACGTTTACAAAAAATAAATTAAAAAATGTGCAACACAATATAAGCTTTAGATAAATATGTGGTGAAAATCAAACTATTTCTTATGAAAATGTGCAACAAAATTATCTATATTTAATGATTTGTGGCTATTTCTTAATTTCCCTCATTGAGTCTGG